>JAWOFF010000058.1:0-37687 GCA_046482325.1 Desulfosalsimonadaceae bacterium
TCCGAGTTTGCAGAGAAGGTGAAAACGGTCACCCGTTGGGACTGGTCCGAGAGCGGCAAAGAGAACAAGGTGCTTGAAAAAAGCGAGAACAAGGTCAAAAAGCTTAGCAAGAAAAAAGGTGTGCTGGTGAAAGAAAGTCATGTGCGGCCGACCTATGAATGGTATAACGGCAAACACCGGCGATACCAGAAAGGGGATCCGGTCAATATGGACGGGGTTACCGAGTTGAACCCGCCTGAGGGAGACATAAATGATCCGCAGGCCAGGATTACCCCTTATAAAATAATGATCGGCGTGGAGCCCGTGGATGCGGAAAACGGCTATATGATCGTGCCCAAGCTGCACGGAGAAGGCTATTTTAAAAATTATAACTGGCAGGAGGCCGCAGAAAAGGGGATGAAAGCGGCCGGGCTGGACTTCAGCGGCGAGATCACCTTTGCCGAAACCCGCATGCACTGGCGTATAAACCACGGGGTGGCGCCGAAAGAGGATACGCTTTCCTGCCTTGACTGCCATGGCCCTGACGGGGTGATGGATTTTAAAGCACTTGGCTATGAAGGCGATCCGGCTGCTGTCGGCGGCCGGGAGGCTTCAGGAAAGTAGGCTTGCCCGTGGCGACGGCAGAGTGAGGAGGCGGCCGCAAGCCCTTTTCCGCCTTTTTTCCCTATAGCTCCCAGGCGGCTTTTGCGCCTTCCTCGGTAGCTTCCATGATGCGGCGCACCTGCCCGGCGTCGCCTGCCGTGGTATAGGCAATGCCCAGCTCAACAAGTGCCTGCTGCAGTTGGCTCCTGGGCTTCATTCCCACGGCAAGTACCACCTGGTCAAAGCCGGCTGCCTCCTCTTCCACGCCGTCCACCTCCAGGGTTACGGAATCCGGGTTTACAGACTTCAGGACGATTCCAAACCGCAGCCTGCAGCCTGCTTTTTGCAGGTACTTGTGCAGACTGTAGCCATGGGAGGTAATTTTGGGCACAGGAGAGGAGGGGAGCTGCTCGATCAGCGTTACTGCACTGTTTTTTGCGGCAAGAAAGCAGGCGGTTTCCATGCCTATCAGGCCGCCTCCCACCACCAGGGGGTTTTTGCCCGCTTCCCTTGTTTCATCAAGTACCTGCCAGGCATCACAGACATGGGGCATTTTGATGCCCGGAAGGGCGGGGATGATTTTTTCTCCTCCTGTTGCCAGGATAACGGCTTCCGGCCTGTGGCTCTCAAGCATTTCCGCGGTGACGGCAGTGCCTGTCCGGATGGGGACACCGGCTTTTTCCACCTGCCTGATCTGCCACTGGATCCACTCATGGTAGATTTCCTTGTGCGGAGCCCTGCATGCATACAGTATGTTGCCGCCTGCCTTGTCTTTTTTTTCAAAAAGGTGGACCTCGTGGCCCAGCCGTTTGGCTTCATAAGCGGCAGTCAGGCCGGCGGGTCCGGCTCCGGCGATCCAGACCCTGCGGGGGTTTTCTGCAGGTGCGGCGGGATAGATGAGTTCCTGGCCGGTTTCCGGGTTGATGGCGCAGCGCACCGGCTTGCCTTCTAACATTTCCCTTTCAATGCAGCCCTGGTTGCAGGCAATGCATTTGCGAATCTCTTCGTAGCGGTTCTGGCGGGCTTTTTCCAGAAAGTCTGGGTCGCAGAGCTGCTGGCGGCCGAAAGCAACAAAATCCGCCGACCCACGGGCGATGACAGCGTCCGCCGGCCGCGGATCGCTGAAACGGCCGACTGCAATTACCGGTACGCCGGCTGCCTTTTTGATTTTTTCGGCCCGCCATACATTAAAGCCTGTTTCAAACTCCGGCGGGGCGCTTATAACTCC
Source organism: Desulfosalsimonadaceae bacterium (assembly GCA_046482325.1). Classification (GTDB taxonomy): domain Bacteria; phylum Desulfobacterota; class Desulfobacteria; order Desulfobacterales; family Desulfosalsimonadaceae; genus M55B175. The sequence goes on from JAWOFF010000058.1 coordinate 1,811, forward strand.
GCCCGGACTGCCGTGCGTTCCCACGGACGCATGTATAACATCCACGCCTGCCCCGGTCAGGTCGTCCGTGATGGTGAGCAGGTCATCCACGCTGTAGCCGTTTTTAATGTATTCCTCGGCGGAAACCCTCAGGAGTACAGGAAAATCCGGCCCCACCGCCTCGCGAACCGCGCGCACAGCTTCTATAACAAATCGGGCCCGGTTGGCGAAGTCGCCTCCGTATTCGTCTGTGCGCTGGTTGGAAATGGCCGAGAGAAACTGGGTAAGCAGGTAACCGTGGGCCCCGTGGATTTCAACAGCGTCAAAACCGGCCTCGCGGGCACGTCCTGCCGCACTGCCGAAGGAGCTGATGATTTTATTGATGTCTTCCCGGCTCATCTCTTTTGGAGGCTGTTGATAAATAAGGCTGGGCGTTGCCGAGGGGCCGAGAGCTTCTCCCTTTTTGAGCATGTAGTAGCTTTCCCTGCCTGCATGGTGGAGCTGCATGGCCGCCTTGCCGCCGGATGAGCGCATGACTTCCGCCAGCCTGGCAAGGCCCGGAACAAAGCGGTCATCCCAGGCGCCCACCTGCGCGGGAGCTACCCGTCCGGTGGGGTGGACCGCAGTGATCTCGGATATCAGCAGTCCGGCCCCGCCGTCGGCCCGGCGCTTCATATACGCAAGCAGGGACTCGCTCACAGTGCCGTCCCTGTTGCACAGACCCGTTCCCATGGGCGGCAGAACGGCCCGGTTGGGAATCTCGGTGTTTTTGATGTTAATAGGTGAAAAAAGCGCGTTAAGTTTGCTCATGGTGGTTCCTTATCGGTGTTAAGTTTTAATTGATGACAGCTCTTAGTGAAGCGCAGCCAAGACGAGATGTAGTATAGGCCCGGGCCGGTGTCAAGAGAATACGAGCGAGCGTTCGTTTTTAAAAAAAAACTTTCCGCTGCCGCTGTTTCAATATACAATGCCGCAGTCTTTACAATATCTGCTGCGTTGCCTTTTCGGGGTTTGGATCCCCAGGGGACCGCAATGCAGCAGGAACATGCCAAATGCGAGCAGGAGGTTGAGTTTATGAAAGACAGGCGAAATTCTGACATCTTACAGGTGGAAACTCTTCTGGCGCCGGCAGCGGCCCCGGTTGCGCTTTTGCCTCTGCCGGCAATCAAGGAGTCGGATCACGCTTTTTTCTGGAGTGCTTTTTTTTTAAGCATCTCTACCTGCCTGTTCGGGTGTGCAGCTTCCCTGTACGCCTCTGCTTATGATCATCTGCCTTTTATTTTGCTGGTTGCCGGGTTTGGCTTGCTTTTTCTGGTTCTTTTCATCGCCTTTGCCCTGCGCGGTCTCCATATCCGCAGAAATGCCCGTGCGCAGGAGAAACTCAGGCGGCCGCAGGATCTGCTCTATTCCAGTTCGCCAGGCGGACAGGGAGGAGGGGCAGGCACGGAGCGCATCCAGGAAAGCATCAACAGGGCCCTTGGAGACGGTGCAGCCCGCACCCGTGAGGAGATTTTGGGAGTTCTCTCCGGGCTTTCCACAGAAGAAGTCGATGTGGGCACGCTGCACCAGGTGTTTAATACCCTCATCGAAACAGGACATTTTACGGAGACCGAAAACAACGGGAAGAAGCTGTTAACTTATAATCCGGCGCCGGTTTCGGCCTGATTCGCAGGCCGCCCGCAGTCCATCGGAAACAGCAGTCTATGCATACCGATTTTTCTCTTTCCACAGAGCAGCTCGCGGATGTGGCCCGGCGGATGAACCGGAAGATAGAGGAAGGTCTGCAGGCAGACGGAGGCGAACTCGGGTGTATCCCGACCTATGTTCCCGTTGCCGCTGTTCCGCGTAAGGGCCGGCTGCTGCTTGTGGATTTGGGTGGAACAAATATTCGCTGCGCTCAGGCATTGCTTAAAAACGCTCGGTTGGTCTTTGAAAAAGGACCCCTGAAAAAGCAACTGGTTCGGCAGGGATCGGTCAGGCTTAAGCGCAATGAATTCCTTGAGCGGCTGGGGAGAGCGATTGGAGGCCTGGCTCCGGACAATCATTTGCCGGTGGGCTACTGCTTCTCCTATCCGGCCGTATCCACGCCGGACGGGGATGCGGTCCTGCTGCGCTGGACAAAAGAGCTCTTTGTTGATGATACGGTAGGGGAAAAAGTCGGCGATCTTTTGTGCCGGCATCTGGCCGCCGGCAGCCAGCCGTGGAAGTGCCTGCGGGTGCGGGTTATAAACGATACCGTGGCCGCGCTTCTGGCGGGAATGGCGGTTTCCGATGCAGACGCGTGCATAGGGCTCGTGGTCGGCACCGGTACCAATATGGCGATTGCCGCGGAGGCTGAGCGGATTCCCAAAATTGCGGAGTCCGTGGGTTTTGGCGGGCTGCTGCCGCTTAACCTGGAATCCGGAAATTTTTTTCCGCCGGAGCTGACCTGCTGGGATGCCAAACTTGACGCGAATTCCCATAACCCCGGATTCCAGCGTTTTGAGAAGGCGGTTTCCGGGAGGTATCTCGCAGAGCTTTTCCGCCTGGCAATGCCTGAGGGCAGTATGGATGCCAGCCGCGGAGCAGCCGCTGTTTTTGAAAGAGCTTATGGCCCCGCTGCGGCCCTGGATGTGGAAAGCCGCCTGGCCAGACAGATTGTGGAGCGTTCCGCGCGGCTTACGGCCGCCGCGCTGGCAGGAGTGATACAAATGCTTGCAGCAAACCGGACAGATCTGAAAAAGGTGGGCATCTGCGCAGAAGGAAGCGTTTTCTGGGGTCATTCGGCCTACAGGGAAACCGCCGAGAAAGCCTTGTCGGAGGTTCTGCATGCCATGGGGGCGGACGGAGTTGAACCCGTGTTTTTTTCCGTTCCCCATGCCAACCTGTTGGGAGGCGCTATTGCCGGTCTGGCGGAATGAGCCGCCGGAGCCGGCTAAGAGCCAGGGTGTAAAGGAGATGTCTATGCAGCCAGAAAATCTGGAGGTCGGTAAAGTCTTTTTTGAAGGCAGTTTTCTGCATCCCCGCTATCCCATCCCGGAGGTGGAAACCTGGATTTATGTGGGATGCAACCTGTTTGATGATGAAGAAGAGGAAGAGGACCTGTATTTTTTTATCAATCCCCAGAAGTATTACGAAGAGGATCTAAAGACCGCCATTGAGCATGAATCCTTTTTTGATGATATTGACGGGTATTACGTTGTCAAAAAAAGTGATCTGGATGCAATCATGGGCATTGGCGAACTCGCTGGGTGGTTAAACTCCCTGCAGCATGCAGAAGGAGCGGATCAGGCTTTTGGCGCTTATGAGTAAGACTCTTGCACACCGGATTTTTGGTATTGGCAAAATCCCCAGGAGCTACAGGGAAGCTCTGCGGGCCGAAGGAATCGTGTGGCTCGAGGAAGGAGTGCGGGCCTCGATCACGTTAAGAAACTATAAGGCGAAAGGCCGGAGAACGCCTTTGCGGCGGGCTTCGTTTTCAGGTTCTGTCTGCCTGACCCGAAGACGCATTATTGCCTTTTTCTATTCCAAGCGGGTCATCAGTGTTCCCTTTAACGACGGCCGCATCACGCAGCTGGATGTCTCCGCCGAAGACGACAAACGCCTGCTTTGCGCCTTTGATGCGGCGGCCTTTGATGCGGACCGCGAAGGTACGGTGGAATGCCGTTTCCGTATCGGCAGGCCGGCGGATTTTGTAAAACAGCTGCAGCAACTTGCCGTCTGACTCCGCGGAATTATTCGTACCCATGTTCGCTAATAGGCGAGAAGAGTCGCCAGAAGCCCGGATATTACGATGCCGTCAAAGGTTCCGGCCCCGCCGATGCTTGCTGTTCCGGTATTTATGGATTTTATCTCGTGCAGATGCAGCAGATCGGCGCCGATCAGGGGGCCCAGAACGCCTGCACAGAAAGCGGTCATGGGCGCAAGCTCATGGTGAAAGAGTATTGCACAGATGGCGGCCAGAAAGCCGGGCACAAGGGCGGGCATGGCGATGCCTACCCTGGGGATGGGACGGGCCAGATGATAGCAGGCAAACACGTTTATGGCCACTGCCACAAGCGTTAAGACCAGGTTGTACAGGCCGAAGGTGCTGATCCGGATCAGCTCGTAGGCTGTGATAATCACGGGGACCACGCAGCCGCCGAAGTTGACGGCGATAACCGTGTAAGGCGCGCGGCGCACCCGCCCCGGAAACATGCGCTCAAAACCGAACATACCGAATACATTGGATTCAAGCACCTGGGTCCGGCGGAGCCGGCGGACCGGGATATTGATCATGCCGCCCAGAAAAATGCCCAGGGCAGCCAGCAGGGATGCTTCCGGGCTGAGTCCCAGGCGGGAGAGGGCTGTTATCATAATGTCAGCAAGAAACAGCGGGAGCAGTATCAGCAGGCCGAAAAAGGCGGCCAGGGGTAGGCATCCGTATGGCATTGCGCCCTCGCTCAGTCTGGGTTGAACCTAAATTGAAACGCTCAATTTAGGTTGAAATAAGGAGCTTTGATCTGCTTTATTTCGCATATTCTGTCCAGCTTCCGCAATCAAAACCTGAATATTTTACGTTTTATAATATTTGCCCGCCGGCGCGTCTTTGTTTCGGCTGCCCGCCATTGGGGCGATAAACAGGATTGATGTTTGCTGTTTTTTCTTCTATATTGCAAAAAATATTTTTTCTGCAGCGCTAAACCCGCCGGCTATTGCGGCGGGTTCGTCTGTTTGCAAAGCAGCAGCAGAAACTGCCTTGCAGCGTTTTTCGATTAACCTGACGCCTTCGTCGCATATACCGACAGGTTATATATGGACCAGCAAAAATACGGCATCACTTCCCGTGCGGGCAGGGATCGTTCGCATAATGAAGATTCCTGCCGCGCCGATCCCCGTCTGGGGCTTTATATAGTGGCAGATGGCATGGGCGGTCACGAGGGCGGAGAAAAGGCCTCCTCCCTGGCTGCAGATTTTATTATAAAAGAGGTCCGGGCCGGCCTGGAGTTAAGCACCTCCGTCGCCCGTGCCCATCATGCGGTAAAGCAGGCGGCAGCCAGGGGAATGGGCCCGAAGGGCATGGGCACAACCGTGGTGGCCCTGCAGATTATCGATCATATCTGTGAAATATCCTGGGTGGGCGACTGCAGAGCCTATATCTGGGACGGCCAGGAGCTGCGGCAGCTGACCAGAGACCATTCCTATGTGCAGCATCTCGTTGATACCGGTGTGATTTCCGCGGACGAGTCCGAAAAGCATCCCTATCAGGACATTCTTATTCAGGCCCTGGGCGCAGAGGATATGGATGATGTTGCGGTCGATGAGCTCGTGGAGGATCTCTGCAGGAATGAGCAGATTCTTTTGTGCAGCGACGGCCTGATCAAGGGACTGGACGAGTCGGCGATTATAGATATTCTGGAACTCGGGTGCAGCGAGCAGGAAAAGGCGGACGCCCTTGTGGAGGCCGCGCTGAAAAAAGGCGGAAAAGACGATATTACGGCGGTTCTGGTCTCCGCAGAAAAAAATGCCCCGGTCCGTTATACGGGCGAAGATACGGTTGCTTTTCTCACTCAGAATCTCATTCCGCCCGGGTTTATAGATAAGATGCGCCATTGGTGGCGCCGGGTTTTCAAACGCTCCTGACCGGAGCAGAGCCTGATCATGATTGAAATTCCCAATTATAAAATCGGCAGACTCGCGGGGCGCGGAGGTGTGGCAGAGGTCTACCTGGCCCGCCATACGCTTCTGGACCGCAGGGTTGCCATTAAAATCATCTCTCCGGGCAGCAGAGGGGACGAGGACAACAAGCGCTTTTTAAAAGAAGCCCGGGTTGTGGCCGGCCTGCGGCATCCCAATATCGTTTCCATCTATGATGTAGGCATGCTGGACAGCAAGTACTATATCATTATGGAATACCTGGACGGGGGTAATTTAAAACAGCTTGTCAAAAAAGAGATGCCGGTATCCAGAAGCCTCCAGATTCTCCGTCAGGTGGCCTCCGCCCTGGCGCATGCCCATGACAAGGGCTTTATTCATCGTGATATAAAAAGCCAGAATATTATGTTCCGCAGGGACGGAACACCGGTGCTCACCGATTTCGGCATTGTAAAGGATTTGAGCGCCGATACCGGATGCACCATCGACGGAACAAGCCTTGGAACACCTCATTATATGAGCCCGGAGCAGGCACAGGGCTCTTCAAAGATTGACTGGCGCACCGATCTCTACAGTCTCGGGGTTACCTTTTACGAGATGCTTACCGGATCGGTGCCTTATGAGGCTGATTCGGCCGTAGCTGTGGCGCTCAAACACATACAGGATCCGTTGCCAAAGCTCACCGAGGGTCTTGCCCGCTACCAGTTCATTATCGACCGTCTTATGGCCAAAAAGCCGGGCAAACGTTTTCAATCGGCCCATGAACTGTTAAACGCCCTGAATAATCTGCCGGATACTCCGGAGCAGCAGCAGGAGCAGCCTCCGGCCCGGAACGCCGTTCCGCAGCCCGGGGAAGGGACGGCAGAAAACATCAGTCAAAGCTTGCTTCGCAAACGCAAAAGCCTTCCCCGCAAGCTTGCTTATCCGGCGGCGGTGATTCTGCTTGCCGGCGGCCTGGCTGCTGCAGCCGCATTTTTTCTGCCAGTGGATCGTCTTCTGCATAAGGAGCCCGCCGCCCCTGTACAAACCGGAACGCAGGAGCCGGAAGATTTGTCCGGTCAGGAAATTGATCTGGCCGCCCCTTTGCTGATCCGCGCCCTGTCGCGGGGGGATTATCAGGATGCGGAAAAGCATATACGCCGGATCCGAAAAGAGATGCCGGCTCCGGAGGATAAAATGCTCAAAGAGGCCGGCAAATTCCTGGAAAAAGGAGAGCTCGGAAACGCCGGGGATGTTTATAATGCACTTTTGTCCGTTGAACCGCAGAATCGCCCGGCACTTTTAGGGCTTTTGGCGGTTACTGTAAAAAAACAGCAGAAACTTGCCGGCCGGGGGAAAGCCTCATTTGTGCAATACAAGTCGCATCTGGCATTTCTGGAAAAATCCTTCACCAACACGGACTCTGTATATTTCCGGCAACTGCGGATCAACACGCTGGAACGGCTCCACGGCGCCGCCCGCCGATTATATGATGAGGGCAGTTTTTCACAGGCTCTGGCTCATGCCCGGCTGGGCCTTGAACACGGTCCCAACAACCTGCGGCTTAAAAAACTGGCCCTTCTCTGTCAGGCCCGGATTAGCAGAAATGCCGGCCGACTGACAGAACCCGGCAATGAAAACGCGCTTGCCTTTTATAATCAAGTGCTTGATCTGGACCCGGATGATAAGGACGCGCGAAAAGGAATAGCGGATATCCGGGCAAGCCTGATGGAAAAGTCCAGAGCTGCATATAAAAATAAGAACTACGACCAGGCCCTGGAAAGCATTGAGGCCGCCCGCTCAGTTAATCCGGGCGAAGAAAGGCAAGAGGCAAAGACGGAAGCGGAGCTTCTTGAATGGCGGATCCGGGGGGACCGGCTTTATAAACAGGGACGTTATCTGGCCCCGGAAAAGGAAAACGCCGGCTATTACTACAAAAAAATCCTTAAGCACCGGCCTGAGAACAGGGAGGTTGCCCTCAGGCTGGCCAGGGCCAGGGTTCTGGGTCCGCTCTCTGCCATCGACAAAGATGCTGCACTGGAGGAGCAGATCCCCGCTTTCCGGAAGGCTTTTCAGGCTCTGCATGCCGCTGTCTCCGAACACGGGGCCAGGGCCGTGGCCGATGTGCGGGCTTCAGTGGTCAACAAGATCAAGACTGCCGTGGAGGCAAGGCAGGATAAGGGCAGGGAGATCCCAGATGCTTTTATCAATCTGGTTGCCAGTCATTTTCCGGAGTTGAACAGTATTTTCAATACCCACTACGATATTCTTATTGCCCGTGCTGACAATATCGACAACCGTGGGGACAGGGCCCGCTATTATCTGCGGGCTCTTTCGTTTGATCCGGGCCGCTCCGCAGCCAGGGAAAAAATCGAAGAACTGTCCCGGGAGATGACCGGTGCCGGGGCCTTCAATGAAGCATCCGATCTGCTTGATAAGGCCCTTGATAATGCCCCGGATTATTCCGGTTTTAAAGAGCAGCTCCGGTACATACGAAAGGCCAGGGACACACGGGCGGATCTTTTTACCCGGCTTTACCGGATTCAGCTTGTGGAGCCGTTTTCTAAAAAAACCGCGGCATACAGAGATTTTTTCGAAAACCTTGATCAGGCCGTGAATACCTATGGCAGCCAGGAGATGGCAGATGCGCTGCGGGAGGCCAAAGAGCAGATCCGGACCTTGGTAGCCGTTCGCAAGGCGGAGAACCGCCTGATGCCGGAAGAGTTTATCGAGCTTGTGGCGGATAGGTTCCCCGATCTTGAAAAAACTGTTATTAACGCCCAATATGATATATTACTTAATAAAGCCGCCCGGAGTGAATCGGAGGATAAGAAGGCAGAGCACTACCTGGCTGCGCTCCGGCTCAATCCAAACCGGCCCGGGGCCTCCGGGGCAGTGCGGGAGCTTGCCCGAGAACTTGAGGAAAAAGGAAACAGGCAGAGGGCCGCCTCAATACTGGAGCAGGCCAGGGCTGCGGCGCCCTCGGACGGTATGATTGCCGATTTGTATGACAAGATCCACTGGGAGGCTTCCATTTATCCGACGGATGCGGGCTGCGGTGGGGAAAACCGCATAAGCCGGGCTCCAGTTGAGGTGCAGAGCCTTAATCTGTGCCTTGAGTACCAAAACCTGGATGCGGGCAGCCTGGTCCGTATCGCGCTTTCGGGACAGGACGGGGGAACTCTTGAGGTGCCGCTGGTTCTTGATGCCTCGGCCGGCAGCCGGGTGGTTAGTGTCAGCGCGCCGGTGGCAGGCTTTGAAACCGGAGTTTATGAAATAACAATTACGCAGGGCGACTGTATTTTGGCGGAAAGCCGGATTCAGTTCATTCCCAGACGGAGGTAGCGCATATGCGATGGTTACTTGTTTTTGCGGCCCTTTTGGCGGTTTGCACGGGGTGCGCGGCAAGCTGTCCGACGCTGCAGGAGCGCCTCGATGACTGCAAACAGACGATCACTAACAGGGAGGAAAAGATCGCAGAGCAGCAGACTGCGCTTAAAAAGAGGGAACAGCGGATTGATAAAAAAAACGAGGCGATAGAAAGCCTTGAAGAGCGGATCGCGAAACTGGAAAAGCGTCTCAATATCTCCGGCAGTGAGCAGAAGTATTATGACAAACGCCTCAGAGAGCTCACATCAGAGATAAGAAGCTACGTCAAGGGGCAGATAGAGCAGAATCGGGCCTTTCTTACTCGGATCGAGCTTGAAGATTTTATCGGGAATCCTTTAATTGCGCGCAGGAATCTGGACGAGGGCACCCGCATGGTAGTGGATACGGCCCATCCGATTCCCGGAAAGGGCCAGATCAATGGTATCGGCGGATACTTCAGTGGATCAGGCATTATTGTGGTGAAAATTCTGCGGCCGGTGGGCGAGGATTATATGGTGGCCGCCAGCAAGGCCCTGGAAGTGACTGCCGACAGTAAAGGCAAACATCTGCTCGATTTTGACAATCCCATCATTGTGAATAAGGGTGACCTTGTGGGCTACTACATTGCCGGCCCTGCAGCGGTTTCCTATGACAGCGGCCCTGGGGTACAATCCTATTTCCGTATGCGGAAGGACGATTTTAACGACGGCCGGCGCGTGGAAGCCGATGAGATCTGGCGGGAGAAAGAACCCGCACGGAAATACTCTCTTAACTATTACGGCGTTTTTTCCCGGAATTAAAGTCCCGGCAATAGCCCTTCAGAATATTTTTTATGAGATCAGAAAAACTGATGCCGTATAACACATCCGGAGCGCCGCGCCCCCGGTTCCTTGCCATTCTTTTTGCCGATATTTTCAAAAGTTCGGCTATTTATGAGAGTCTGGGCGATCAGGGAGCCAGGGAGGTGATCGGAGAAGTGCTGGCGCGGCCGGCAGTAACAGTGAATCCAGGCATGAAATGGTTTGGGGGATTAAATGCTGATTGTTTTTATTTTGCTGCTGATTTATGGCCTATTTCTTTTGGTATCTGTTCTTCTTTACATGGTGGCTTGGTATGATTATGTGAATTTTTGCTGCCGCCCGGAAGAAGGGGGCTGGCGGCGGGGCCTGCGGCCCTTCCGCGCACTGTGGGCGGTTTTGGTGGAAGCCGCGGCAATATTTTTTCATTTTGTTAGCCGGCCCCTGCATTTTGTTATTGACCGGCGCCAGCCTGAACCCGTATCGGATTCGCGGCCGCCGGTCCTTCTTGTTCACGGCTTTGGCTCAGCAAGCCATGCCTTCATACTCATATCCAGGTATCTGAAGAAAGCCGGGGTGCAAAATGTTTTCTCCATGACCTGGCGGCCCATACTGGCTGATGCGGAAAGCCTTGCGGAAAAGGTCGCCCGGCGGATAGAGGAAGTTCGCAGCAGTACCGGCGCGGAGACGGTGACCGTGATTGCCCACAGCATGGGCGCGGTTATCGCCCGGTATGCGATAAAAAATCTGGATGCGGCAGACAGGGTAGGTCTTCTGATAAGCCTTGGCGGGGCCAACCAGGGCACCCGCACGGCTGCCTTCATGCCGGTTGGCAGAAACACGCTCCAGCTTTTTTATAAGAGCAGTTTTATGCAGGATCTGGCAGAAGGGGGATTGACTCCCGGCAACACAAGTTATGCTGCTATTTATTCCTCCTTTGACGAGTTTATTATTCCCCGGGATTCCGGCAGCCTGGGAGAAGGGGCCGTCAATCACGAGCTTGCCTGGCAGGGCCATATGCGTCTGCTTTACAGCCGAAGCGTACGGCACCTCATCGGCCGGGAGCTTGAAGTCAGGGGCGGCGGCAATGCCTGAATCCGCCTGAAGGGCTGCAATTGTTGACAAAAACAGCCGGGCGTTCTAAAAGAATGGAACATTTTTTAAGAGGTTTACATGCGAATCAGCAATAAACGGATCTGCACCCGCAGCGAAGCCTGGCCGGATACCCAGGCCAGTGTCACCGTTTTGGATCCATACTCCCCAAAGAGGCGCCCTGGCAATGTCGTAAAAGGCAGGGTGCGGGATATAGGCGCCTGCGGCATGTTTCTGGAGACTTCGGAATATCTGCCGATAAATGAGAATATCAGGATTGAAATCCTGTTTGATCCGAACTCTTCTTTTTCGAAGCTGCCGCTGCACGTAACCGGGAAAACGGTTCATTCCACCTCTGCCGGGGTGGGCATCCGGTTTACCGAAATTGATCTTTCCCTGCTGCAAAAGTGCATTATTGAAAAAATAAAGCGGATGGACCGCCACGCAGCCGGGATTTACACCATAGACGGCAACGGGTAAGGGAATCCGGGAGCATAGAGGATTTTCCGGATGACGGACGAATACCAGATCGACTCCCGGATTATCGGGGAGAGGCTCCCGGATTATGAACGGGAGGTTACGCTGCGGCAGATGATGAACTACGCGGCCGCTGTGGGAGACGAGAATCCCCGGCACATGGAGCCGGCCAGGGTCAGGGAACTGGCCTGCCGGTTCACCGGCATGGTTGTTCCGGCAACATCCATCCGCCTGCAGGTTTTGCACAGGCAGAGCCGCGCCTCCGGTAAAGATGTCTGTTTCAGGGTTGTAAACGCCCGGGAAGAGACCGCCTTGAGCGATGGTTATGCGAACATCGCAGAATAAGTGTTTCTATGTTTCGTTTCATCCACGCAGCAGACATCCATCTTGACAGCCCCATGCACAAGCTCGAAGGTTATGACGGCGCGCCGGTCGAGGAGTTCCGCCTGAGCACGCGGCGCGCCTTTGACAACCTGGTGAAGCTTGCGGTTTCCGAAAAGGTCTCCTTTGTTCTCATCTCCGGCGATCTCTACGACGGGGACTGGAAGGACTACAATACAGGTCTTTTCTTTGTCTCCCGGATGAACCGGCTGCACGATGCAGGCATCCGGGTGTTTATCACGGCAGGAAACCATGACGCTGCAAGCGCCATTACGCGGTCGCTGCGCACGCCTGACAACGTGTTCTTTTTCCCCTCCGGTGGGGCCGAGACCCGGATCATGGAGGAGCCGCCGGTCGCGGTTCACGGCCGGAGCTTTTCTGCGCCTGCGGAGAAAAAAGACCTTTCCCGGCATTATCCGCCGCCCCGTCCGGGACTGTTTAATATCGGCATGCTCCATACCTGCGCCACCGGCCGCCAGGGTCACGAGCACTATGCGCCCTGCACTGTCGAAGGGCTCAGTCAGAAAGGATATGACTACTGGGCGCTTGGCCATGTGCATCAGTACGAAAAGCTCTGCGCGGACCCGCCCATTGTCTTTCCCGGAAACACCCAGGGACGCCATATCCGGGAATGCGGGGCCAGGGGCTGCGTACTTGTAACGGTGAGCGAGCAGATGGAGCCCTCCCTGGAGTTTGTCCCCACGGATGTTGTGCGCTGGGCGCATGTTCGCGTGGATGCAGGCGAGTGTCACAGCGGCTATGACGTTGTGGATGCTTTTGCCGGACGCCTGGAGGCCGTTGTGACGGAAAACAGCAGCATGCCGCTGGCGGTTCGCGCCGAGATCACAGGAACTTCGCCTGCAGCGGGTGAGCTTTTTGCCGAGCCTGAACGCTGGACCGGAGAGATCCGGGCCGCTGCCATGGAAGCAGGGGGCAGCAGGGTCTGGGTGGAGAAAGTACTGTTTTCCTGCGTTCTCCCGCAAGAGCGGGAGCAAACGGTTTCCGGCGGTGCCGTCGACGAACTGCTGGCCCTTTTTGATGAACTCTCCGCAGATCCCGGGGCAAGGCAGGAGCTTTCCGCGATGCTGGATGATTTTTCCAGAAAGCTTCCCAGGGAGCTAAAAGAGGGGCCGGACGCCGTTTCCTGCCAGGATCCGGACTGGATCGGTGAATTGCTTGAGAAGGCGCGCCCTGAACTTGTGGGCAGGCTTATGAAAAAGGGCGGCGGAAAATGAGGATTGCTTCCCTGCAATTGATTTCATTTGGCCCGTTCACGAACGCACACCTGGATTTTGGCAGCCGGGCCCGGGGGCTGCATCTGGTCTACGGTCCCAACGAAGCCGGCAAAAGCTCCGCGCTGCGGGGCCTTCGCGCCCTTTTTTACGGAATTTCGGAGCGATCCCCGGACGACTTCATCCATCCCTATCCCAAAATGCGCATAGGCGGCAGTCTTTGTTCTTCCTCCGGCGAGCGCCTCGACGTTATCCGGCGTAAGGGCCGGGTAAACACCCTGCGCGCATCCGACGACCGGACGGTTGTTGCGGAGTCCGTTCTTGCCGGTTTTTTAAACAACGTGGATGCGGAGCTTTTCGCCACCATGTTCGGGATCGGCTACGAGGACCTGGTAGCCGGCGGCCGTGAGATAGTGGCCGGCGGCGGGGACCTGGGCCAGCTTGTTTTTTCCGCGGGATCCGGCATTGTGCGCTTAAAGGAGGTGCGGGATGCCCTGGGCGCGGAGGCGGAAGCTCTGTTTAAGCCCTCCGGCCAGAAACCGGCCATAAACGCCGCCATTTCCAATCTGCGGGAAAATGATAAGCGCCTGCGGGAGACTCAGCTTCCGGGTAAGGAGTGGGCCCGGCTGGACGGCGAGTTAAACCAGGCCCTTTCCAGACGCGGCGCGGTGGACCGGGAACTTTCGGCAAAGCAAAAGGCACGCAGTCATCTGGCCCGTATCAGGGATGCGCTTCCCCTTATCGCCCGGCGCCGGGAGCTTCTTGATTCGCTGAAAGACTATGAACAGGTGGTGCTGCTGCCGGAGGATTTTTCCGAGATTCGGCAGAACCTTGAGACCGAACTGGATATGGCGGAAAAGGAGGCGGAGCGGGCAGAGCGTGCGATTCATGCCATAAATGAGGAAATGCAGGGGCTCTGTCCGGAAGAGGCTGTGCTGGACAATGCGGAGCTTATAGAGAAATTTCACCAGGAGCTTGGCAGCCAGCAGAAGGCCGCGGCAGACCGCATAAAGTGGGACACCAGCCGTTCCACCCTTCTTGGCGAGGCGGGCGAGATTCTGCGCGGCCTCTCCGGCGAACTGAGCGTTGACGATGCTGAGAAGCTGCGCATCAAAAAGGAGCGGGCCGCATCCATCCGTCGGCTGGCCTCCGAGTATGAACAGATCAGCACACGGATGGAAAGCGCGCGGGAGGCACTGCCCGGTCTGACCCGGGAGATCGGCAGGCTTGAGGCTGAAAAGAAAGGTCTTGAAGAGCCCCGCGACAGCCGGACCATGGAGTCTCTTCGCGCCGAGGTTTCCTCTGCTGCTGAACTGGGCCCGCTGGAAAAACAGAATCAGCAGGCCATTGCGGACCTGGACCATCAAAAGGAATCGCTTTTCTGGCGCCTGCAGCGCCTTGGCATTTCAGCTTCGTGCAGCCGGGATCTGGAGAAACTCCACCTTCCCGCTTCTGAAACCATTCAGGGTTTTGAAGACCGGTTTGCCGCTGCAGACCGACGCCTGGAGGAGCTTTCCAGGGAACAGGCAAAGGTTGAGGAGGAAATCCGGGAGACCCGCTCCCGCATCCAGGCAAGGCAGATGGCTCAGTCTGTTGTTTCCGAGGCGGACCTGGAAGAGGCCCGCAGCCGCCGTGACAGGGGATGGCGGCTGATCCGGAAAAAGCTCGCCGGAGAAGAGCCGGAGCCACGCGTTCTTTCCGACTATCTTGGCGAGGCTTTGGTACCTGAAAATCAGGAAGGTAAAGAGCAGCCTTTGGCGAGTCCGTCCCTGGAATTCGTTTTTGAAGGGCATATAAAAGCCGCGGATTCGGTCTCGGACCGCTTGCGCAGGGAGGCCGACCGGGTGGCGGAGCATGCGCGCCTGGTAGCCGATCATAGCGCGGCAGAGCAGAAAAAAAAGGAAACAGAGCAGGCCCTGGAAGAGGCGGAGCGGGAGAAGGAGGAGCTTTCCGCCGAGTGGGATCGTTTGTGGGCGCCGATCGGGCTTAAGGCAGAATCGCCGCGGGAGATGGAGCGCTGGAGAAGGCAGGCAGAGGCTTTGCAGGAGGAGTTTGCGGCGTATGAGAAAAGCCGCAGGCAGGCTGAAAATACCGGGCAGGCCATAAATGCATCCCGCAAGGCCCTTGCCGAAAGGCTTAAGGCGTTCGGCCGGGAAGCAGATCCGCAAAGCGAATCCCTTGCACGGCTCATCCATAGGGCCAGACAAATCCTGGAAGACCAGGAACAGCTTGCCTTAACTCATGAAAAACTCGAATCCGAGTTATCCGCCCGCAGAAAGGAGCTGGAAGCCGCCAAATCAAGGCTCGAGGCAAGCGAAAAGGCGCTTTCCTGCTGGAGGAGTCAGTGGGCGGAAGCCGTGGCCCCCCTGGGGCTAAGCGGCGACTGCCTGCCTTCCGAGGCGGACGCGGTAATGGAGGAGCTGCGAAGCCTGTTTGACAAGTTAAAAGAAGCAGACAAGCTGGAGAAACGCATTCATGGGATCGACAGGGACCGGGAAAGTTTTGCCAAAGGGGTGCGCAGCCTGGCGGAAACGGCAGCCCCTGAACTTTCAGGGAACGCTCCCGGGGATGCCGTTCTCAAACTCCACCATCGTCTGACCCATGCCCGTGAGGCCCGTACCAGGTATGCCGAGCTGTACAAGCAGCTAACAGCCGAACAGAACAATCTGGAAAAAGCCGGAAAAAACGCCTCGGAAACCCGCTCAAGGCTTGTGCGCATGTGCGGGGAGGCCGGCTGTGCCGAGTTCAGCGAACTGCGAAGTGCGGAGGCAAAATCAAGAAAGCGCAGGGAGCTGGAATCGGAGCGAAAATCGGTTGAGGAGCAGATCCTGGCGGTTTCCGGCGGTGCAACAGTCGAGGAGTTTGCGGCCCGGGCCGCAGAAGTTGATCCGGACACCATTGAGCCGGAAATCGAGCGTCTTGACGAGCTGATTGCCGGGCTGTCCGCTGAAAGAAACGATCTGGCGGAAACCATTGGCAGGTTAAACAACGAGCTTTCCAAAATGGACGGCTCCGCCGAAGCCGCACGGCTTGCAGAGGAGCGGCAGGAAATCCTGGGCCGGCTGGACCCGGAGGCGCGCCGCTACATCCGGCTCCGCCTCTCCATCCATATCCTGGACCGGGCCATCGAGCGGTTCAGAGAGAAAAACCAAGCCCCCATGCTCCGCCGGGCTTCGGAGCTGTTTGCCGCAATTACCTGCGGAGCTTATGCCGGGGTGCGCGCAGAGTTTGACGAGTCCGGCAGACCCGTGATTGCAGGAGTAAGGGGCGGAGAAGGGGATGTGGTCCATGTTTTGGCCATGAGCGACGGCACCGCGGACCAGCTCTACCTTTCCCTGCGCCTGGCGGGCCTTGAGATGGCCATCCAAAAAGCCGAGCCCATGCCCTTTATCGTGGATGATATTCTGATCAAGTTTGACAATAACCGTGCCGTTGCCGCCCTGAAAGTCCTGGCCGAGCTCTCAGCCCGCACCCAGGTCATCTTTTTCACCCACCACCATCACCTCCTGGAGCTTGCGGAAGAGCACCTGCCAGCCGACGCTCTTTGTTTTCACCAGCTTTGACGGCAAAGTAAAAAGCCCGATTCCGAACTTTTTATTTTGCCGTCTTATAATGACTCCCGGATAGATGCAGACTGCAAGCGACGAGCTGCAGGGTTAAAAAGAACCAGGTTCCTCCACTGAATCCCCGGTCTGCTTGATTTTTTCCTGTTGAAAAGCGGGCATTATCTGTAATATAGACCAAAAAACAACAGGCAAGGCGGCAAAACAATGATACCCAGAAATCTCCGGCAGTTTATCGGGCTCTTGGATGAGGAGGGGGATCTGCACCGGGTGAGTGCAGAAGTAGACCCTGCCCTGGAAATCACGGAAATTGTCGACCGGCTCAGCAAGAGGGGCGGGCCGGCCCTTTTGTTTGAAAACGTGAAAGGCTCGGATTATCCGCTTCTGATAAACGCCTTCGGCAGCTACCGGCGTATGGAACTCGCCCTTGGCGGCTGCCGGATGGAAGAAATCGCGGCCCGGCTGGAAAAACAGATGAAAGTAAAGCCCCCGGCCGGCATGAAGGAAAAAATCCGGATGCTTTTTTCTATCCGGGAAATGGCCGGCTATCTGCCTTCCAGGGTAAAAAACGCTCCCTGCCAGCAGAATATATATACCGGCGGCGCCCTTCTGGACATGCTTCCCGTGCTTACCTGCTGGCCCGAAGACGGCGGCCCCTTTATTACGCTTCCTCTTGTTGTAACAAAGGATCCCGAAACCGGCGTGCAGAACCTTGGCATGTACCGCATGCACAAATACGACCATGCTGCAACCGGCATGCACTGGCAGTACAACAAGGACGGGGCCAGGCATTTCCGGGCCTACAAGCAACGGGGCGAGAGGATGCCGGTGGCCGTGGCCCTGGGCGGCTCCCCAGCCGTAACCTATGCGGCAACTGCCCCGCTGCCGCCTGAACTGGATGAACTCCTGTTCGCCGGCTTTCTTACCTCGCAGCCTGTGCAGACGGTTAAGGCCAGAACCCTTGATCTCTTTGTCCCAGCGGAATCCGACTTTGTCCTGGAAGGATATGTGGATCCCGATGAATCGCGCATTGAAGGGCCATTTGGCGACCACACCGGCTTCTACTCGCCCGCGGATCACTACCCCGTCTTCCATGTCACCTGCCTTACCTGCCGGAACAATGCGGTTTACCCGGCAACTGTCGTCGGAAAACCCCCCATGGAAGACTGCTACATGGCAAAGGCCACGGAGCGGATATTTTTACCCATGCTGCAGATGCTGCTGCCGGAAATCGTCGATATGGAGCTGCCCATGGAAGGGGTGTTCCACAACTGCGCCCTGATTACCATAGATAAAAACTATTCCGGCCAGGCCAAAAAGGCGATCAATGCCCTCTGGGGGCTGGGGCAGATGGCATCCACCAAGTTTATCGCGGTTTTTGACAGGGACGTGGATCTGCGCGATTCCAGCACGGTGGTCTGGAAGCTGTTAAACAACGTGGACCCCAAACGCGATATCCTGATTTCCGAAGGCCCGCTGGACGCACTGGATCACTCGGCGCCGTATCCGGACTACGGCGGCAAGATGGGGATAGATGCCACCCGCAAGACGCGGCAGGAAGGCATGGGGCGGGACTGGCCGGAAGAGATTACCATGGATCAGTCCATAAAGGACCTTGTTGACCGGCGGTGGAAGGAATATGGCTTTTAAAAAATTTGCGGAGCTGATTCTGGCCAGACAAACCCTGTTCGCCCTGCCTTTTGCCTATATCGGTGTGCTTTTTGCCGGAGGTGCGGATCCGGCCACCTGGATATGGGTAAGCATCGCACTGGCGGCGGCCAGGACCGCCGGCATGGCTTTTAACAGGGTTATTGACGCGGATATAGACGCCAGAAACCCGCGCACGAAAGAGCGCCTGGTCCCGCGGGGCGAGTTTCGGCCGGAAACAGTCTGGGCGCTGGGCTTTGCATGCCTGGCCGTTTTGGTGCTGGCTGCCTGGCGCTTAAACCCCCTTTGCTTTTATCTCTCCTTTCCCGCGGCTCTTATGCTGGTTTTTTATTCCTACTGCAAAAGACTTTCCGCTGCTTCGCACTTTTTTCTGGGATGCGTGGAAGCCGCCGCGCCGGTTGGCGGATACCTGGCGGTTACCGGCGAGCTTAGCTGCTTTCCCTTCCTGCTGGGCGCGATCATACTTACCTGGATCGCCGGTCTTGATATCGCCTATGCCCTGCAGGATGCGGATTTTGACAGAAAGCACGGTCTTTTTTCCATACCGGCAAAAGCGGGAGAGAAGAAAGCGCTGCGGATTTCGGCCGCCTGCTATCTCCTGTGCCTGTCCGGCATGGTAGGGGCCGGGATTATAGCCGGAAAGGGGGCTTTCTACTTTACCGCTGTATCGGCCATTGCGCTGATTTTTCTCCGGCAGCAGATGCTGGCCCGGCAAAAGGATACCTGGCGGGCCATGCAATTGTTTTTTCAAATCAACATGTTTGTTGCGCCGCTGTTTTTTTTGGGAACCCTGGCGGATGCTTTCCTGTAAAAGGGGTGCTGCGGCCGGCGTTAAACAGAGGATCGGATGATGCAAACCCGTACAAAGGACGGGACAAATGAGCGGATTGTGGTTGCCCTGACCGGGGCCAGCGGATCGGTTTTGGGCATACGGCTGATTGAAGAGCTGCTCAACCTTCGCACCCCGGTTACGGCGGTGACCTCAGGGAGCGCATGGAAGGTCCTGGGCTATGAGATGGGTTCCGCCGCCGCGTCTGAAGCCACGCTTTCTGACATACTGCAGCGGAGGCAAAGGATCGGCGACCCGGAGCTTTTGCGGGAGGCTGGAGAGGGGGATATCGACGCCCCGGAGGCCAGCGGCACAACGCCTTTTTCAGCGATTGTCATCATTCCCTGCTCCATGAAAACCCTTTCCGCGGTGTCCAACGGGTACGCGGACGGCCTTATCGCCCGGGCCGCGGATGTTGCTTTAAAGGAGCGGCGGCGGTGTATACTGGTCCCCCGGGAGACGCCCTTAAATCTTATTCATATAGAAAACATGCGAAGGGCCATGCAGGCGGGAGCTGAGATCGTGCCCCCGATCCCTGCATTTTATACACAGGCCCGGAGCATCGATGACGTCATTGATTTTATCACGGGCAAGATTCTGCACCTGCTGGGAAAACCCCACAGGCTGTTTACAGACTGGGAAAAGCAGAGGTCCGGCCCCCTTGCTGACACTTAACACTTAACACTTAACACTTAAAACTTAAAACTTACCAAAATCCCTATGAATAATGAAGAACAGCTCCTTGGCCAGATTGGAAACCCCCGGATTCGCCGGATAGCGGAAACCGTCTGCCGGAACAGGCCTGTTGCGACTTCGGCGCTGGCAGAGATGCTGGCAACAGACGATATCATGGATCTGGGCGCGGTGGCCGCCTACGCGTGCCGGCGTCTTCACGGGGACCGCGTTTTTTACGGGGTGAACATGAACCTGAACTACACCAACATGTGCGAACTGCGCTGTCCCCTGTGTGCTTTTTCATGCGATCCGGGAGATGAAAGAGGCTACACGCTTTCTTTGGACGAAATTGAAGATCAGGTTCGGACCGCGGCTGCTGAGGGCATTGATGAAGTCCACATCGTCGGCGGCTTAAATCCCGCGCTGGACATGGAATACTACGTAGAAATGATACGGCGCGTCAAGGCAGTTAAAAAGGATCTCGTGGTAGTTGCCTTTACAGCCGTGGAGTATGACTACTTTGCGAGGCAGAGCGGCCTGCCGCTTTCAGAGGTGTTTGAGCGTCTGATTGCTGCGGGGGTTGACGCCCTTCCCGGCGGCGGGGCGGAAATCTTTGCCCCACATGTGCGCCGGGTGATCGCGCCGAAGAAGATTTCCGGTGAGAGGTGGCTGGAAGTGATGGCGCTAGCCCACAGCCAGGGCCTGAAAACCAATGCCACCATACTCTACAATCACCGCGAAACCATCGCGGACATCGTGGACCACCTGGTCCGAATCCGAGATCTGCAGGAGGTGACCGGCGGTTTTAAAACCTTTGTCCCGCTGGCCTTTCACGGCAGAAATACCAGTATCGGAGCCACAAAGGACAGCTCAAGCGGATTCGATGATATCCGTCTATATGCCGCGGCCCGTATTTTTCTGCATAACGTGCCCCATTTGAAAGGGCTCTGGATGTATGTCGGCGAAAAAACCGCCCAGGTGCTTTTAAATTTCGGGGTTGACGATTTAAGCGCCACCTACCGCAACGAAAAAGTAGTCCATTCGGCCGGGGCTGATACCCCGGCAGCGGGATCGGAAGCCCGTTTGCGGAGCCTGATAGAAAACGCGGGCCGTACCCCGGTCCGCACCACGGCCCTGTACGGGGCTTCAAATGAGGGAGGCGGCGCATGAACATCGGCTGCATCGACTACTTGAACTGCTATCCCTTTTTTTATCATATGCTGGAGAAGCAGCCCCTTGGGGACGTGCATGTCACGGCCGGGTACCCGGAGGAGCTAAACGGCCTGATGAAGGAGGGCGGCCTGGCGCTTAGCCCGGTTTCAGCCGCCGCTTACGCCGATCTGCAGGCGGAGGCGTTGCTGCTGCCCGGGTTCTGTTTGAGTTCCATAGGCTACGTGGGCTCCGTGATCCTTGCCAGCCATGTCCCCATTGAAGAGCTGGACGGAAAACGGGTCGGGATCTCGGAGGCCTCGCGCACCTCGCAGGTCCTTGTTAAGATCCTGCTGGCGCGGCACTACGGGATTTCGCCCAGGTATTGCAGGATACCGCCCAGGCCCTGCATGCAGGAGCTGGATGCCGCTCTCATTATAGGAAACGATGCCATGGTAAGCCAGCCGGAGCCGATTTCCTATATTTATGATATCGGGGATCTGTGGATGCGCAAAACCGGGCATCCGGTGGTATTTGCCGTGTTTGCCGTCAGGGAGGAGGCCGTCCGGGAGGATGCCGGGCGCATCCGGGCAGTAGTCCGCTCCTTCAGGCGCTCCCTTGAGCTGCTTGAGACGGAGAACAAAACTGTTATCCGGCACGCCAGGCAAAAATATCCGGATGTCGATTACGATATTAAATCCTACTACAGGCTCCTGCAGTTTGATTTTTCCGATGAGTTAAAAGACGCCCTGTGCTACTACTTCCGGGCCGCTGCAGCCCAGGGGCTGCTGGCGCCGGTGCCGGAGCTGCGGTTCTGGAATGAAAATCCCCAGGGAGATACAGATCATGTATGCCGATAGTCCTTCAAGCCCGCTCCGGGCGAAAATATACGATAACGCCCGCATCAGTGAAGACGAAGCCCTTCAGCTTTTTGCCTGGGATCTTCCCGCCCTTGGCAGGGCGGCGGATTTCAGGCGGCGCGCCGCGGTGCCTGAAGCCCATGTCGGCTTTATCCTGGACCGGATTATCAATTTTACCAATGTCTGTGAATCTGCATGCAGGTTTTGTGCCTATCATGCCCGGGCCGGCCGGATTGAGGCCTACAGCCTCTCCACCGATGAGATCTGCAGGCGCGCCGGAGAACTGGCCGCCGCGGGCGGAACCCAGGTAATGCTGCAGGGGGGTCTGCATCCGGAGTTTCTCCCGGAGACCTATATAGAAATGGTGGAAGCTGTGAAAAGCCGGTTCCCGCAGCTTTACCTGCATTGCTTCTCCCCCGCGGAAATCGTTCACATGGCGCAGAAAAGCGGAGAGTCGGCGGATGCCGTGATCGCTGCATTAAAAGCGGCTGGTCTGGATTCAGTTCCAGGCGCTTCGGACCTGCTGGTTGAGCGCATCCGGCAGCAGGTAAGCCCCCGCAAATTAAACACGAATCAGTGGTGCGAGGTGATGCGCAGTCTTTGCCGCCACGGGATGAAATCTTCTGCCACAATGACCTACGGAATGGGCGAGGACCTGACCGAGCGGGTCGAACACCTCCGGGTAGTGCGGGGCATACAGGATGAGACCGGGATTTTGCGGGCCTTTATACCCTGGTCTTTCTCCCCGGGCAACACCCGGATGGATCATGTTCCCGCAGCGAGCGGGACGGATTATCTGAAAATCGTCGCGATTTCCCGGATCTACCTGGACAACGTCGACCATATTCAGGCGGGCTGGCTCACAGAGGGTCTCAAGCCCGCACAGATAGCCCTGGCAATGGGGGCTGATGATATGGGCGGTGTGCTCATGGAGGAGGTCGTGGTAAAAGCCACCGGCATTGACAGAAGCACGCACATGCAGCAGTTTATTGATCTGATCCGCAATGCCGGCAGGGTTCCGGTACAGCGGGATTCGGAATACACCGTTTTGCACAGGTTCTAGAAGCAACAGAGCAGCTTATGCCACACATGGATATCGCTTTCTCTCCGTGTCCCAACGACACCTTTATTTTTCATGCGATTCTGCAGGGCTTTATAGACGCAGGCCCCTTTCGTTTTACGCCTCATCTGGACGATGTGGAGAGCCTGAACAATCTGGCCTTTTCCCGGACCTATGCCGTTACCAAGCTCTCCTTTTACGCATATCTGCTTCTCAAGGACCGGTATGCGCTGCTCGATGCCGGCGCGGCCCTGGGGCATGGCTGCGGGCCGCTGCTGGTGGCAGGCAGGGATCTGCCCCCTCTTGCTGAGGCGAGAGTTGTTGTCCCGGGCCGCTATACCACGGCGCACCTGCTGCTAAAGCTCTGGCGCCCGGATATAACAAATATCCAAACCGCAAGCTTTGAAGCGATTCTGCCCGGCATCCGGGAGGGCAGATGGGATGCCGGCGTGATTATCCACGAGGGCCGCTTTATTTATCCGCGCTATGGTTTAATCGAGATAGCAGATCTCGGCCGCTGGTGGGAAAAAGAAACCCGGCTGCCCGTTCCGCTGGGCTGCATTGCCGTGCGCAGGGACGCGGAAACCGTTAAACATAAACAATTTCTGGAGTCGCTGATCCGGGATTCCCTCTCGTATGGACAGAAACATCCGCAAGCCTCGCGCGCATTTATTAAACAGCATGCCCAGGAACTCGAAGATTCCGTAATTGACGAGCATATAAGCCTCTACGTCAATTCCTATACGCTGTCTCTCGGAACCGCGGGCAAAGCGGCCGTGGACAGGCTGGAGCAGACCGCCCAATGCAAAAACGTTCTCTGACCGGCCTGGTCATGGCCACCTACCTTGAGGCAAAGCCTTTTGTGGCGGGTCTTGGCTGCCGCCGATCGACAATAGGCCCTTTCACCGCCTACAGGTCGGAAAATATCGTGCTGGTGATCTCCGGGATGGGCAAAACCAATGCCGCAATGGCCTGCGCCTGCCTGTGCATGAGCTGCGCCCCGGCATGCATCGTCAATATCGGTGCGGCCGGAGCCGCTGCTGATGGAGAGTTTTACCTGGGCGGCATCTACCAGGTGACCGCGGCTGTGGAACCGGATCGGCCGCATTTCCGAACCGGCCTGCCGTTTCGCCATGAACCGGATACGCTCCCGGGGTTTCAAGCAGCCAGCGTTGCGACCCGGGATAAGCCGGTGGTGAATTCGGACGAGCGCCGGGAAATGGCAAAAATTGCGGATTTGCTGGACATGGAAGGGGCAGCCGTAGTGCAGGCGGCGCGCAAATTTCAAATCCCCTGCTTTTTGTTCAAACTCGTAAGCGACACCCCGGAGCATACCTCAGAGCGTGAAATCCCGGCCTACATTCGTCTTTACCGGGATTTTCTGTTTGAATTTTATAAGTCCCGTGTAGTTGCCGGACTTGAGCAGCGCTTTGTGTAGCCGGGGCGCCCTGCCGCCTTATTTTCGGAGATGGATTTGCAGGATGGGGCAATACGGGGCTTTTCGCAGGCTGCGTTATACCGCCTTGCGCTGCTGGAATACCTCAGCCTGGCCGGAGGATTTGCGGGCCAGCCAGGCGTCAATTTCTTCCCTGTAGCCAAGAAGATCAATGGCCTGGCTGTAGCGCCGGGCGATAAGCCGGGCGGTTTCCAGGCTAAGAGGCACCTGGTCCAGTCCGTTGCCGGCTCCCGTCTTGCGGTAAATCTCCGGGATCTCCTCCAGGCCGGTTTTCTTGGCCAGGCGCTGCCAGTCCGCCACCATGTTTTCCAACCTGCCGACAAAGTCCACCAACCACTCGCCCTGGTAATAGATTTCGAAAAGTTGGCTGCGGAAGTGCTTATCCGCTTTCGAATCGGGAATTTCGGCAATGCGCCGGGCAAAGGCTTCAAAGTCCATGTCGGTTTCAATGCCGTAGCGGCGCAGATTGCAGCGCTTTCCCTCTTTGCCGGGGCGCACCACCTTGTCCAGGTAACAGGAATAGAGGCGGGTGATGGGGTTGCGGACAAAGGCAAACAAAAAGTATTTCCTCTTCAGCCGGCGGGTTCGCCGGATGCCCGCGGATTTTCTTATGCAGCGTTCCACTTCACGCTTTTTGAATACCGTGAGTTTTCTGTTGCGCCAGCCAGGGAAGTGGCGTCCTTTCTGGCGGCCGCAGATGAGGTTGCGCAGGGAGGTGGAGGCGACCTTGTAAATGGGTATATAGCCGACGCCGAGGTCCTCTATGATCAGTATCCGTCTGCGGTTGCGTTTCAATTTTAAATCATGTATTTTCCGTTTTATTTGTTCGCTGTTTATCATATAATACCTATTATACTGCTTCGTTTTTTCCCCGGTATGTCCCGGCCCTGACGCCTGTGAATCCATTTTTTTGTGCGGACTGCAGGGGAAAAAAGGACAGCCGGATAGTTAACAGACTTTGCCTGGTGTGTAAAGTTATCTTTTTATTTCAAAAACTTTGCAATCTGGCAATATGTTCTAAGGAAAGCGCAATGACAGGGTCAAATCGTTTTTTTGCAAAAGTACTGATGCTTTTGCTTCTCATATGTTTTGCGGCTGGCTGCGGCGCGGACAGTTTTTTCCTGCAGAAGAAAGATTTGTCCGCAGTAAGCGACAAAGTGGCAGTTCTGGAGAAGCGCATGGATCTTCAGGCCGGCAGAACCGAGCTGCTGCTGGAACAATATAAGAAGCAGCAGAAACTGCTGGATACGGCAACTGAGCAGAACAGCCGTTTTTTTCAGGCTCTCGAAGAGCAGATACAGCAGGCTCACACTGATACCTGCCGCAGGCTGAAAGAGCTTAAGTCCTCCAGTTATCCAAAGCCGGCGGGCAGGAGCGGGACTCCGCCAATGCCGGAGACCTATGGCACGGACAAGATTCTGGTCGGAAGGGTGGAAAAAGTCCGGCTTACACCGCCTGACCATGTTTTTCAGGCACGCATTGATACCGGCGCCACCACTTCTTCCCTTGATGGCCGCGAGATGGAAAAGTTTGAAAGAGACGGAAGCCCATGGGTACGTTTTAAGCTGCAGGGCAATGAAGGCGATGCGCTATACGAAATTGAAAAACCGATTGTCCGGCATGTGCGAATAGTTCAGGCATCTACAAGCGAATCAGACCGGCGGCCTGTTGTGAAATTGCAGTGCCAAATCGGCCGGATCAAAGTGATAGAGGAATTCAGCCTCGAGAAAAGGGCCCACCTGGATTACCAGGTGCTGGTCGGGCGAAATATCCTGCGGGACCTCATGGTGGTGGATGTGGCTCAAAAATTTATCGTTCCCCTCCCGGAGCCGAAACCCAGCGGGGATAGCCCCCAATGAAGTCAAAAGCCGTTTTTTACCTGGTGATTTTGATCCTGATTATCACGGGGGTGGTTTTTGCCTGGCTCAGGCACACGGATTTGCATATTCCTTTGATACCGGGACTGGAAAAGCCGGTATGGCTCATCGAGGCAAGAATAGACTTTTTGGCCGGCGGCGAGCCGATACGTGTGAGCCTGGACCTGCCCGACAGCCCGCCGGGGTTTCGGCGGGTATCCGAGAAGGCGGCATCGACCGGTTACGGCTTCTCCATCGTGGAAAGCCCCGGCGGCAGAAGGGCGGAGTGGACCCGGCGCAACGCCCTGGGCCCGCAGACCCTGTACTACAAGGTGCAGATGATTGCCGATGCTGAGGCCCTTCACAAGACGGCAAATAAGAAGGAACCGGAGCCGAAAACGGTTTACTGGGGGGAACTCCAAAGCACCGCCGTTCACCAGCTTGTTGGGCAGGCCTATGAAAAGTCAAGCACCCCTACCAGTTTTGCCCGGGAGCTGGCAAAGCAGCTAAGCGCACCGGAGCCGGATCAGAACGCATCCCTGCTCCTGAGCGAATACAGTCTTCCCGCCTTGCTTATCCGTCTGCTCAACCATGCAGGCATACCGGCGCGCGTTTCCATGGGCCTGGAACTTCGGGATGCCCGCAGATATCAGTCATTAAAACCGATTCCGGAAATTTATGCCCGGGGGCAATGGGTGCCCGTGGATCCCAAAACAGGAGCACACGGGCTGCAAAAGAATCTGTTTTTATGGCATAGGGGAGGCAGATCCCTGCTGGATGTCAGCGGCGGCAGCAACTCTGAGATCCATTTTTCCATGATGCGACAGACCATGCCGGCAATGGACCTGGCCCGGCTACAGTTCGACAAGGGCGGGCTCTCACGGCTGAGCCTGCTCTCCCTGCCGATTGAAGAGCAGGGGGTGTTCAAGCTACTGCTCCTTCTGCCTGTGGGGGCCCTGATCCTTACATTTATGCGCATCATCATCGGCATCCGCACCTCAGGCACCTTCATGCCGGTGCTGATTGCTCTTTCTTTTCTGCAGACCGAGCTGGTTCCGGGCCTGACGGCATTTGTCACCATTGTCGGCCTGGGCCTGATGCTTCGCGGCTATTTGTCCAGGCTGAACCTTTTGATGGTTGCGCGCATATCCACACTGATTGTTCTGGTAATTTTTCTCACCTCCATGATCAGCCTGCTCGGCTATGAGCTGGGTTTTAATGTCGGCCTGACCATTACTTTTTTTCCCATGATCATTATCGCCTGGACAATCGAGCGCATGAGCATCCTCTGGGAGGAGGAGGGCAGCCGGGAGGTGCTGATCCAGGGCGCCGGCAGTCTTAGCGTGGCGGTTCTGGCCTATCTGTGCATGCGCAGCTCCGTTGTGCAGCATTTAACCTTTAATTTTCCGGAAATCCATCTTGTGCTTCTGGCTTTAATCCTAATGATGGGCCAGTATACCGGCTATAAAGTAAGCGAACTGAAACGCTTCGGGGTGATGAGAGGCGGAGACTGATATGTGGATTTTTCCTTTTGCCCTGCGCAAACAAGGCTTTCTGGGAATCAACGCCCGCAACGTGTCCTATATCAGCCGCTACAACACACGCAGCCGTTATCCGCTCGTGGACAACAAACTGAAAACCAAGCTGCAGGCCGAAAAGTTCCGCTTGTCCACGCCGCACCTGCGGGGCGTCATCCGCCACCAGTATGAAACCGCTTCTTTTGCCCGCATGGCGGAAAACCTGGACGGGTTTGCCATAAAGCCTTCCAGGGGGGCGGGAGGCAAGGGGATTCTGGTGATTACAAGCCGAAGCGGCGAACGTTTTGTAAAATCCTCCGGCAGAACCATCGGCATCCACGGGGTCAAAAGGCATTTGTCCAACATCCTCGCCGGCCTTTATTCCCTTGCGGGCGCGGAGGACGTGGCTATAATCGAGGATCTGATCCAGCCTGTTGCAATGTTTGAAGAGCTCTCTTACACTGGTGTCCCGGATATCCGGATTATCGTGTTCCGGGGTTACCCCGTCATGGCCATGCTGAGGCTCTCAACCCGGGCTTCCGACGGCAAGGCCAATCTGCACAAGGGCGCAGTGGGCGTGGGCCTGGATATCGCCACCGGCAGGTGCCTGAAGGCGGTGCAGTACTCACGCAGAATCAT
This sequence comes from Desulfosalsimonadaceae bacterium, assembly GCA_046482325.1. Lineage (GTDB taxonomy): Bacteria > Desulfobacterota > Desulfobacteria > Desulfobacterales > Desulfosalsimonadaceae > M55B175. Next base: position 30,002 of record JAWOFF010000058.1, read on the forward strand.
GCGGCACCCGGATACGGGCCTGGCTCTGGATACCATTGCCGTGCCTGACTGGCAGAACCTTCTGGTTCTGGCAGCGCGCAGCTATGAGGTCACCAGGCTGGGCTATATTGGTGCAGACCTTGTGGTGGACAAAAACCGCGGGCCCCTTCTGCTGGAGTTAAACGCCCGGCCCGGCCTCGCCATTCAGATCGCCAACGGTTCTGGCCTTTTGCCGCGCCTTAAAAAAATAGAACAGTTGGATCCGGATTTGATACCAGGCGCAGAAGAGCGGGCGGTATACTCCATGAACGCCTTTTAAATGCAGCAGCTCCTCCTTTACAAAGTGCGGTATATCTGCAATAGTACACTCTACTTCCGCATGCCGGGCAAACCGCCCAACAGGGCGGGGTCGTTTTGATAGTCTCGTAAGCAGTCAATTTCGGGATGGCAAAGCAATGCAGGACTTCTACCGCGAGCATTACAGGGCCTACCATGAGCGCACCTTCGCGGTCGATCCGGCTGCCTTTTTGTACCCCTTTCTCCGTGCCCTTCCGCCCGGCGCCGCTGTTTTGGACGTGGGCTGCGGCTCCGGCCGCGATCTTCTCTGGTTGCAAAACAAGGGCTTTTCCGTCACCGGTCTGGAAAAATCCCCCGAGCTTGCCGATCTCGCCAGGAAAAACGCCGGAGCCCAGGTGATCGAGGCGGACTTTGAAACCTTTGATTTCTCGAGCTTGCATTTTGACGCAGTTTTGGCTTCTGCCGCGTTTGTCCACGTCCCGCACGAACGCCTGGCAGCGGTCGTCCGCAATGTCAGCCGGGCCCTTGCCGCAAACGGGATCTTCTATACCTCCCTGAAAAAGGGGGAAGGCAAAAGCACCGACGACACCGGCAGGGTTTTCTACCTGTGGCGGGATCCGGATCTGCGGGAGGTTTTCAATCGCCTGGGGCTTTCCGTGCTGACTTTTTCCAGCAGTGCGTCCGCACTTAACGCAGAAGACGTTTGGCTCGGGTATGTGCTTCAACTAATCTGCTGAAAAAATTTTCCGGGAGGCAGCAATGAAGATTTACCGATTCAGGGTGTCCATTTTCGGCATCACCAAACTCTACCGGATCATCGAAGCCTCGGAGGACTGCACCTTCGAAGATCTGCATGACGCCATTTTCAAGGCTTTTGACAGGTTTGATCCCCACCTGTATTCCTTCTTCATCACCCGCAAGGACACCAGAAGCATGTCAGCCATCATGGATGCCCCGGTTATCACCCATCCGGTGAATGTGGAAGGCGAAAAAGAATTCGGCAATGCCGTGGAAGCAGCCGATGAAACAACAATTGCCGATGCCGGCCTGGAAGAAAAGGACGTCATCCACTACTGGTTTGATTTCGGCGATGACTGGTGGCACCGCATCCGTGTCGAGAAGACCACGGAAACCGCATCAAAATCCAAAGCCGGACACCTCGGGATCATCAAGGCCGTCGGCGAGTCCCCGCCCCAGTACCCGGATTTTGATGATGAGGATTTTGAGGACTTTGATGACGAATATGATTGAAATGGCAGTTAGCGCCCGTTGAAATGCACAAAAAAGCAATCCGGGAACGCATAGATAACCTGAATGTCTGGAAGCGGGGGGCTCAAAGGGCGCCCCACAAACCCCTGCTGATCCTGTATGCAATGGGCCGCTGTCTTCGGGACAAAGAGCGGATGATCCCCTATGCAGAGATTGACCGGGGTTTGAAAAAGCTTCTTGTTGAATTCGGGCCTGCCCGCAAAAGCTACCGTCCGGAATATCCTTTCTGGCACCTGCAGTCTGACGGACTCTGGGAGATTGACAATGCAGACCAGCTTGAATTGCGGGCCTCCGGGAGGGGGGCAAACAAGAGTGAACTGCTCAAATATAACGTTTGCGGGGGCTTGCCGCATGAAGTGTACCGGCAACTTAAATCCGACCGCAAATTTTTTGCCGAAATTGCTGCCCGAATACTGGAGACAAGTTTTCCTGCCTCGATTCACGAGGATATATTGCAGGCTGTAGGCCTTGACATGGAAAATATGGCATCCATGGCCAAAATTCGGGATCCCCGTTTTCGCGACCGGATTTTGACGGCCTATGAATATCAATGTGCGGTATGCGGTTTTAATGTAAGGGTAGGCGGGAGCCTTGTCGGCCTTGAAGCCGCTCATATCAAATGGCACCAGGCCGGCGGTCCGGATCGGGAAAACAACGGTATTGCCCTGTGCTCAATGCACCATAAGCTCTTTGATAGAGGGGCCTTTACCATAACGGACGACATGAAAATGCAGGTCTCGGAGGCCGCCCACGGCACCTGCGGGTTTAACGAATGGCTTATGGCCTATCATGGCAAGGAAATCCGGCCGCCCCAGCGGCCGTCTTATTACCCGGAACCGGGCTTTGTGGATTGGCATGTCAGGGAAGTTTTTAAAGGTTTTGCAAGGCAATTATAACCGAGCTTATGTCCAAAAATATGTTCAAAACAATTCAGAGGCGGCAATCAATTTGAAATTGACGCTGGCCGAATATCAAGAGTGGGCGGACAAGGTGACTGAATGTATCAAGCGGCCCAGTTCATTCATAGCCAGCGTATTTTTGACGCCCGAGACCTGCCATACCGGACGCAGTTGGTACCATTGGCCATCATTCATCCCGAAAGCCTATATAACAATGATTTCGACACCTTCTTCAAAAGGCGGGAAGAAGCGTTACTGGATCGGATTGAAAATGCAATGGGCAAAATAATCCAGCGGGACCAACAGCAAGCGGCAGAAAACATCGACGACTACGAAGAAATTGAAGAAGGCGAAGAAGAAATAATTCTGGAAGAATATCATCCTGAAATCAACCAAAGGATATAGCCAAACGGGAACACAGAAATGACGGACTCCGATAAAGCCCTAACAGAAATGGTGATCCGGCACGTACCGGAAGACGGCACACCTGTCGGCAACAAAAAGCTTATGGAACGGCTTGCCGGTGAAGCGGATTTTGATTTTTCCAAGCAGGATTATGAGCGCGTCCGGGATATGCTGGTGCAAAAGGCTGTGCTTGCCAAAGGCGGCGGCCGGGGCGGGTCTGTCAGGCTGATTCAGGACAAGGATGCCATCCGCCCCGAGCTCTGGACCGAGCCGGATGCCGGAGGAGAACTGGCACTGGAAAAAGAGGAGCCGGCAAAACCGCGGCACCGTCCCGCAAAGGAATCAGGGAAGTCAGCCGTAGCCAGACGCCTGAACAAACAGGATGGCAGGGAGATTATCAGCTACCGCTACAGCAACAAGCGCAAGAACAATCCCCACGTGGGCATGGTGGATACTTCCAGTGACGGAGTCGAGGAAGAGGTCCGCTGGGGCTATGACCCGCACATTGACCCGGAACTGCAGTTTGATATCGGCAGGTCGCAAATCGAGGCTCTGATTGATAATGCCCTGGCTTCCGGGGATCAGGAGGTCATGTGCCAGGCACTGGAGGAGCTCCGGCGCATGCAGGCGCCCTACCTCAACTGGACCGGAAAGGCCGAGCGGACCAGCTTTGAGGTGGACACCGTGTCGCTTCACGTGCATGACCGCATCGACCCGGCCACCATTCTTTCGGCCATCCAGAAACGCGTCAAGGCGGCAAAAGGAAAAACCGGCAAATACATTCAGACCGAGCTGTTTTCCGCCCCATTTGAAAACCTGCCCCTGAGGCAGGCCATTGACTTTTACAAGCACGAGCGCGACTGGGCCAACCGGCTGATTTCCGGCGATTCTCTGCTGGTGATGAATTCGCTGATCCAGAAGGAAAGCATGGCCGGGCAGGTGCAGATGATCTATATCGATCCCCCCTACGGCATCAAATATGGCTCCAATTTCCAGCCCTTTGTAAGCAAGCGCGACGTCAAGGACCGAAAGGACGAGGACCTCACCCAGGAGCCGGAGATGATAAAGGCATTCCGGGACACCTGGGAACTGGGCATTCATTCCTACCTGACGTACCTGCGGGATCGGCTGCTGCTGGCAAGGGAGCTTCTGCATGAGTCAGGGAGCGTGTTTGTGCAGATAAGTGATGACAACATACATCATGCAAAAGAAATATTAGATGAAATATTCGGCTCAAATAATTTCATTTCCTTGATAACTGTGCGAAAGACTGGGGCGGTTAGTAGCCCTGAAGCACGCCTAAACTCGCTTGGTTCTATAGGAGACTTTATACTCTGGTACGCTAAATCGAAAACAGAGATGAGCTATAATCAACTATTCATTGATAAACAGAAAAAAGAGCACGCATATAAATTGCAAGACAGCCAAGGTGATTATCAATCTGTTTCCATTGAATCAAATGGATATGCAGAGAATTTTCATTTCCAGGTCACACTAAATGGATTGAAGTATAAATCAGCCTCAACCCGTCACTGGAGTACCACTAAAAAAGGAATTTACCGAGCAGCAAATGCTGGACGGGTCATTAAAGGAACAAATAAACTTCGTTTTAAGAAATACCTTTTGGACTTTCCCGTTGTGCCCATAACCAACATATGGACCGATTTGATGGGAACAGCTGGACTTGTGTTTGTGGTACAGACTAACGAAAAGATTATCGAACGCTGCCTCCTCATGACCACCGACCCCGGCGACCTTGTCCTCGACCCCACCTGCGGCTCCGGTACCACCGCCTATGTGGCTGAAAAATGGGGCAGGCGGTGGATTACCTGCGACACCTCCCGGGTCGCCGTGACCCTGGCCAAGCAGCGGCTCATGACGGCAAGCTATGACTACTACGAGCTCAAACACCCGCATGAGGGCATCAAGGGCGGCTTTATTTACAAGACCGTCCCGCACATCACCCTGAAATCCATTGCCAACAACCCGGAAATCGATGAAATCTACGAGCGCATGCATCCGGCGGTTGAAAAGAAGCTGGCGGAATTAAACGCCGCCCTTTGCGGACATGACGTGCCGTTTCCGGTAAGCCAGGGCGGGCGCAAAGGCCAAACCGTTGATTTCCGGTCCCCGGAGTCCGAACAGGTGCCCCTGCCTTCCGGGGAATCGGCCTCTGCAGGCGCTTTGCTCGAATGGGAGGTGCCGTTTGAATTTCCCGAAGACTGGCCGGAAGACGCCCGCAAGCCCTTTGACGAATTTCACGCGGCCCGCCGGGCCATGCAGCAGAAAATGGATCAGTCCATTGCCGCCCACGCGGACCAGGAAACCTTGTACGACCAGCCGGAAGTCGCCAAAAACAAGCTCCGGATCACCGGGCCCTTTACCGTCGAGGCGGTGCCCTTCCCGAGCGTGCTCAGCCTGGAAGCGGCCCAGCAGCCCGAAGACGCGGACATGGCCGTGGCCAGATCCGGGGAAACATCCAGGCAGGCCAGATGGCGCGATGAACTGGTCAAAACCGGCATCCGGGGCAAGGGCGGGCAGAAACTGCAGCTCGCGGACCTGGAGCCCCTGCCGGACTGCCGGTACCTGCATGCCGTGGGCACGGCCGCTGAAACCGGCGAGCGGGTGGCGGTGAGCTTCGGCCCGGAATACGCCGCACTGGAGCAGCGCCAGGTGGAAATCGCCATGCGCGAGGCAGGAGAGCTGTTTCCCCTGCCCAGGATCCTCGTTTTCTGCGCCTTTACCTTTGACCCGGAAGCGGCCAAGGATATTGACAATATCAAGGGCATCACCGCGCTTAAGGCCCAGATGAACACGGACCTGCTCACAGAGGATTTAAAATCCAGGCGCGCGAGCAACGAATCCTTCTGGCTCATGGGCCAGCCGGACGTGGAGATCCAAAAAACGGGCGACGACCAGTACCGGGTGGAGGTGCACGGCTTCGACTATTTTGACACCAAAACCGGGGAACTGGTTTCCGGCGGGAAGAATAACATCGCCATGTGGGAGCTGGACACGGACTATGATGATCGCTCCCTTTTTCCCAGACAGGTGTTCTTTCCTCTGGCAGGGGCCAAAGACGGCTGGCACAAGCTTAAGAAGGATATCCGGGCAGAGCTTGACGAGGATCTGCTTGGCCAGTATCACAGCACGGTTTCCCTGCCGTTTGAAGCCGGCGACAACCGGCGTATCGCAATCAAGATCATCGATGACCGGGGCATTGAATCCCTTAAAATCATGAATCTCGATTAAGGCACCCAAATGAACAAGACTCCGAAATCGCTGATCATCAACTCCCCGTATGAAAGGCCGAAAAAACACTGGGAGCAGGACCGCTACGGACGGGTCCTGCATGTGGTGGAAGGCCGTCGTAAGGCCGGATACGAAATCGTGGATATCCGAAACAACACCCGGAGAACCGAGGAACTGGAACTGGTCAACCGCATCCGCCCGCGGGTGGATAAGTGGCGGGTGGCCGGATGTCCGGGAATTACCAGCGTGACGCGCCGGCTGCTGGAGCACTGGCAAAACCCGGAAGTCCGGCATTTGCGGTTTTACTTTTGCCAGCTTGAGGCGGTTGAAACCCTGATCTGGTGGGTGGAAGCCCCGGCGGAATACAAACAGGGCGTTTTCATCCCGGCAGACGGCGGTCCGTGGGAGCGCCTGTGCGCGAAAATGGCCACCGGTTCGGGCAAAACCGTCGTCATGGGCCTTGTCATCACCTGGCAGGTATTAAACGCGCTGATTTATCCCGGCCGCAGGGATTTCACCTCCGCCGTTTTTGCGGTCACTCCCGGATTAACGGTTAAAGAGCGTTTGCAGGTCCTCTATCCCGGGCATGAGACCAACGTCTATGACGAATTCCAGCTTTGTCCGAATGAAGCCATGCGCCAGAAACTCAACCAGGCGGCGATCCTGGTGGAAAACTGGCATACGCTGATGCCGTTAAATGATACCAGCCGCTCTGTGGTCAAAAAGGGGCCGGAAAGCGACAAGGCGTTTGCCAGACGGGTGCTGGGCAAGCTTTCCACCTGCAAAAACATCCTGATAATTAACGACGAAGCCCACCACGCCTATCGCCAGCGTGCAGAGGCCAAGATCAGCAAGGCTGAAGCCCGGGACCTTGGCATTGATCTGGAAGAAGCCACCCGCTGGATCGAGGGGCTGGACCGCATTCACAAGACCAACCGGATTCTGCGATGCCTCGACCTGACCGCGACCCCTTTTGCGCCCACCGGCAAAAAATCCACGGAAAAGGGCCTGTTTGATTGGATCATCTCTGATTTCGGCCTAAATGACGCCATCGAAGCCGGGCTGGTGAAAACCCCGCGGGTGGTGGTCCGCGATGACGCACTGGCAAACGCCAAAAGCTATAAAAGCAAGCTCTATCACCTCTACAGTGAACCGGAAGTCCGTGAGGACCTGGGCAAAAAGGCAAAAGAACACGAACCCCTGCCGGACCTGGTGCAAAAGGCCTATGCACTTCTGGCCTATGACTGGCGGGAAGCCTTCCGGCAGTGGCAGGCCGCCGGGCACGATATTCCACCGGTAATGCTTACCGTTTGCAACCGCACCGAAACCGCCGCCCGGATTGAACGGTTTTTTAACGACGGGGATTGTTTGATACCCGAGACCCGGTCACCGAAGCACACCCTGCGGGTGGATTCAAAAGTGCTGGAAAAAGCCGAGCGCGGGGAGTCGGTAACCCGAAACAAGGACTATGCCGTCCGGCTGGAGCAGATCATCGAAGCCGCGGACCTGCCGGAGGACAAGCGCGAAGAACTCCTGAAAGCCAAACAGGAGGAACAGCTCCGGGCGCTTGTGGACACCGTCGGCA
>JAWOFF010000091.1:0-2684 GCA_046482325.1 Desulfosalsimonadaceae bacterium
CGTCACCTGGATGGCAGAGGCCATAGTGAAGCACAACCCAATGGACAAGGACGACGATGTCCTTTCCTTTCTGCCGCTGTGCCATATATTCGAACGGCTCTTTTCCGTGTTCACCCATATAAGGCACGCCTACGTGGTAAACTTCGTGGAAAAACCGGACACGGTAACAGACAACATGATCGAGGTCTCCCCGACAGTAGGCTACGCCGTGCCCCGGATCTGGGAGAAATATTATTCGGCAATCCAGATCCGGATGTCAGATGCCACGCCGGCAAAACAAATAGCCTACAAGGCCGCCCTGAAAACCGGTCAGAAAAGGGCTTCACTGAAAATGAATTTTAAAAAACCACCCGCCTGGCTGGAAATACTTTTCAAGCTGGCCCACTTTGTAGTCTTCCGAAAGCTTAGAGAAAGGCTGGGCTTTGACAGGCTTAGGGTGGCCTATTCCGGGGCAGCTCCCATATCGCCCCAGGTCCTTTACTTCTACCAGTCCATAGGCATCAATCTCATCGAGGGCTACGGCCAGACCGAGGGGACAGGGGTTACCTGCACCTCCCGGGAAGGCAGGGCAAAATTCGGCACCGTCGGCACCCCGGTTCCGGGCTCCGAGGTAAAAATCGCAGAAGACGGAGAAATTATAGTCAAATCACCCGGGGTATTTGCCGGCTACTACAAAAACCCGGAGGCAACAGCCGAAACACTGCGCGAAGGTTGGCTTTATTCCGGGGACGTAGGTGAAATCGACGAGGACGGTTATCTGAAGATAACAGACAGGAAAAAAGACATCATAATAACAGCAGGCGGCAAAAACATCTCGCCGCAATACATTGAAAACATGCTCAAAGCAAGCATTTACATAAATGATGCTGTCGTGATAGGCGACCGGCGCAAGTATCTGACCGCCCTTATCATGATCGACGAGGACAACGTGGTCAAGTACGCGCAGGAACACAAAATCCAGTTTTCAACCTACGGAGACCTGGCGGCCCGGCCGGAGATAAACAAACTGATCCAAACCGAAATAGACCGGGTTAACCAGGCTCTGGCCCGTGTGGAAAACGTCCGCAAATTCCGGATACTTCCCAAAAAGCTCTATGAGGAAGACGGCGAGGTCACCCCAACGATGAAGGTCAAACGCAAGTACGTAAACCAGGCTTTTTCCGGTATTATTGAAGACATGTACAGTTAGCATGAAGCATTGAAATAAAGGGGTCTCCTCTGGTATTTATGTATCAGCAGATGCCGCCGGCCTTGTTTTGCGTTGGCGGAACCAGATTAACATAAACCGGATTCCGAATAATGGACAGGGAATTTCATTACTACATTACCTACCTTATCGCAGCCAGAGCAGGGTTCGACCACGGCGATGCAGGTATTATAGCAAAGTCCTGCCAGGCCGCCGATGAAAATACCCGGATCTACAATGTTTATGAAGATGACAGACTGACGTACTTTAATTACGTAAGCCAGACCGCGGACCTGCTTCGCCCGCGCTACAGCAGGATGCGGATTTACCCGGTTTTTCACTTTATACCCGGCGACACCGGGCATCCCGGCGCCCGGAGAAAAGACGGCCGCACGCACCCCTTAAACACGACCCCGGACAGCCCGCTTGCAAACAAGTGCATGGATGATGCCCTTGAAACAGGAAATCTTTACGAAATCGGCATTGCCTGTCATGCTTTTGCAGATACTTGGGCGCACCAGAACTTCGTGGGATATAAACACGACTTCAATGACTTCGGAGGGTTTTTAGGATCATTAATCCCCAGCATAGGCCACGCAGATGCAAGGCATGAGCCGGACTGGCCGGCGCATATATGGGAAGATCCCAGACTGATTTCTAAAAACAGGCGCATCAATAACAAGAAAAGGTTTTTAGCTGCTGCTTCAAGGCTCTTTGAAAAACTGGCCGAATTTAAAAATCATTCCCATGCAGAAAAAAACAAAGAAGATCTATGCAGGGACCTTGGCCTTGCAATCGGCAGGGCGGACATGGATTCTATGAACAGGGGGAAATCAGGCCGGCAGGAAAGATACCGGCTGATGGCAGAATACAGGGAATACGGAGGAGCCCCGATTCCCGATTTTTATTTGAGCAGCTGGCGCAGTGAATGCTTAAGGCATGCCCCGCAGCAGAATAAATATTACTGGCGTGACAGGCGAAACTTTACTGAATCATCCTGGTATCTTTTCCAGGAAGCAGTGAAAAAATACCAGAAAAGGGTCCTGGATCTGTATAAAAATACTGCCTACGCTGAACTGCCCGAAGATTTAACAAACAAAGTCCTTGAATTCAGCTGAAAACTTTCAGCCGGTATTCACCCCGCGGGCAGGTTGACCTCAAAGATTGATAGAATCGTAAAAAGTCATTTTTGAGCGACATTTGAGCATTTTGGGCAAAAGCGGCTAAATTTGTCTGCGTTAAAATTTCTCACTGTTTGAGGGCTTCAGCCCGAGTTTGAGAAATTTAGCAGACGAATTTAGCCGCGCCCAAAATGATCAAGGAGCGAGAAAATCGACTTTTTGGTCTCGGCCAACTCGGGCGTGGACTCGGGCGGAAGCGGTTGTACAAAAGCCATGGGAAATCCTTGTTGCTTGCTGTTGGCCTCGAAAACGGTCGCCTGCATCGAGAACACCCAAGGGATCGACGTGGCCGAAACCATCGAGCAAGTCAGCGAGGA
>JAWOFF010000166.1:0-27993 GCA_046482325.1 Desulfosalsimonadaceae bacterium
GATTATGTTGCAGGCTATTATTCCGCCGATGAGGCGGAAAACCAGGCTATTGTCCTCAAACGCGATCATACGCGGCGGGTCTGTGCAAACGCGCGCATGCTTTCCGCAAAACTGCAGATTTCCGGGCCGGATGCCAGGCTTGCAGAAATCATGGCCCTGCTTCACGATATCGGCCGTTTTAAGCAGTACAAACGGTATAAGACTTTTAAGGATGCTGATTCAGAGAATCATGCCCGCCTGAGTGTTGAAGAAATAAAGCGCCATAACCTGCTGCAGCGTCTGCCAGAGGCAGACGCTGCTCTGGTCTTAACGGCCATCCTCCACCATAACGCCTACGCTGTTCCTGCAAACCTTGGCAGCCGGGAGCGTTTTTTCCTGCAACTGCTCAGGGATGCGGATAAGCTTGACATCTGGAAAGTGTTTATCGAATACTGTGAGGATCAGACCGACGGTGCAGCAGGCAGTGTATCACTGGGTCTGCCGGATGCAGAAGGCTGTTCGAGGCCTGTAGTGGATGACCTTCGCAGCGGTTGCCTCGTGCGCATGCAGGATCTTGCAGGCTTAAATGATTTCAAGCTTCTGCAGGCAGGCTGGGTCTATGATCTCAATTTTGCCCCCACTGTGGAGGCAATGCTGGAGAGGGGCTATCTGGAGCGTCTCCGGGCCCTTCTTCCAAAGACACCGGAGATGGAGGACATATTTGATCAATTATTTCGCTATGCCCGGCGGTTGCTGCAGGAGGGCTCTGCTTAGGCGGGGGGCTCGGCATAGAAAGGCGCAGCGCGGGCAACCTGAAATTTTTGTCCGCTGCCGGGAGATGTCATCATGAAAAACTGGCTGCTTCTTCCGGTGTTGTTGTCCGGCTTGTTCTTCTGCCTGCCTGCTGCGGGCAGCCAGGCCATCCTAACGGTCTGCACTCCTGATGAAGCACCAGCCGGGAGTCGGGCCTGGATTAATTGGACCGGTTTTACCATCTGCGCCACCGGCAGAGGAGAGGGGCAAAGCCTTGGTCAGCGCTGCTATGATCCGTATAAGGCGATGGCCAGGGCCCGTCAGCGGGCATACAGGGTGCTCCTGCAAACTGCAAAATCGGTCCGGCTGACAGCCGTCAAAAGTGTGGGTGCTTTTCTGCAAAACAATGACAGGCTGCTGGCAAGGTTTGAAAACCTGGTAAAGAAGGCTGAGGTCACCAACAGGGAGTTTCTCTCCACCGGACCGGTCGAGCTTACCCTGGAGCTTTCCATGACCGGCGAATTTGCCTCTATGGTTCTGCCGGATACTGTAACCCGGCTTGAGGCCATTGAGTCTTCACAGCCTCCGGCAGACAAGGACGGCTCTTCGTATACAGGTCTGTTGGTGGACGCGCGCGGGCTGTCGGTATCGCCTTCCATGTGCTTTCAGCTTCTGGATGAAGAAGGAGAAGAGGTGTACGGCCCTGCTTATTCCAGCCGGGAGCATGTGATAGAGGCCGGGATGTGCCGGTATGTTGCAGGCATCTCCCGGGCAAAAGATGATCCCAGGATCGGGGATAATCCCCTGATGATAAAAGGCATTCGCCTCCGCAGGCCGGGAGGTACGGATATCATTATCAGCGATACAGATGCTTCAAGGCTGCGGGGTGAGGTGGAGCATTTGGCCTTTTTGCGCCGCTGCCGCGTGATTGTGGTGATGGATGCAGCAACGCGAAATTGATAAGCCGCCGGATAAATCTGCTCCGGCGGCTTATCAGCCGTAAAAGGCTTTCTGCCTGCCGTTTCCGGCTTTCAGGATTGTCTACAGTCCGGCCTTTTCCCTGATTTCTTCTTTCTTGTTGGTCTTCTCCCAGCTAAAGTCCGGATCGTTTCTCCCGAAATGGCCATATGCCGCGGTTTTTCTGTATATCGGGCGCAGCAGGTCCAGGTATTCAATAATGGCTCCCGGCCGCAGGTCGAATACTTCACTTACGATTTCTGCAGCCTTTTCCTCCGGGATCTTGCCTGTGTTCAAAAAGTCTATCATCACCGACACCGGCTCCGCTACACCGATGGCGTAGGCCATCTGTACCTCGCATTTTTTTGCCAAGCCTGCGGCAACGATGTTTTTGGCCACGTGGCGCGCCATGTAGGAAGCGCTGCGGTCTACCTTTGTGGGGTCCTTGCCGGAGAAGCACCCGCCGCCGTGGCTTCCCTGGCCTCCATAGGTGTCCACAATGATTTTGCGGCCTGTCACTCCGCAGTCGCCCATGGGGCCGCCAACCTCGAATCGGCCTGTTGGGTTGATGAAGTAGCGTGTATCGCCGTCAATCATCTCCCTGGGGATGATTTTTTTGATTACGGATTCGATCACCGCTTCTTTTACGTCTTCGTAGCTGACATCGCCCTTGTGCTGCGTGGATACAACCACTGTATCTACCCGTTTGGGCTCGCAGCCCTCGTATTCCACTGTTACCTGGGATTTGCCGTCCGGCCTCAGAAAATCAATGGAGCCGTTTTTCCTGACCTCCGCCAGGCGCTTGGTGAGCTTGTGCGCATACATGATGGGCGTTGGCATAAGCTCAGGGGTCTCATCTGATGCAAAGCCGAACATAAGTCCCTGGTCTCCCGCTCCTTGTTCCTTGTAGAGGCCTTCGCCGGGATTGACGCCCTGGGCAATGTCAGGTGACTGCTGGTCGATGCTGGTGATAACCCCGCATGTCTGCCAGTCAAACCCCATGCGCGATGAGCTGTATCCAATATCGCGTATGGTTTCCCGGATCACCTGAGGAAAATCCACGTAGCAACTGGTTGTAATTTCGCCCGCAATAAAAGCCAGTCCTGTTGTAACCAGGGTTTCGCAGGCTACGCGGCATTTTTTGTCCTGGGCTATGATGGCGTCCAGGATCGAGTCGGATACGGCATCCGCCACTTTGTCAGGGTGTCCTTCTGTGACGGATTCAGATGTGAATAGTACACGATTCCCATTCATAGGCATCTCCTTTGTTTTTAGTCATCCTGATCCATTAGGGTTGCTTGCTCTGTCCCCATTGTTTGGTAAAGCCCGGAGGCGGCTCTCAGCAAGACGCCGTGTCAAGCAGGGTATGATCGATCAGCCGCACCTTTCCGATTTTGACTGCAAGAGCCAAAAGCGCCGGGCGGTCCATACGGTCTATCTCGACCAGTGTCTGCGGATCACTGATTGTAATGTAGTCAATGGTGGCCTCCGGGTGTTTTGCAATAATAGCTTCCGCCGCTGCGATAATTCGCTCAGTGCGGGTATCGCCTTTTTGAACAAGATCATGGGCTGCCTGAAGCGATTGATACAGACACAGCGCGGCCTGGCGCTCTGCCGGGGCAAGCCGGGCGTTTCTGGAGCTCATGGCAAGCCCGTCAGCTTCCCTTACGGTCGGCACCGAGTAAATTTCGATCCCGAAATTCAAGTCCCGTACCATTTGGCGGATTATCGCAAGCTGTTGAAAATCCTTTTCGCCAAAGACAGCTATATCCGGCGAGATAATATGAAACAGCTTGGCAACCACGGTAAGCACGCCCCGGAAATGGCCGGGCCTGCTTAGCCCGCATAAATGCCGGGGCAGGTGTTTTTGATCTATAAAAGTTTGAAATCCTTCCGGATACATTTCTTTTGTGTCCGGCAGGAAAACCGCATCCACCCCTTCCTCCTCAGCCCGTACCAGGTCTTGTTCGGTGTTGCGGGGATACTCGGCAAAGTCTTCATTGGGGCCGAATTGCGCAGGATTTACAAAAAGGCTGACAACAAGGTCGTCCGCAAGGCTCCGCCCCTTGCGCATGAGTTCCAGATGGCCCTCGTGGAAAAATCCCATGGTTGGCACCAGCGCAATGGAGCGGCCTTTTGCCCGAAGTTTATGCGACCGCACGCTAGCTTGTTCTATGGTCCGGATAACTTCGATGGATATCCTCCTTAATCCTCTGTCAGACTGTTCATAACCTGGCCGGTAATCGCCTTGGGATAATAAAACGTGGTTTTTCGCGGCATGGTATATCCGGCTTCGGCAATGCTGCGGACCTGCTCATGGGTGGGAGGGTTGAGGATAAAGGCCATGTCGTAGGCGCCGTTGTCAACCCCTTCTATGGCTTCGACAGCGCTGCTAGTGTAGTCTATAAGGGACTCGTTGTCCAGATCCGTTTGATCGAAGCGCAAAAGCTCTGTCAGGATAACGCGGGTCAGCACTGTAACGTCAAGTTCGCGCAGCGGTTCGGGAATTTCTTTTTCAAATTTCTGTTTCATTACCTCCGGCTTTAAGGTCAGGAGGTGGAATTCAGAACATCCTTTTATATAAGCCCCTATTATGTGCCTGGCAGGATCGGCCTGCATGGCTTCAAGCATCTCTGCCCGGGCCTTTTCCTGTCCGACCGCTTCCCGGCCGAAGGGAAACCTCTGTACCTCGAAATAATCCTCCGCCATTTTTACAAACTGACCGCGCTCGGAGTCAGGCACGCGGGTGAGCAGCCTGTGGGTCGGCAGAACTATCAGGCCCTCGTCCTCGATGGAGCATAGATACATCATGATAAAATTGGCGGGATGATCAGGCCCGAAATCCGGCGTGCTTTCCGCTACCCAGTCCCTGTAGGTAAGGGCTGTTTCATAGCGGTGATGGCCGTCAGCGATAAACAAGCGCCGGCTTTTAATGGCTTGCTGGATGGTTTCCTGGGTCCGGGGGTCATCCAGGCACCACATTTTGTGATGATGTCCTGCATCATCGGTAAACCCGGCTTCCGGGGGCAGATCCCTGACCCGGTCCCTGAGCGTCCGGATCAGATTGTTGCGATCGGTATAAATTGAAAAGATGTGGCTGAAGTTGGCGTGGCAGGCCTTCATCAGTTCCAGACGCTCGGATTTGATTTTGGAGTAGGTTTCCTCGTGGGGCAGAATTATCCCTTTTTCAAAAGGTTCCAGGCGCACGCGGCCTATAAGGCCGTAGCGCGTTACGCGCCTGCCGTTTACCGGAAATGTGACTGTGGTAAGATAAAAACAGGGGTTGGCATCCTTTAGGAGAACCCCTTCGGCAAACCAGTTGTTAAAGTATGCAGCCGCCCGCGTATACGGGTTGTCTCTGCTGTCATCATTTGATCCCGCTTTGCCTTTGTCCAGGCGGATGACATTGTTTGGGTGCCGCTCATAATACATGTCCTGCTCTTCATCGGAGATGACGTCGTAGGGCGGAGTGGTCACATTGGCCAAATCCCCGACTTTGACGGTATTATACCGGATTCCGCGAAATGGAAAAATATCTGCCATAATTTTAACCTGTTTTCTGATTATTGGGGGCTTTGTTTTTGATTTTATTCGTTTTCGAATTATATATATATAAAGTATGTCTGTTTTAAAATAAAAATCCAGCCGCCCGGCATTTTTTTATTTCTCTGCCCTGTATTCGCCGTAAGGATCCAGCCCGGGCATAAAGGGGGAAACCCCCGCTGGCGTCGGTATCTATTGATATTTCAATATTTATCGTAGGATTTCCCCAATTTTTTTATAATTTCTTAAAATAAATGAATATATTTTCTCGTTGCGTTTAATTTGATTTTTTATTTTGGACGAGATAATGAATAGGGACAATTAATACAAAGTAAACCCGCTTGTCAAGAATATTTTGATAGCTATAAACCCGTGAATATTTCAGCATATAATTGATTCTCGGAAAAAGTGGTTGACAGGAATAAAATTTTCAGTTAATATATTCAAATTATTATAACGGAATTTAGGAGCACGCTTAAACAATGTTAGATACAATATTAAAAACGGTAGGCAAAATTCAATGTACAATAAAAGCGTGTCGGCATCAAGGCCTGTTCCGAAAGCCCCGCAAATCAGATAAAGAAAACCTAAGAGACAGCGTTGAGGAGGAATGATGAGCGATCCACAATATTCAGAAACTGTCAAAGTAACCAAAAATTATTACGATAGCGAGGATGCCCATACTTTTTATTATACTATATGGGGCGGAGAAGACCTTCATTTGGGCTATTATAAATCGGATTCCGATTCTGTCTACAAAGCAAGTCGTCAAACTATAGACCATATGGCCTCGCGCTCCGCTCTTCTGGGAAAAAAAGCCCGTGTAATCGATCTGGGGGGCGGCTTCTCAGGCTCCGCCCGGTATCTGGCCAAAAATTACGGCTGGGAGGTGGTGGTCCTCAATTTAAGCGAGACGGAAAATCAGCGCGCCCGGAAGATGAACAAGGAGCAGGGCCTGGATCATATGATTGAAGTTGTGGACGGCTCCTTTGACACCATTCCTTACCCGGATGAGTCCTTTGATATTGTCTGGTCTCAGGATGCCATACTGCACAGCGACAACCGGCAGAAGGTCCTGGAGGAGGCCAGGCGGGTATTGAAGCCCGGCGGTGAGATGATATTCACAGACCCTATGCAGACAGATGACTGCCCGGAGGATGTGCTGCAGCCTATATATGACCGCATTCACCTGACCAGCCTGGGCTCGCCCGGATTCTACAAGGATTATGCAAAAAAAATCGGTTTTGAAGTGGTCGACTTTGAGGAGCTTGCCCCCCACCTGAGCAAGAGCTATGCCCGCATTCTGGAGGAACTGGAAAGGCGGGAGCACGAGGTTAAGGGAAAGATCAGTCAGGAGTATATCGATAATATGAAAATCGGTCTTCGTCACTGGGTGGACGGCGGCAACAAGGGCTATCTGACCTGGGGCGTTTTCCATTTCCGCAAGCCGCAGAAGTAATGATCGGACAATCGTTGCCCGCCCGGCGGAACCAAACCGGTAAGGGGCGTTTTGTCCGCCGATAGTTTTTGGACTGAGAGCAGTAGCAGCGAGCTTTTTTCGCTTAGGAAAACAAATGCAAGGAAATACAAGGAGGAAAGAACATGGCTGAAGATCTAGGGAAAGTGGCAGAATCATTGGTTGCAGGCAAGGTGGATGAGGTCTCTCAGATGGTCAGGGATGCCCTGGATGCAGGGACGGATCCGGAAGAGGTCTTGAATAAAGGCCTGATTGCCGGGATGGACGTTGTCGGACAGCGCTTTAAGGTGGGCGATATGTTCATTCCGGAAGTGCTGCGGTCCGCAAAAGCAATGAGCGCGGGAATGGAGCATCTTCGCCCTGTGCTGGCCGAAGGCGGCTCCAAGAGTTCCGCAATCCTGGTTGTCGGAACCGTCGAGGGCGACCTCCACGACATCGGTAAAAACCTGGTAGGCATGATGTTTGAGGGGGCAGGTTTCAAGGTGGTCAATATAGGGATTGACCTTAAGCCCGAGGTTTTTGTGGATGCGGTAAAGGAGCACAAGCCGAATCTGCTTGGTATGTCCGCGCTTCTGACTACTACCATGCCCAAAATGGGCGAGACCATAAATGCCCTCAAGGAAGCCGGCGTGCGGGACCAGGTAAAGATCATGGTCGGCGGAGCGCCTGTCACCGAGGAATACGCCAAGGAAATCGGCGCGGATATGTATGGGGCAAATGCAGCCAGTTCCGTGGATAAAGCCCGGGCAGAGCTCGGCATATAGTGCAGGCAGAAACCCCGTTCGGGTGTAACCAGATAAAGGCCGGTGCGGGGGCGGATGGCAGCCGCGCCGGCATTTTTTTTCAGGAGGCAGCATCGGCTGTATCCGGCAAATTTGTTTTGCTGCACCAGTGGAGCAGTCAACTGGTGCGCTTATTAACGCAAATTAGGGCTAAGGAGTGACCCCATGGAAAAAATGAATCAGACGATCCAGAAAACACCGGTATTCCGGGTGCTGACGGATCAGCAGATCGAGAAAATATATTATTCGGCGCTGGAAGTGCTGGAGACCTGCGGTGCGAACGTGTTCCAGGACGAGGCTCTTGAGCTGTTCAAAAATTCCGATGCAGTGGTCCGGGGAAACAGGGTCCGCGTACCGGTTTCTCTTGTGGAGCGCGCATTAAGGACCTATCCCAATAAAATTACGCTCAAAGGCAGAAACGGCAAGCGTTCCGTGGCCCTGCAGAAGGATCACGTTTATTTCGGCACCGGATCGGACCTTCCCTTCACCTACGATCAGGAAACCGGCGAGCGCCGCCGGACCCTTTATAAAGATGTGGTCAATGCGGCACGGTTCGTGGATCATCTCTCCAATTACGATTTTTTTATGTCCCATGGCATTGTGGGCGACGCCCCCAATCCGCTGACTTACGACCGCCATCAGTTCATGGCCATGCTCGAGGGCTGCACCAAGCCCATGGTTGTGACCAGTGTCGACGGCGAGGGCCTGGAGGATCTCTGGAAAATGGCCTGCCTGTTCCAGGGCGGAGAAGAGGAGTTTCGGCTCAACCCAATGTTTGTTGCCTACATTGAACCGATCTCGCCGCTGACCAACGACCGTACGGCGGTGGAGAAGCTGCTTTTTGCCGCGGAAAAAGGGATTCCGGCCATGTACACCCCCTGCCCGAGTTCCGGGGCAACGGCTCCGGCTACCATTCCGGGCATGCTGGTGCAGTCGCTTGCGGAAACCCTTCTGGCCGTGGCGCTCTGTTACCTTAAAAAACCGGGAATGCCGCTTATCATGGGCGGTGTGACCACGGTAATGGATATGCGCACCACCACTTACTCCTATGGCTCGCCCGAGCTTTCCCTGGCATCGGCGGCCAATACCGACATATCCAAATGGCTGGGGCTTCTGATGTTTTCCACCGGCGGCTGCACGGATTCCAAGGTTGTGGATGAGCAGGCGGCTGCGGAATCCACACTCTCGAATCTCAATGCCTTTCTCTCCGGCGCAAACCTGGTCCACGATGTCGGCTATATTGATTCCGGAGTCAATTCTTCGCTGGAGAGCCTGGTCATGAACGAGGAGATTATCGGTATGGTTCGTCAGATTGGAAAAGGCATCAATACGGACCCTGAACACCTGGCCCTGGATGTGATCAGCGAAGCTGGGCCGGGCGGGGAATTCGTAACAAAGGACCATACCTATGAGCACTGGAAGGAATGGTTCTTCCCGAAGCTCCAGGACCGCTCGGACTGGGAGACCTGGTGTAATAATGGCAAAAAAACCATGCTGGACCGGGTAAAAGAAGAAACCAGGCGCCTCCTGGATACCTATGAGCCCGAGCCCATTGATGACGGCACCCGCAAAGAGCTCAACAAGATTATCGATGATGCGGAAAAGCGGCATTCCAAATAACAATACGCTTTGACAACGGCCATGCATGCCGCCTTCGGCTGCATGTGTGAGCATAAAGGAGAGGCAATCATGATTCATGACAAGGTAACCAACTATATTGCCAATGATACCATACGGTTTTCCATGATGTCGGAGGACCAGAAGGAACGGATATTTCACGGCGTCATTAAAACCTTAAATGATACAGGAGCAGACGTCCACCACGAAGGCGCCAGAGAGCTTCTGGCCAAAAACCGCTGCAAGGTGGATGGCGTACGCGTGCGCATTCCACCGGAAATCGTACTACAGGCACTTTCCACGCTTCCGCCCATCACAACGCTCTACAGCTGGGACGGAAACGAAGAGATGTGCTATGTGGAACGGGGCCGCAGCTATTTCGGTCCGGGGCCCACGCCGCCCAATTTTATTGATCCGGAAACCCTGGAGCGCAGGCCCTATTTGAGAAAAGACGCCACCACCGTGGCCCGCGTCTGCGATGCGCTGCCCAATATTGGATACGTCCAGTCCCTGGGTTCCATCAATGACGTGACAAACGGTCTTGCAGATATTTATGAGTTTGCGGATATGATTCAGAACACCCGCAAAATCATCATGAACTGGGCTTTTACCCGGGACGGTGTCAGGGACGAGCATCGGGTGGGCATAGTCATGGCCGGCGGCGAAGAGGAGTTCAAGAAACGGCCCAACTATATCAGTTACGGAGAGCCCATTTCCCCGCTGGTCAGCGACTATCACGCCATTGATAAGTGTATGTACAATGCAGAACACCGGATTCCTCAGGTATACAGCCCCTGCGCCATCGGCGGCGGTACAGTGCCCGCCACCCATGCCGGCCAGCTTGTGGTGGCCATGTCCGAATCCATGGTGGGCGTGGTAGTATCTCAGCTCATAAACCCCGGCACCTGTATCATTATCGGCGGAGTCCAGTCCATTCTGGATATGCGGCATACGATCTATTCCTACGGGGCGCCGGAGTTGAGTATTCTTAGCGCCGGACTTACGGAGATGCTCCAGTTTGTGGGGCTGCCCATGTATTCGACTTCAGGCTGCACGGACACCAAGTGCCTGGAGCTGCAGTCCGGTATGGAGGCTGCCCTGTCTATTCACATGGCCATGCTCTCGGGCGCAAATTTCGTCCACGACAACGGCTACACCGAATCCGGCCTTTGCGGGGATATCTACCAGACCGTCTTAGATGATGAAATCATCGGCATGAGCCGACTGATTGCAGGAGGCCTGGATGTAAACGAAGAGACAATGGCGGTGGAGCAGATCTGCAACGTGGGCCCCGGCGGCCATTATCTGTATGAAGACCACACCATGAAATGGTTCCGCAAACATTACATGCCGACCCTGATGGACAGAAACGGCTATGAAGACTGGGATGCCCGGGGACGGACTACGATGAAGGACCGGACTCTCAAGAAGGGACGGGATCTGATGGAGAACTACGAAGGTCCCAGCAAGCGCGTTCCGCCTGAAGCCAAAAAGGACATAGAAAAGATCCTGCAGGAGGCTGAAGAGCGGGTGCGGAGCGCCTAAAGCTCCGGGCTGCAGTTAAGCGGCAAAGGATCGAACGGAGAAAGAGCCTGTTCGTCCCGCACGCGGGGTGATCAGGCTTTCATTGTGCCGCTGAGAGGACCATGCCTGCAATTTATAGCCTGCTTTGGCCCCAGCATGTGTACCGGTGCGACAGCAGGCAAAGAAACGAAAATTTAGTGCCGGCTGGCCGGAAAATTTGATGTTAAAAAAGGAGAGGAATCCCCCCATTCATTACAGGCAGCGGGGGAGAGATGCCAATGTATTCAAAGGAGCGGAAATTATCACAATTGAAAGAGGCAAGTGCAGCAAAAAAGTCCTTTGCCGGTGATTTTGTGGTGGGCATTGATACCGGAGGAACCTATACTGACGGCGTGTTGATGGATTATCGCACCCGCCGGGTGGTGGCTTCGGGAAAGACGCTCACCACCCGGGCAAATCTGGCCGAGGGCGTTATTACTGTGCTGGAAATGCTGCATATTAAAAATCCTGCCAATGTCAAGCTGGTAGGGATTTCCAGTACACTGGCAACCAACTCCATTGCAGAGGGAAAAGCCCGGGAAGTTGGCCTGATCCTGATCGGCTACGATCCGGACCTCATTTCTTCCTACGGGCTGGATGCCAATTTTGCTACCCCTTATTTTGCCTATTTTGAAGGCGGTCATAACTCGCAGGGTGCAGAGAACGCGCCTTTGGATCTGGAGGGTGTCAGGGCATGGGTCACAGAACATCAGGATAAAGTGGATGCTTTTGCCGTTTCCAGTTATTTCAGCCCCCTGAATCCTTCCCACGAGGAGGCGGTATTCGCGTCTATCCGGGGCCTCTGCGATGTGCCAGTGGTGCTGGGCCATCAGCTGTCCACCCAGATCGACTCCATCAAGCGGGCCACAACAGCCTGCCTGAACGCCTCGCTTGTCGCCGTAATGCAGGAGTTTATTGCAGCGGTGCAGGAATCACTGGAAGACCAGAATATTCATGCGCCCCTGATGATCGTTAAGGGTGACGGATCGCTAATGCCCCATGCTGAAGCGGCGGAAAAACCGGTGGAGACAATTCTCTCCGGTCCCGCTGCAAGTGCCATCGGCGGATTGTTCTTCTCCCGTCACGGCAACGCCCTGATGATCGATGTCGGAGGCACTACCACTGACATGGCGCTGATACAGGATTCCCAGATGACCATAACCGATGAGGGGGCCCGGGTGGGCGAGATCAAAACCGCTGTGAAGGCTGCCCGCATAAGGACCGCCTGCGTGGGCTGCGACAGCCGGATATCATTTGCCCAGGGCGGCAGGATCCAGGTTGGCCCTGATCGCGTGGTGCCCCTTTGCCGTCTGGCCTCCCAGTATCCGAGTGTCAAAAAAACCATTGCCGGTCTCAAGCGCAAGGATCCGAGCACATGGACCCAGAATGATCTGGATTACTGGTTTCTGCATAAACCCGTAGACCCGGAATCCTGCGGCATAACCGATCCCAAGCATGCGGAGCTGCTCTGTTTTTTAAATGATGCCCCCAGGAGCCTTACCGAGATATTAAAGGCTATGGACCTATATCACCCTGTCCAGTTAAAGGGAGAGAGCCTGATCCGCCAGGGCCTGATTGAACAGGCTACCCTTACGCCTTCGGACCTTCTTCATGTGAACGGCCAAATGGATGTGTGGGATGTGGATGCGGCACGCCGGGCAGTGGAGTGCGCCTGCCATATTTATGGCAAAAACCCCAAGCATTTTGTTTCCGAAACCCTGGAGATGATCGTTGCCACCATGGCTGAGGAGGCTATCATTTTTCTTGCCGGTCAGGAAGAAGAAGTTAACCTGCCGGAGGTCGTAGACGGGGACTGGGGGCGGTGGATGGTCGATGAGGCTATCAGCGGCAGCAACGAATATGTCTCCGTAAATGTTGCCAGCCGTTTTCCCGTTATCGGTATTGGTGCGCCTGCAGGCATATTTGTAAAAAAGGTGGCGGAGACCTTAAAGGCCCCCTTTATCCTTCCGGAGCACGCCCATGTGGCAAATGCCGCCGGTGCGGTCGCAGGCTCCGTGATGGCGGATAAGGAGGCGCTTGTTTATGTGCAGGAAGTCGACGGGGCGCATGCCCATATCGTACAGATAGGCGATGAGCGAAACAGTTTTTCCGAGTATGAGGATGCCTTTACCTATGCCAAGGCCAAGGTAAAAGAGCTGGCGGTGGAAAGCGCTTCAAACTCGGGGGCTGTGTCCCCGCAGGCAAGCGTCAAGGTAAAAACCGAGGGCGCCATTGAACGCGTTCAGGCCCGTGCTGTAGGCAATCCCCGTTTGTCTGAACAATGGGGAACGCTGCCCCGCTAGCCCGGCATGGAGAAAGATTATGACACTGGAAGAGCGCATACGGCAGATACTGGAAAAAAATCAGGTCATATATGAAGTGACAGCCCACGAGCCGGTTTATACAAATCCGGACATGGCCCTGGCCCTGCAGGTGAAAGAATCGCAAACGGTTAAATCCCTGGTGCTTAAAACCCGGGAGAACGAGATGATCGTGATGGTGCTGCCGGGTGATCGCCGTGTTGACTGGAAGCAGGTTGCAAAGGCGGCGCAGACAAAAAAGGTGTCCTTTGCCAGGCCTGAGGAGGTGCTGGAGAAAGTCGGCTGTGATGTGGGCTGCGTGCCGCCTTTCGGCCATTTTACCGAAATGCCGGTGTATATGGACAAGGCCCTGGTGCAGACGCCAAGTATATACTTTAATCCCGGTGTCCATGACAAATCCTTCAGGATTGCCGGAGCTGCCCTTGAGGATCTGTGTCGTCCGAAGTATGTGGAAGGCCCGGAACAGTAGCGGGGCAGTATGGCTTTTACGGAGTGTTTTTTACAACGAAAGCAAAGCGATAACCTTACGGGTGCATTATGAAAAAGGAATTTATTATTTCTGCCGTCGGCCGCAATGTCACAGGAATTGTGGCCGCGGTTTCCAGGGAAATCTATAACTGCGGGTGCAACTTTGAGGACTCGCGGATGACGCTTCTGGGCAATCATTTTGCCCTGATGATACTGGTGAGCGCCACCTCGGAAGAGATGGGCGATGAACTGGCCGCCGCATGCGAGCGGCTCGACGGGCAGGAGGGATTGAAAGTCACTCTTTTTCCCGTCGACGAACAAAAAGGGCCGCAAAGGGAGTCGGAACCCAACTACGAGGTCCGGGTGAAGGGGGTTGACCGCATGGGCATCGTCTACAGAACGACCCAGTTGCTCGCTTCTTTAAACATCAATATTGTTGATATGGAAACAAAGATTGAGTCCCGGAAAAGAGATGGAAATCCCATCTTCCTGATGCGGACAAGCGTGGTTGTTCCCAGGGAGGTTGACGGTGAAGAGCTTCGAAAGGACCTGAAGTTTCTGGCTGAAGATCTCCAGGAGATGATCTCTCTGACCCGGCTGCCCGGGATTTGATATCACCCGGGTCTGGCCTGTCTTTTCCGGCGCCTGAAGCGCCAAAATATTCACGCACATTTAGGGACAATAGCAGATAGAGGAATGCCGAAACTTACGATATACCCACTGGAGCAATCTATTGAAATGCGGCGCGGCGAAACCGTGCGCGACGCTCTTTACCGGGCCGGAGTGGAGCTTGACACCCCCTGCAACGGCCAGGGCATCTGCGGAAAATGCCGGATCCGGGTCGAGAACCCGGAGAAATTTGAAAGGACGCCGCATCCGGATATCACAGAAGAACAGGAGGCCGAAGGAATCCGGCTCGCCTGCCAGCTGAAGCCCCGCAGCGATATAACTGTGCATCTTCTGGCCGGCTATACCCGTGATGAGTACCGGATTCTGGAGGGAGACAGGTATTCGGGGGATGCTTCGGATAAAGACGGTTCTGCAAACCGGAACCCGCAGGAAGCGGAAACAGAGGGAAATCCGGCTGTACGGATAAGCGGGACGGAAGAAGGCTTCTGGTTGAATTACGAGCAACAGGAGCCGGTACGGCTTTCCCACTGGCCGGCGGGGAGATCGCCCAAAGGGCTTGCCATTGATATTGGTACCACGACCCTGGTTGTAACACTTCTTTGCCTGGATTCCTGCCGGGAGCTTTCCACTGCTTCAAGTCTGAATCCGCAGATACGCTATGGCCATGATGTGGTCCGCAGGATTCAGGCGGGCTCCACGCCGGAGGGCCTTGCTGAACTCTCCGGCTGTGTCCGTGAAGGCTTAAACCATCTTATCGAAGAAGTCTGCAGCGATTCCCGGGCGGAGGCAGGGGAGATAGTGGATTTGGTTGTCAGCGGCAACACCACCATGCTCCAGCTTGCCGCAGGCATTGATCCGGAGCCGCTCGGCCGGGTACCGTTTACTGTCGGGATCGAGGGCGGGACAAGCTATCCCGGTTCCCGTTTCGGACTGGAGGTTCATCCGCAGGCGCGGGTTTATGTGCCCCCGGTGGTGCATGCCTATATCGGGGCGGATATATCTGCAGGTCTTCTGGTATGCCAGGGTTTTTTTAATCCCAGGCAATCGGTTCTTTTTGTCGATATCGGAACCAACGGGGAGATGGGGCTGAACGCAGGCGGCCGGTACCTGATGACATCCACTGCCGCGGGGCCGGCCTTTGAAGGTATGGGGCTGTCAAGCGGAAGCCGGGCCCAGGTGGGGGCTTTGGAAAAGGTCTCGACAAACGACGGCGGGCAGATAGAGTTTAAAACCATTGGCGACGCCCCCGTAAAAGGCATCTGCGGCAGCGGTATTGTTGATTTGACGGCAGCGCTGTGGAAAATCGGCGTGATTGATGAAACCGGCCGCATGCGCCGGCCGCATGAAAACGATGGCCTGGATCCCGACGTCGCTTCCCGGCTTCACGAGATAAACGAAAAGGCCGCCTTTCATGTCGGGGGAGAAGTCTATTTTACCCAGGAGGATGTGCGTCAGGTGCAGCTTGCCAAAAGTGCGATCCGTGCAGCAATAGAAATTCTTATGGCAGAGGCGCAGGTGGATGCCGAGGGGGTCGATCGGGTGGTCATTGCCGGCGGCTTCGGCTATTCCCTGCGTCCGGAAAATCTGGAGGGGATCGGGCTCCTTCCGCCTGGGATGGCGCGCAAGGTTTTTTTCGCGGGAAACACCTCCCGGATCGGCAGTGTGCGGCTTTTGCGTAATGTAAGCAACCGCAGATTTCTGGAGGAGCATATGCAGCAGATGGAGCATATATGCATTGAAACCCGGCCCGATTTTATGGAGCTTTACGTAAGCAGCATGGAATTTGCCAGCTGAATCAGGGGCAAAGATGCCGCGGGCTGAAGGATATATTATGGATGCTGGGAAATGGCCAAACGGATAGTTATTGCCTGCGGGGTGATTGAAATGGAGTTGAACGCACTGCTTGCCGAAGCTCCGGCGGATTCTGATATCGCGTTGCGGTATCTGGATCAGCAGTTGCATCTGACCCCGGAGAAAATGCCGGATGTGATTCAAAACGAGATCAGCCGGGTTGCGGATGAGGCGGCCGAAATCGTGCTTGGCTACGGCCTCTGCTGCAATGGCACTGTCGGCGTATATGCGCCTGAGCAGAATCTTTATATACCACTTGTTCATGACTGCGTGGCGCTTCTGCTGGGTTCGCGGCAAGCCTATCAGAAAGCCTTCAGGGAAAGGGCCGGCACCTATTATATAATACCAGGCCTGGTAAAAAAAGAGAAAGACCCTCTGGGATTGCTGGAAAATGAGTACGTGCCCCGGCTCGGACGGGAAGACGCGGAATGGGGGATTCATGAAGAGCTTAAACACTATTCCCATATTGCTTTGATTGATACCGGAATCTCCGAACTTGAGCCTCTTCGCCGCCGGGCAAAGGAAAATGCAAGGTTTCTGGGCAAGGAATACGCCGAAATAAAAGGCAGTTCCGTCTATTTCCGGAAAATTCTGTTTGGCCCTTATGAGGAGCCGGATTTTTTATGTCTGCCGCCGGCAGCACCGGTGCGGCAGAAGCCGTTTTTGATATGAAGCCGGCTTTCCCCGATACCATCAGTATAAAAGTTACTTAGAAGTTTGGGACGGCAAAGTAAAAAGTTCAAGAATGCTTTGATTACCTTTAGTTTAGGTGGGTACAAAATTTTATTATACAAGGAGTAAAGGAGAGAGCGTATGCAAATTGTAGGCGAACTGATCAATTCCAGTCGAAAGCCGATTAAAAGGGCCATAGACGCAGAGGACAGTGATGAGATAAAGAAAATCGCAAAGGACCAGTACGAACACGGCGCGGATTTTATTGACGTCAATGCAGGGGTTTACGTGGGCAAGGAGTCCGGGTATATGCAGTGGCTTGTCAAGACCGTGCAGGAGGCGGTGGAGATCCCCTGCTGCATAGACAGTCCGGATCCCGCAGTGGTGGAAGCGGCTCTGGCTATTCATAAGGGTACGCCTATGATCAATTCCATATCCCTGGAAAAGGAACGCTATGATGCGCTGCTTCCGGTCGTTGCCGGAACGGATCTTAAGGTGATCGGCCTGTGTATGAGCGACAAGGGAATGCCGGAGACCAAGGATGACCGCGTGGCGATTGCCGATGAATTGATTAACA
This sequence comes from Desulfosalsimonadaceae bacterium, assembly GCA_046482325.1. Taxonomy (GTDB): domain Bacteria; phylum Desulfobacterota; class Desulfobacteria; order Desulfobacterales; family Desulfosalsimonadaceae; genus M55B175. The sequence continues at coordinate 17,191 of JAWOFF010000166.1, forward strand.
ATCTGGTGAAAAACAACGTGGCTATCGAAAACATCTATGTAGACCCCCTCGTCCAGCCTATTTCCACTAATGATTCCTACGGAAGGGAATTTCTGGATGCGATAGAGGCTATAATGACAGGGTTTCCCGGTGTTCACACCATCTGCGGTCTGTCCAATGTTTCCTATGGCCTGCCGGAGAGAAAGCTCGTCAACCAGACCTTTATGGTAATGGCCATAGCCAAGAAGCTGGATGGAGCTATTGTCAATCCTCTGGACAAACGGATGATGGCCAATATTATTGCTGCGGAAACCCTGATTGGAAAGGATGAATTCTGCTCTAATTATCTGTCCGCATACCGGGATAACAGATTGAAATTATAATGTATTATTTTGAAGGTACAGGCGGGCGCAGATGAGCCTGCCTGAACTAAGGAGGTATGAAGATGAAAGTACTGGTAAGTGATAAACTAGGCGATGCCGGAATCAAATTGATGGAAGAAGCGGACGGCATCGATGTGGACGTAAAGACCGGACTTTCTCCTGAAGAACTCAAGGAAATTATCGGCGATTATGATGCGCTTGTGGTTCGCAGCGCCACCAAGGTAACCGATGATGTGCTGGAAGCGGCCACCAGTTTAAAAGCCATTGGCCGGGCCGGTATAGGGGTTGACAACATTGATGTGGAGAGCGCCACAAAGCGCGGCATTATTGTGATGAACACCCCAACCGGCAATATCGTCACCACGGCTGAGCATGCCATTGCCATGATGATGGCCCTTACCCGAAATATCCCCCAGGGTACCGCCTCTCTGAAAGCGGGGCGATGGGATAAAAAGAAGCTGCAGGGCCGGGAGATCTACAACAAGACACTGGGCGTAATCGGTTTAGGCAAGATCGGCTCCATCGTCGCCAACAGAGCCCGCGGTCTGCGCATGCAGGTAAAGGTCTACGATCCCGTGGTAACCCCGGATAAGATAGAGAAGGCCGGCTGCAAGAGCGTGTCGCTGAAAGAACTCTATAGTTCGTCCGACTATATCAGCGTGCATGTGCCCAAATCCAAAAAAACCACTGGGCTTATCGACAGCAAGGCCTTTGAACAGATGAAGGACGGGGTGATGCTTATCAATTGTGCGCGCGGCGGTATCGTTGACGAAGATGCCCTGTATGAGGCCATGCAGTCAGGCAAAGTGGCCGGAGCAGCCCTGGATGTTTTCAGCACCGAGCCCCCGCCGGAGGATTACAAGCTGCTCCAGCTTGACAATTTGATCGCAACGCCGCACCTGGGAGCCTCCACGGCTGAAGCCCAGACCAATGTGGCTGTTATGGTGGCCAACCAGATTATTGCCTATCTCAATACCAATACCGTAGAAAACGCAGTGAATACTCCCTCTGTATCCGGCGAGGATCTGGAGCGGCTCAATCCTTTCCTTTTCCTGGCTGACCGGATGGGCCGTATGCAGGCGCAGCTTATAAGCGGGCATATTAAGGAGGTCAAAATTGAGTACAACGGCAATTTTGAAAACCTGGATTTAAAGCCTGTTTCCACAGCTTTTCTGACCGGCTTGCTGGACAAGCTTTCCATGGAGGATGTCAATACTGTCAATGCGCCGTTTCTGGCCAAGGAGGACGGTATCAAGGTTTCTGAGTCCACCAGCGAGGAGGCGATGGAGTATAACCATCTGCTCGCCATGGAGGTGGTTACCAACGAGATGAGCAGCGTGGTCAGTGGAACGGTTTTCGGCAGAAATTATCCGCGGGTCGTGAAAATTAACGATTTCCGCCTCGAAATGAAGCCGGAAGGATATCTGACTCTGATTCACAATTTAAATATTCCAGGGGAAATCGGAAGTATCGGTACCCTTCTGGGAGAAAACCAGGTAAACATCTCCAAGATGACCGTCGGTCAGGAGCCGGACGGGGAGCGCAATATCGTATTTCTTAGAACGGATTCGCCCCTGTCCCGGAAGCTTCTTGAGCAGCTTCAGGATCTTCCCATGGCCAAGTCGGTTATTTATCTGGAGCTTTAATTTTGCAGGTCCCCGGGGCTTTGCAGCTCCGGGGACCTGCCGGCCAGGCCTGCCTTGCGGCTTTGTCTTTGACCTAAACTGAGCGTTTCAAATTTTTAAAACTATTTATTTCTGAATTATTTTAAGGTATTTAAGCCATTTTTAGCTTTAAAAATTTCAAACCCTCCGGGATTTTCAATTTTACCGCATCTACCGCGTCAAAGGAAACGGGGAACCTCCGGAATCAGAGAAACGCGGAGTTCCTCCGCCAATATGTGGACAAGGGGCTTCTGGGAAAAAAACGGGGCAGGGCTTCTACACCTATCCCCATCCGGCCTACCGCCGCCCCGGGTTTCTGGAGAAAAAAACGAAGGCTGATTTATAGTGAAGGCTGATTTATAGTATGGATAATAATACGCCGGGCCATATCCTTTCCGCTAAAGGTCTTGCCGATGCTCTCTGCCGTCATGTCCTGCGGGAGCCGGGAAATAAATTTTTCCGTGCTGTTGCGCTGGCGGTCATGGGCCAGAAATATTCGTCCTCCCGGCTTTAGATGCCTGCGGAAGAGGGCTGTCAGAGGTGCAAAAGCAGATTCCCGGTAAATTACCTCCGCACCGCAGATTATGTCAAAGCGGTCCTCCAGATCCGGTTCATGCCAGTCCAGAAACCGGACCTGTGCATTGCCGGACAGGCCGTTGTATTCCACATTGAGCCGCAAAAGCGCCAGGCTGTCCTCCTGGTTGTCAGTAAGGGTTACCTCGTGGCCGAAGGCAGCCAGGAACATGCCGGTGATCCCCATTCCCGCTCCGATTTCCAGCACGCTCTGCGGGCAATCCAGGCCGGCGTCCAGCAGATAGTCGGCAAGAACCAGCGAGGCTTCCCATATTTTGATCCAGTGGGGAAAATCCGTAAAACTGCCGCCTTCTGCAAAAAGTTTTTCAATGAACGGCTCCCAGTTTCCCACGCGGTAGAATTGCATCCGCTTGCCTCCGATGCCGATGGGAACGGTTTCCAGTTCGTATTTTGCGCTTATCGGATGGTTTTCTAAATTCATAGTGGATGACTTTCGCCGGGGAAAGCACAGCCGGGGCGGGGTCCTGCTTATCCGGTTTTCCGGGAATGATTGTGAATCTGGTTGATATAATGCTCCAGCATGTTTTCCTGATCTTCGGCCGTTATTTCTTCGGGCAGCATCTGGAGGGCTTTTTCACTGGCTGAATCCGCAAGTTCGGCCATTAACCGGTGCCTGGCCTGGGCAATCTGGTTGGCTGCCTTCTTTTTTTCCATTTCCAGGAGTTTGCGGCTTTGGTCATTGGCCTGGTCGATGATTTCCTGCCGTTTCCGGCGGCCTTCTTCAGTGATTCGGGCTTTGATCTCTTCAAACCGTGCACTGCTCTCCTCGATCATCTGCCGGGTCTCACGGATCTGCTTTTCAAATTGTTTTTTGCGCTCTTCCAGCTTCTTCAGCTCACTGGCGACTTCATCCTGCTGGCCTTTCAGAAAATTGCTGAGGGGCTTGCGGCCGTAGTAGTAGATCAAAAAAGCCAGAATAAAGAAGTTGACCCAGAGCATCACCGTGTCATAGATGGGGCGCCAGTCGCTTCCGCCTTCTGCAGCCAGTGCCTGGCTGCTCAGGAGCGGCAGTGCGATATAAAGCGCCACGGCGAACAGGAAGAACCATCGGGTCGCTGTATGTGGTCGGTTCCGCTTGATCTCTTTATTCACGAACCAGCCTCCGGTCCAGTATTTTTTCCATAATCTCCGTTGCCAGTCGTTCAGCCTCGGTCTGCAGGCTTTTGCGCGCCTCCGTGATCTGTTCATTTACAAAGCGCTGATTTTCGATTTTAATCTCCCGGATGTCCTTTTTGGATTCCTCCAGAACGGATTTTGCCTGTTTCTCCCCGTCATTTTCAAGTTCCAGCCGCTGGCGGTTGGCTTCATCAATCGCCTGCTTCTCCTGCTCATCCATCTGTTTTTGCAGATCACTGATGGTTTGCCGGGCCGTTTCAATCTCCTTGCCCAGCGTGTCCATACGCTCAGAGCGCGCCTGCATGGTCGAATTGAGCGGCCGAAACATGATCCGGTTGATCAGAAAGAGAAAGATCAGAAATGAGATCAACTCCACAATGAGCGTCTCATTGATGCTCACCATAACAACTTTCTCGACGATTTCCATATGAAGCCTCGTGCGGTAAACCTAACTTAAACGACAAAAAGAAGCAGAAGGGCGATAACCAGCGCATAAATTCCCGTGGATTCGGATACCGCCTGGCCGACCAGCATGGTGCGGGTCAAAAGGCCGGCTTCTCCGGGATTTTTGCCGATCGCCTCACAGGCTTTGGACGCGACAAGGCCTTCACCAATACCGGGTCCGATGGCACCGAGTCCCATCGCAAGGCCCGCACCCAGAAAAGCTGCCGCTTGGATTAATTCCGGTCCTTCTATCGCCATTTGTTACCTCCTTGATATAATTATTGGTTATATGATTTGTTTCAGCGTAAACCTTACAGGACAAAAATCAAAACAAGACTTACTACCATCGCGTATATTGCGGTGGACTGGGCAACAGCCTGCCCCACGAGCATGGTCCGCGTCAACCCGCCCGTGAATTCAAGGTTTCTTGCCACCCAGCGTACCGCCTCTTCGGCCGTCAAGCCGTTTCCGATGCCCGGTCCTATACCGCCGAAGCCCATACAGAGGCCGGCCCCCAAAGGCGCCATGGCCGCGCTAAGGGAGGCGGACTCGGGAAAAGTGCGGAAAAGCAGGATGAAGCTTATCAAGAGACCAAAAATTGCAGGGGTTTGACTGACAGCCTGGCCCACGAGCATCGTCGTGGTTACATTTCCTATGGACTCGGGTTGCCGGGCAATCCCCTCGCAGCTGGCACCCGCGGCGAGTCCGCCGCCTGCTCCGGATCCAATGGCAGCCAGGCCGGTGCTGAGTCCCGCTCCTAACAGGGCTGCCCATGTGGGAGCCAGGGGCATGGTGCTAAAGTCTGTGAACATGAGCAGCAGGGCAATCACCATGGCAAAAATCGCAGGTGTCTGACACACGGCGGAGCCAATGAGCATGTTGGTGGATAAGCTGTTGGACATGGCGGGCTGCCGGGCCATTCCAAGACAGGCTTGGCCGGCCGGAAATCCTGCACCCACTCCGGATCCGAAGGCTCCGAAGCCCATGCTGAGCCCCGCGGCGAGAAGAGCCGGGGCCTGTAGCAAATACGAGCCGCCCGGGTCAACAAAAAGCAGGAGAACGGCAATGACGAGGGCAAAGATCGCTGCGGATTCCGCAATGGCCTGGCCGACCAGCATGCTTTTGAGCATATTGCCGGATATCTTGGGATTTCTGGAAATGGCGTTACTGGCTTCGGAGGCGGTAAAGCCTTCTCCGACGGCGGCGCCAATGGCGCCAAGGCCCATGGCGAGTCCGCCGCCCGTGAAAGCAGCAACTTGAATCCATGTGTCGATAGAGAGTGTCATGCTTAATTAACCTGCACCGAAATGTATACCAATGTTAGCATCGTGAAGACAAACGCCTGAATCGCCCCGATAAAAATAAAGAAAAAGCCGGACAGAAAAGGAGGCAGCACCAAGCTGAAAACAAGATAGGTGACCACAAGAACGATGATGTCCCCGCCCATGATGTTTCCGAAAAGACGGAAGGAAATGGAAATTACCTTGGAGAGCTCGCCGATGATATTGAGCGGCATCATGAAAAAAAGGGGCTCGCAGTAGCCTTTCAGGTATTTTTTCAGCCCTTTTTGGCGAATGCCGGCATAGTGAGAAATGACAAAACCCATAATGCCCATGCTGAGTGTTGTGTTCAGATCACTGGTAGGCTCGCCCAGGTGCGGCAGCACCCCGAGCCAGTTGCAAAACAGCAGAAATATGAACAGCGCCGTGATAAGCGGGGCGTATTTGCGGCTTAACTCGGGCTCGAGCGCATCTTCGGTCAGGGCATAAAATTGATTGACAAACAACTCGCCGATGGTCTGCAGGTGCCCCGGAATCATACGCCTTTTTCGAACTGCCAGGCGGCCGAAGATCAACGCCCCGATAATGACGATCCAGGTCTGGATAATGGGTTCCAGGTTAAATGTCAGTTCATGACCGAAAAGCGGAACAATCAGCTGATGTATTTGTCCTAACTCTTCCATGCGGCTCCCTTAAAACACTCGGTTTTTCCCCATTCTGGTCCTGAGCAGGGCGAGGATATGGTCGCCCATGATGATTGCCTGCACCATAAACAGGCCGCAGACGGTGGCTGCAAGATCAAACTGCGCCAGTTTGATGGAAAGTGCCAGCGGAATGGCCATAAGGAAATACCTTGCCAGAATTAGCAGAAAGGATATCCCCGCTGCCTTCTTTCTCGTATGACCAATGCGCATCGGAAGGGTCTCGCCCATGATGAGAAAATTGCCCGTGCTGAACAGACTGCCCAGCATCAGGCCCTTGCCGACGGAGCTGAAGGCAAGGATAAAGCAGACAATTCCGGCCCCGACAGCCAAGCTCACGGCAAATGAAGCATACCTTATTTCGGTTTCTCTAAGCGTCTCCATTTATTCCATCGTCATTTCTGTCTTTATCGAATACTTCCATGATCTGTCGATATACGACTACACCGCCCCCGATTATCCCTAGTATGGTAAATATTACTATGAAGGGGCCTTTTATGCCAGTCCAGCTATCGAGAAAGTATCCGATAGAAAAGCAAAAAATTATACATCCCGCCATGGTCAATCCCAGCTGCATAACCAGCTGTAGATTCTCCATCCACGGGCTGTTATCCTTATAGCTAAACAATTTCCGGTTTCGTCTTTTCATGGTGAAGTAAGGTTGTTTAGGTAACAGATCGGATGTTAGAGAGTCAAGCAATTATTTTGTTTTTTTTTCTTTGCCGCGCCGCCTTGCGGTCTCGGGGAGGAGCGGCTACTTGGCCTGCAGGATGGCGGGGATAATCTTGGTGAGCTGGACGTGCATGAAATAGGAGTTGCTGTTGGTATCCATCAACAGAAGGAAGCGGTAGTTGCCTTCCTTGATGGCGTCCGCTGCCATTAACAGGACCCGCCCGCTGTTGGTGTGCAGGGTTATGCCGCTGCAGTTGGCGAATCCCTGCTGGTGCGCTGTCTGCTGACAGAATGACAGGATCTTGCTGAAGGAGGCTGCAAAGGCAGAAAAATCCGGAGCTTCCTCCTTGGCGTCAGTGGCCAGCACTTTGCCTTCCGGGGTAATAATGGCAAGCCCTTTGTATCCGTTGACAGCATGCAGCATGCCGGCATGCCGTCGTAATGCAGCCTGAAGCCCGTTTTGCCCTTGCGGCCCGGGCGGCTGTTGTCCGGGGCAGGCGGCTTCCGCCCTCTCCGGCGCCCGGGGAGCGGATCGGGCCCACAGAGCTCCGGCAATTTCCATCAATTCGTTTTTGATGATTTTTTTGTTCTGTTCCTTCGGCAGCTCGGAGAGAAAGAGGTGGACCCGCTCCCATCTGGCCATTTCCCTGGCGGCGGCTTCGCCGGCCAGGTTCTCGCACTGTGCATTTAATAATACGCCGCGGTCAAAATACAGATATCCCTGCTTGTTCCCGTCGCCGGTAACATCCAGGCGGCAGGTTTTGCCGCAAATTTCAATCAAAGGCAGAAAATTGCGCAGGGTAATTCCCCTGCGGCTTAATCCCTCGTCCTTGAGGCTCTGTCCCACGAATATGGCGGAAGCTAGTTTCCCGAAAGCAAAAGGCTTTTGCAGATAGTACAGCACGTCTTCATGGCTGGTGCGGTTTTGGAATCGGGGCTTGGGCGTGTCCGGCTCAACCATTACGATGCACGGGGTTTCCGGCCTCTTGCGGGTTATGAAGGCAATCAGTTCTATTCCAGGGATATTCGGGAGATGGACAGCCGTAACAAAAACCGCTATTTTGTTTTTATGCAGCAAGGAAAGCGCTGTTTTTCCGTCCCGGGCAGTCAGGAGTTCAAAATGATGCAGATCCCGGAATCCTTTTTGGATCTGATTGAGTACGGCGGAATCGCTGTCTGCAATGAGGACTTTGTCCATTCTGGAATCCTGTCCGGCGCGTTTGCCGCAAAATCTGCGGGATGCCTGGGAAAGAAGCGGGCGGTTGGCCGCCGCATGTACAAATTTTTCTAACGTTATTTTTTTTTATTTGTCAATAAGTTTCCTTCCCCGCCCTCTCAGGGAGAGGCGCAACAGAGGTTACTTTAAGGCCCGGCTCCGGCGGGAGTAAAAAAAGTATGCAGGACGCAGACAATCCGGGCCTCTGAGGTGAGCTTGATGATCATGCAAAATAAACTAAGACGCCCTTTCCGTTTTTTTTATAGGTATTGCCCCCTGTGGCTGGTTCTGCTCTGTCTTTTTTTAAGCCCCGGCCCGGCTTTGTCCGTTCCTGCCGCATTTGTTTCGCTTGGGACATATAACCTGGAAAACTTGTTTGATATGAAGCCAGACGGCACTGAATACCCCGGATACAGGCCGGGCAGCCTGGGCTGGGACCGGCAGATGCTGGAGTGCAAGCTGGAGCACCTGGTCCGGGTGATAGAGGACCTGGATGCTGATATTCTGGCTCTGCAGGAGGTGGAAAGCCGGGAGGCGCTTGAGCTCTTAAACCGGAACCTGGCAGAGCCTTATCCGCATATGGCCATTGCGGACAAAAAACCTACGACAGTCAAATGCGCGCTCCTGTCGCGCTGTCCCGTGGCGGCGACAAAAGAAATTGAAGTGCCCGGAGAGGCAAGCCGCAATATTTTGCAGGCCAGGGTGATAGTTAAAGATCTCCCGCTATTGGTTTTTGTTACCCACTGGAAATCCAAGAACGCCCCGGAAAGCAGGCGCCTGCCCTATGCCAGAAGTCTTGCCGCAGCGCTGGCATCGCACGAAAGGGACGCCGAGTTTGTCATTGCAGGGGATTTAAACAGCAACTACAATGAATTTCAAACGCTGGCAAAGACCCCGGGATTAAACGATACAGGCGGTACTACCGGCATAAATCATATTTTGGGCACTCTCCGGGAGGGGCGGCTGGTTCGCGAGCGGGATCTTGCAGGAGATGCGGCATGTGAAAATCGCCTGTATAACCTCTGGCTGGAGCTCGAAAAGAAAAGGCGATGGTCTGTCCGTTTTTTCGGAAGACCCGGCAGCCCCGACCATATTATTGTATCTTCGGGACTCTACGACGGAAAAGGGCTTAGCTACATTGACAATTCCTTTGATAAGTTCGATCCGGACTATCTTTTCTGCGGCGGCGGTATTTGCCGCTGGAAGCGGGCAGCAAAAGGCCGCGGCAGGCACCTGGGCGGCGGCTATTCCGATCATCTGCCCCTTTTTGCTTGGTTTGGTAAAGGCGAGTTCTGTTTTCGGCCGTCTGCACCCTATCGGCAGAAAACGGTTCCGGTTAAAGATCTGTACGCCTCCAAGACCGGCCGGGTGCGATACCGCCTGCGTGAATGCGGGGTTATCTATAAGCAGGACAAGCATGTGATTATTAAGCAGAGGCGCGGGCGGGCGATTCTGATATACGGCAGCCATCCGGAGCTTGCGGTAGGCCGTGCATACCATTTGACTGTGCGGCGTTTGAAACGTTATTATGGCAATCTTGAAATCACGCGGCTCCAATCCGTGGAATCAGCGGGAAAGCCGGCCCGTTGGAGGGATATGCTGATTGATCCTAAGGACCGTTCGCTTGCGGCCCGGGAGCTGCGTAATGAAGTGGTCCAAAAGGTGCGCGGGACGTATCGGGAAGGTTGGCTGATTTACGGATCGGGCCGGAAAATCAGGCTTTATGCCGACGATAAGGAGTTAATTCCGAAAGAGGGGGCAAGTGTTGTTTTAAAACAGGTCCGCATCGGCTATCACAATCATCCGGAGCTTGTGCTGGAAAACGCCGCGCAGGTAAAGACTATCAGCAGGGGCCAGGGTAAATAGAGCGAATCAACGGGCCGGATAAAAAGATCAGCGGCTTTTTTTGCCCAAATTGAGCGATTCTAAAATTTTTAAAGCTTAAAATGATTTAATTGTCTTAAAATAATACAAAAACAAAAGGTCTATAAATTTAAAACGCTCAGTCTGGGTTTTATTTTTTGAGAGGAGCAATAGATGTCTTACGGATATGTCCTTGGAATTGATATCGGATCTGTATCCCTCAGTGCAGCACTGGTGGATCGGCAGGGCCGGCTCCGACAGAGCGCTTATATGTTCCACAATGGCGATATTCCTGACAGCCTCAGACGGCTGTCAGCCGAAATCGATGCCGCTTGTATTGCAGAAGTGGCCGCTACCCGGGAGACGCCTGCCATGGTTTGCGCCGATGGCCGCTATGATCAGCAGATTGCTTTGATCCGGGCGGCCAGGGCATTTCATCCGGAAGCAGGCGGTGTTTTGTCAGTGGGGGGGGAGAAGTTCCGTCTGATTTGTTTTGATGCCCAAGGAAACTATTCAGGTTCCCGCAGCAACACGGCCTGCGCTGCAGGGACAGGGAGCTTCCTGGACCAGCAGGCAGGCCGCCTGAACCTTTCCGGCATTGACGAACTAAGCCAAATCGCATCTGCCAACAGCGGCCGCATTCCCCAAATTGCCACGCGCTGCGCTGTATTTGCCAAGACCGACCTGATTCATGCTCAGCAGGAGGGCTATGAGCTGGCTGAAATCAGCGAGGGCCTGTGCCGCGGACTTGCCAAAAACCTTGTGGATACTTTGTTTTACCGGGACCCGCCGGTCTCCCCGATTGTCTTTGCCGGCGGGGTTGCCAGCAACCGGGCCGTAAAACAGCATGTTAGCGAGCTGGCGGAAGTCGAGCTGCTGACTGATGAGTTG
>JAWOFF010000173.1:0-13001 GCA_046482325.1 Desulfosalsimonadaceae bacterium
TGCTACCCACGCCTTCGCGCCTCAGCGTCAGTATTGGTCCAGGAAGCCGCCTTCGCCACCGGTGTTCCTCCTGATATCTACGCATTTCACCGCTACACCAGGAATTCCGCTTCCCTCTACCATACTCAAGCCAGACAGTTTCAGCAGCACTTCCGGGGTTGAGCCCCGGGCTTTCACTACTGACTTGCCCAGCCGCCTGCGCGCCCTTTACGCCCAGTGATTCCGAATAACGCTTGCACCCTCCGTATTACCGCGGCTGCTGGCACGGAGTTAGCCGGTGCTTCCTTCAGTGGTACCGTCAGCGCATCAGCCTGTTGACCTGATGCGGGTTCTTCCCACTTGACAGAGCTTTACGACCCGAAGGCCTTCTTCACTCACGCGGCGTTGCTGCGTCAGGGTTACCCCCATTGCGCAAAATTCCTCACTGCTGCCTCCCGTAGGAGTCTGGCCCGTGTGTCAGTGCCAGTGTGGCTGATCATCCTCTCAGACCAGCTACCCATCGTCGCCTTGGTGGGCCGTTACCCCACCAACTAACTAATGGGACGCGGGCTCATCTCCGAACAACAGCTTCCGTGGAGAGGCCATCTTTGATCCCTTACACCTAAGCATAAAGGATGTCATCCGGTATTAGCACCTCTTTCGAAGTGTTATCCCGAACCCGGAGGTAGATTACCCACGCGTTACTCACCCGTGCGCCACTCTACTCGCCAAAAGCAAGCTTTCGGCTTTCTCGTTCGACTTGCATGTGTTAAGCACGCCGCCAGCGTTCATTCTGAGCCAGGATCAAACTCTCCAGTTAATCCTGTATTCTATCTGTCTGCCTAATCCAGGACAGACCGTCCTTACTTACCTCAAGGACCCGGCTCTTTGCTGCCACTATTTAGTTTTCAAAGATCAAAGGCTAAAAAAAAGCTGATCAAAAAATTGCCTTTTCCTGCGCAAAGACAATTTTTATTTATAACTTTTATCCGGCAGCCTGTCAACAGAAAAATTAAGTTGTCACAATCTTTTTTTCTGTGTGTTTCTGCGCTTCGGCAGGCGACTGGCTTCCTTCCGCAACCGGATTTTGCGGTTCTACACTTCACCAAACCCTTTGTCAACATGAAAATTTATTGAAAATGCAACTTCCTTGCAGCAAACGCGCAACCCGCCTGAAACACTCGGCTTCAGAGGGTGCGGTAAAAGCACCGGCTGCCGCAGGGTTTTCCGTTCTTGCCGGTCTTCCGGCAAATCAAGGGAAGCCGGCCGGCCTGCGATAGTCCTGCAAACAGGGGGGTTCTCATGGCTCAGGAATAAAAGGCCCTGATCCGCTTGACCACGTATTCCAGCTCTTCGTCTGTCAATTCCGGAAAAATCGGCAGTGCGAGCACCTGGCCGGCAGCGGCCTCCGCCTGCGGCATATCCCCTTGCCTGTAGCCGAGATCGGAGAAACACCCCTGCAGGTGCAGGGGAACGGGATAATAGATTTCATTGCCGATTCCGGATTCATTCAGCCACTTCCGAAGAGCATCCCGCTCTTCCGGCACACGGATCACATACTGATTATAGATATGCCTGTCCTGTTTTTCCGCCGGCAGCCCGATCCGCCCCTCCAGCCCTTCCGCCTGAAACAAATCTTTGTATTTTCGGGCGTTTTGCTGGCGCCCTGCCGTCCATTGATCCAGATAGCGGAGCTTGATGGAGACAATAGCTGCCTGCAGGGCATCAAGACGGAAATTACCCCCTATCATTTCATGATAGTACTTGGGATGGCCTCCGTGAACCCGCAGGATTTTAAGTTTTTCATAAAGTTCCCGCGATCGGGTGGTGACAATGCCGCCGTCTCCAAATGCACCTAGATTTTTCGAGGGGAAAAAGGAAAAGCAGCCGCAGCTGCCCATGGAACCGGCCGGCAGCCCTCGGTACTCAGATCCTATGGCCTGGGCCGCATCCTCAATGACAGACACGTCAAGCCGGCGGGCCATCTCCATTATGGCATCCATCTCCGCGCACTGACCATACAAATGCACGGGGATGATCGCTTTTAACCGCTGGCGGACTTCCGCATCCATACAGCCCAGAACCGATTCCAGAGCCGCAGGATCCATGTTATAGCTGTCCGGCTCTATATCCACAAACACCGGGACCGCTCCCAGCCGCCGCACACAGCCTGCAGTGGCAAAAAAGGTAAAGGGCGTTGTAAGCACCCGGTCGCCGGCACCTATGCCTGCCGCCATCAGAGAGACAAGGAGAGCGTCCGTGCCGGAAGAAACGCCCACGGCGAACTCTGTGCCGCAATAGGCGCTTATTTCTGCTTCAAGGGTTTCCACATAGGGACCAAGGATGAAGTGCTGACTTTCATAGATGCTCTCTGTCACCTGCAGACACTCCTCCATGATCTGCTGATACTGCCGCCCCAAATCAAGCAGGGGAACTTTCATTTAACTTCCTTTCCAAATCCGTATGAACCGCCGGGCATCCCCTCAAATGAATCCAACCTAAACTGAGGGTTTCAAATTTTTAAATCTATTTAAAAATTTGAAACCCTCCGGGATTTTCAATTTAGGTCCGGCAATATGCAGCAGGACTTCAGTGTCCGGCTTTGGCTCTGGACTTTTTCTTTCCATTGCCGTTGGGCGCCGCCTTAAGCGGAGCGCAATGAGTCTGAATCGCTGAGTAACCAAGCAGTGTATTAACCTCCCGGCTCAGATCCACGCCCGCCTGCAGCTTGAAACTATCCGGGAGTTCTATAACGGTCTCGGTCTTCTCCGGGATTACCAGGTGGATGTAGCCCTTGCAATGGCCCGGATATTTCTGAAAAATCTCATAGAGCCGCTGCAGCGACTGCTCCTCGCAGATGCCGGTATCCACAGTCAGGTGCAGGCTGGCCGCCCATGTTTCCTCCGCCTGATCAAGGAGAATAATGCTGTCTGCCAGAATCTTTACCGACTTCTCATTCTTCTGGACTCTGCCCTGAACAAACACCGGGGCCTCTTCCTCCAGGAGATCCCGTACCCCGGCATAAACAGAATGAAATACGGTTACCTCAACCGTACTTTTCATGTCCTCCAGTTCAACAAAGGCCATGGGATCGCCCCGTTTGGTCGTAATTGTCCGTACACTCCGGACCATACCCCCAATGCGAACAACGGCCCCGTCTGCGGTCCCGTCCTCTTTTACGGCAATGGCGTTTGTACTGGCGAATTTTTCGATCAGATCCTGATAGGCATCCAGAGGATGGCCCGTAATATAGAATCCAATGGCTTCCTTTTCAAGAGCGAGTTTTTCGTTTTTCTCCCACTCCCCGATCTCGGGCATGACTGGCGGGTTAATGGCGTTTTGGCCGGAGGACCCGCCAAAAAGCTGCAGCTGCGGATCAGCCGCCTCTTTCTGTACCCTCTGGCCGTAGTCAAGGGCATCCTCAACCGCAGCCATCATCTGAGCCCGCCTGTATCCGGTGGAATCAAAGGCACCGCACTGAATCAGGCTTTCCAGGACCCGCTTGTTGACTCTGCGGATATCCACCCGCTGGCAGAACTCAAAAATTGAGGTAAACCGCCCGTCCCGCCGGGTATGGATAATGGATTCAATGGCAGCATCGCCCACGTTCTTGACAGCAGCGAGCCCGAACCGGATGGATTCCCCGCTTACGGTGAACTCACGGTTGCTTTCATTGATATCGGGCGGCAGAACCGGAATGTTCTGGTTGCGGCATTCTGCAATGTACTTAACCACATTATCCGAAGAATTCATCTCGCTGGTAAGCACTGCAGCCATGAATTCCACCGGGAAATGGGCCTTGAGGTAGGCGGTTTGATAGGCGATCATGGCATAGGCGGCGCTGTGGCTTTTATTAAAACCATAGCCGCCGAACTTTTCGATCCAGTCGAAAATCTGCTCCGCCTTGCCTTTGGGGATGCTGTTTTTGACCGCCCCGTCAAGGAATCGCTCTCTTTCCCTGGCCAGCTTGGCGGCGATCTTTTTGCCCATGGCCTTGCGCAGGCCGTCGGCTTCGGCCATGGAATACTCGGCAAGCCTGCTGGCGATGGTCATCACCTGCTCCTGATAAAGGATTACCCCGTAGGTTTCCTCCAGAATCGGCTCCAGCTCCGGGACCAGGTACTCCACCTGCTTGCGGCCGTGTTTTCGTTCCACAAAATCGTTGACCATGCCGCTTTCTATTGGGCCGGGCCGGTACAGAGCCACCAGGGCGGTTACATCCGCAAACTTCTCCGGCTTTAAACGGATCATCAGGTCCTTCATCCCCGCGCTCTCCAGCTGAAAAACGCCGGTCGTATCTCCCGATGAGAGCAGCCGGTAGGTAGCCGCATCGGAGAGATCCAGATTCACCAGGTCCGGCGGCGTCTTTTTCTGCGCGGAGATAATACTCAAAGCATCGGCCATTATCGTCAGGTTGCGAAGGCCCAGAAAATCGAATTTGACCAGACCAATTTTCTCGACCATGGTCATATCAAACTGGGTCATCACCTCTCCCTTTTTCCCGCGATAAAGGGGCAGATATTCCACCAGGGGCTTATCCCCGATGACTACGCCGGCAGCATGCGTGGACACATGCCTGTTTAAACCTTCAAGGGCTTTGGATATCTCCAGCAGCTCGGAGAAATCCGCATTTTCCGCTGCTTTCTCCGCAAGCCGCGGCTCTTTCTCCATTGCCTTATCCAGGCTGATCTTGGGATCCTCCGGCACCAGCTTGGCAATGGCATCCACCTCGTTTAAAGGAATGTCCAGCGCCCGGCCCACGTCCCGGATTACAGCGCGGGCCTTCATCTTACCGTAGGTAATGATCTGGGCGACATAATCTTCCCCGCCATAGCGGTTTACTACATAATGGAACACATCCTCGCGGCCGATCATGCAAAAATCGACATCAATATCCGGCATGCTGATCCGGGCCGGATTTAAAAAGCGTTCAAACAAAAGGCCGTGCTCAATGGGGTCAATATCGGTGATGCCAAGGGAGAATGCCACGAGGCTGCCTGCGGCCGAGCCCCGGCCGGGGCCGACCGGGATGCTGTTTTTCTTGGCGTATTCGATAAAATCGGCAACAATTAAAAAATATCCGGGAAAGCCCATGGAATTTATAACGGAAATTTCATAATCCAGCCGTTCTGTATAAACCCGGCTGTCCGCCGCCTCCGGGTTTTTCTCCCGGATCAGGGCGAGGCGGTCCGCAAAGCCTGCCCGGGTCTTTTCCTCGAAAAGCTCGGCCTCGGATTTTCCCGCCTGCAGATCAAAATGCGGAAAGTGGTGGGTGGAAAAATCAAACTCCACATTGCAGCGCCGGGCAATATCGACGGTATTCTCGATGGCCCCCGGATACTCAGTAAAAGCCTCGCGCATCTCTTCGGCAGACTTGAAATACAACTGCTCGGTACCGAATTTCAAACGGTTGGGATCATTTACAGTCTTTCCCGTCTGAATGCAGAGCAGCACGTCATGAGCGCGCACGTCCGATTTGTCAAGATAATGGCAGTCATTGGTCGCCACAAGCGGAATGGACAGCCGCCCGCTCATATCCAGCAGCGCCCTGTTTACTGTCTCCTGCACGTCAATACCGTTATTCTGGACCTCCAGATAAAAATTCCCCTCTCCGAACAGGCTGTTAAAAAACCGGGCCGCCTCATCCGCCTCCTTTACCCTGCCCTCAAGCAGCTTGCCCGGAACCTCTCCTTTAAGACAGGCGGAAAGTCCGATAATACCATCTGCGTGCTCTTTCAGGATTTCCTTGTCAATGCGGGGCTTGTGGTAAAACCCGTGTAGGCTCGCCTTGGTAGCCAGCTGACAGAGGTTCTGGTAACCGGTATGATTGCGGGCAAGGAGCACCAGGTGCGTCATGCCCTTGTGGTCCATGGGTGTCTTATCCTGCATTGTGCGCGGGGCCACATAAAACTCGCACCCGATTACAGGCTTTACACCCGCATTTTTTGCCTGCTCGTAAAAATCCACCACGCCGAACATGGTGCCGTGGTCGGTAATGGAGACCGCCGGCATACGGTACTGCCTGACCCTCTCCAGAAGTTGATCGATCCGGATGGCACCGTCCAGCAGGCTGTATTCGGTATGCACATGCAGATGAACAAAATTTTCCGCTGATTCGTCCATATCCACACCTTGAAATTAAAGGCACTTAGGCACTTAGGCACTTAGGCACTTAGGCACTTAGTTTTAATTATACGACAAAATCCCGGTTTCAAGCATTCCTGCACCCGGGATACCGGTAACTTAATCCAGACTGTAATTGGGCGCTTCCTTGGTGATGATCACGTCATGGGCATGGCTTTCCCGCAGTCCTGCCGGGCTGATCTTGATAAACCGGGCTTTTTCCCGAAGCTCCTCTATGGTGCGGCAGCCCACATATCCCATGCCGGATTTGAGGCCGCCTATCAACTGAAATATATTCTCCGACAGGGTTCCCCGGTATGGCACTCTTCCGACGATGCCTTCAGGGACGAGCTTGTCGTTGGCCTCCTCTTCTCCCTGGTAATAGCGGTCTTTGCTGCCCTGACTCATGGCCTCCACAGAGCCCATTCCCCGATAGGCCTTATAGCTTCTGCCCTGGAAGATGATCTTCTCGCCCGGGCTTTCTTCGGTACCGGCAAAGAGCCCGCCGACCATCACCGCATGGGCGCCCGCACCGATAGCCTTGGTAAGATCGCCGGAATACTTGACGCCTCCGTCTGCAATCAGCGGCACCCCGGTTTTATTGGAAACCGAACGACAGTTCATAATAGCTGTCAACTGAGGCACGCCTATTCCGGCCACAACCCGGGTGGTACAGATGGAGCCCGGCCCGATGCCGACTTTTATACCGTCCGCTCCTGCCGCGATCAGCTCCTCGGCCCCCTTTGCCGTGCCCACATTGCCTGCCACAAGCTCAACATCCGGAAAATCGCTTTTTAACTTCTTGATGGCATGAATTACATTGGCGGTATGCCCGTGGGAAGTATCTATTGCGATTACATCCACGCCTGCCTGGATCAGTCCTTCGGCCCTGGCCTCCATATCCTCGCCGACACCTATAGCCCCGCCTACCCGGAGCCGCCCGAGCGAATCCTTGCACGCATAGGGATATTTCCGGATCTTCTCGATGTCCTTGATAGTGATCATGCCGGTGAGCCGGCCATGCTTGTTGACCACAAGCAGCTTTTCAATCCGGTGCGTATGCAGCAGCCGCTTGGAATCTTCCAGATCAATACCTTCTTCCACGGTAACCAGGTTTTCTTTGGTCATCACCTCGGAAACGGGTTTTCCCAGATTTGTTTCAAACCGCAGGTCCCGGTTGGTGACAATACCCACGAGCTTTTCGCCCTTCGTAACCGGCACGCCGGAAATACGGTACTGCTGCATCAGTTTTAACACCGTACTGATTGGCACATCCGGCTCGGTGGTTACCGGATCCACTATCATGCCGCTCTCTGATTTTTTTACATGCTCTACATCCTTGCACTGGGTGACTATACTCATATTCCGGTGAATAAAGCCAACTCCGCCGGAGCGCGCCATGCTGATGGCGGTACGGGCTTCTGTCACGGTATCCATCGCTGCGCTGACCAGGGGAATATTTAACCGCAAATTCCGCGTCAGACGGGTGCTCGTATTGACTTCACTGGGCAGAACATCCGAAAAGTTCGGCAGCAGCAGCACATCATCAAAAGAATAGGCCTCTTCAGGTGGTATTTTACTCATAGCGCCTCCAAAAAATACATTTTATACGCGCCCCGCATCTGATTGAGCGCTTGACAGGCGAATAATCAATATCATAATACAAATCAATTCCGGCAAACAACCAAAAACAAAGACGGCTTTTTAAAGTCTTCCTGACACGGACGGGCAGCCCATGCTGATTCAGATCAACCCGGAAAACCCTCAGAAACGTCTGATTACCAAGGCAGTAGATGTATTGACCCGGGGCGGCATTATTGCTTATCCCACTGACACCTACTATGGGATCGGTTGTGACATCATGAACAAAAAAGCCATTGAAAAAATCTACTGGCTAAAGCAGCGGGACAAGCGCAAGCCTTTCAGCTTTGTCTGCTCAGACCTCAAAAATATCAGCCGCTACGCCAAGGTCACCAATTATGCCTACAAAACCATGAAACGGCTTCTGCCGGGTCCTTATACCTTTATCCTGGAAGGATCCAAAATGGTACCCAAAATTATGCTTACCAGAAGAAAAACCGCCGGCATCCGGGTACCGGACCACAAAATCTGCATCAGCCTGGTACAGGAACTGGAGCATCCCATAATCTCCACTACCGCAAACAAGCAGGAGGGGGAAATCTTAAACGACCCCTCTCTTATCAGTGATTATTTCTCTCCGCATGTGGATCTGGTAATCGACGGAGGCCCGGTCCCGGGCGAGCCTTCCAGCGTTATCTCTCTAATCGATGACATACCGGAAATCCTCCGGGAAGGCAGAGGGGATGTAAGTATATTCGAATAAAAAAAACCGCTCTTAAACAGAACGGCGGCAAAAAAGCAACAGGTGTCTCAGGCTCCTATCTGCCCGGGGCGTACAGATAAGCCCCCGGCACGGAAGTAAAATCCTGTAACATAGCCTTAAAACGGGATTCGATCATATCCATTGCATACTCAAGCAGCGAGGGCTTTTCTTCAGGCGGATACACCGCTCGCACCCGTCCCTTGATTCCGGCCAAACGACCAGCCCATACAACGGCGTCCCGCTGATTGCCCAGCCGATCGATCAGGCCAAGCTCCCGGGCGGCTGCACCGGAAAATATCCGGCCATCGGCAATCTCACGCACTGCCTCCGGCTTTTTTCCCCTGCCCTCTGCAACATCTGTAATAAACTGCTCGTGGACGGTATCAGTGAATTTCTGGAGCAGGGCCCGCTCCTCATCAGAGATTTCCCGCAGCGGTGAGCCCATATCCTTGTATTTACCGCTCTTGATAACCACCGGGCGGAGTCCGATCTTTTCAAAAAGCTCCCGGAAGTTTGTATAGGCCATAATAACACCGATGCTGCCGGTCACTGTTCCCGGGCTGGCCATGATGCGATCTGCCGATGCAGCTACGTAGTATCCGCCCGAGGCAGCCACCGGGCCCAGCGAGGCAACCACCCGCTTTTGCTTCACAGTCTTTTCCACCTCGCGGTATATTTCCTGTGCCGGCCCCACAGCGCCGCCGGGAGAATTAATCCGCAGGACAATGGCTTTAACAGAATCAGCCTCGCGAAAAGCCCTGATCCGATCCAGCACCTCACGTGCATCCGTGATCATTCCCTCTATTTCAACGACCCCGACCTTCTCCCCGAAGCCCAGATCCCCCTTTTCCTGCGTTACAGCACTGATCAATGATGTCAGCACAACAGCGGAGGCAACAATAGCGGTAAATACAAGCACAAAAAACAAGAAGGGGTGTCTGCGAGTAAACATGGATAACGGGAAGTCTGGCGACTATAGGTTTTTTTGCGCAGGCCGCAATTGCGAGGGGTTAAGCCGCGGAAGCCCTTTTGTGTGCTTCCGCAGCCTGCCACTCATGACAAAAGGATTGCTTACTCCTTATCTTCCGATCCCGGCTGTTCCGACCCTGCTTCTTCCGGGTTCTGCCCGGAAGCGCCGGCCTCTTCGGAGGTTTCTGCGCCGGCATTGAATTTCTCCTGCAGATTCTCCTTTAAAATCTCGCCAAGGCTTGAGGGAGCAGGCTTCATCTGGTTGACGTATTCCTCCAGCACGGACTGCTCATCTTCTACCTCGAGCTGCTTGATGGAAAGGCCGATGCGACGGTCCTCTGTATTAATATTGATAACCTTGGCATTTAAAAAATCGCCCACGTTATACTGGCCCACCGGCGTTTTGACTTTCTCCTTGCTGATTTCAGAGACATGCACCAGGCCTTCAATGCCTTCTTCAAGCTCCACAAAAATGCCGAAATCCGTTACATTGGTAATGGTTCCGCTGATTTCCGTGCCCACCGGATAGCGGTCGGCCACGGTTTTCCACGGATCTTCGGCAAGCTGTTTAATCCCCAGGGAGAAGCGCTCATTGTCCTTGTCAATATCCAAAACCCTGGCCTGTACGGTATCGCCCTTCTTGTAGAGTTCGGAAGGATGTTTGATCCGCTTGGTCCAGGAGATATCAGATATATGAACGAGCCCGTCTATATCGTCATCTATGCCGATAAACATACCGAAGTCGGTAATGTTTTTTATTTTGCCCTCAATGGTCGAGCCCACGGGATACTTTTCACTGATCACCTCCCACGGATTGGGCACCGTCTGCTTCATGCCCAGCGAAATCCGCCGGCTCTCCGGCTTGATATCCAGAACTACGGCATCAACTTCTTCGCCCACGCTTACCACCTTGGACGGATGCCGCACTTTCCGGGTCCAGGACATCTCGGAGACATGGATAAGTCCTTCAATGCCCTCTTCAACCTCAACAAAAGCACCGTAGTCCGCAAGGCTGACCACGCGGCCGGCAACCCGCGTGCCCACCGGATACCTCTCCTCTGCAAAGGACCAGGGATCGGGAACCAGTTGTTTCATGCCAAGAGAAACCCTTTCATTGCCCGCATCAAATGAGAGCACCTTAACCGTAATGGGATCTCCGATGGAGTAAAGTTCCGAGGGATGCTTGACCCTGCCCCAGGAGATGTCGGTAATGTGGAGCAGGCCGTCGACGCCGCCGAGATCCACAAAAATTCCGTATTCCGTGATATTTTTAACTACGCCGTCCATTACTTTGCCTTCTTCAATCGCCTCCAGCGTGGCCGCACGCTTGGCTTCGCGTTCGGCTTCCAGTATGGCGCGGCGCGATAGTACAATATTATTGCGTTTGCGGTTGAACTTTAACACCTTGAAGGAAAAAGTCTGCCCGACCATTTCATCCAGGTTGCGAATCGGCCGCAGATCAGCCTGCGAGCCGGGAAGAAATGCCTGGACGCCAACATCAACGGAGAATCCACCCTTCACCCGATTGGTAATGACTCCTTCGGTGGTGCCGCCGGATTCATACACCTCTCTGATCGCTTCCCAGACTTTGACTTTGGCTGCCTTTTCCTTGGACAGAATGACGCGCTCTTCTTCTTCATCCCACCATTCTACCATAACCTCGACTTCATCGTTTAACTGTACATCAAGGTCGCCATTGTCGTCCCGGAATTCATGAATGGGAATCTGCCCTTCGGACTTGTAGCCGACGTCCACCAGCACATAATCCTTGTCCATGGAAATGACGGTTCCGTTGACCACTTCGCCTTCCTGAAACTGCTTCAGGCTCTCCTCATACATCTCCATGAGCTGAGCCATCCCCACATCGGCTGACGACTGACTGCTGTCGGAGCCGTCTTCACCATCAAAACTTTCGGGTGAGGTCTGCGCAGCCGCCTCAGCAAACTCGCTTTCCGGCTGACTGTTTTGTGAATTGTTCATAACGTTGTCCATTGATGTTTTGTCCCCCTTTGCCATAGTCTCTTGCCCGCTTTTATACAGCAGGTTGATAAATTTGTTTGTTTAACAGAGCTTGCACGAAAACTCAATGATTAATTTGAGGCGTAAAAGAAGTTTCTGTTTTGGTGCCTTTTCCGCCGCCGGATTCAGAGCCGGCGGAGATGCTCCATCATCGCCTCTGCCACATCCTCTGCAGAAAGCAGGGTAGAATCTATGACTAACGCATCGGCCGCCGGTTTTAAGGGAGCCTGGGCCCTTGAAGAATCGTTGGCATCCCTTTTTTTCATCTCCTCTGTCACATCAGCAAGGCTCTGGCCGGATACACCGGATAGCTCCCGGTAACGCCTTCTGGCCCGCTCCTCAATATTCGCAGTCAGAAAAAACTTGGCTTCGGCTTCCGGAAAAACCACCGTACCCATATCGCGGCCTTCGAAAACCGCCTTTTTCTCCGCCCCCAGGCGGCGCTGGATATCGAACAGGGCTCTGCGGACAACAGGGATTGCCGATACGGAGGAGGCCAGCATGGAAATCTCAGGTGTACGAATATTTTCGGAAATATCCATGCCACGACAGTACAGCCGGGAGCCGTCCGGGGCGGGGAAAAAGCTGAGATCCAGGTTTTCGCACAGCTTCGCCAGCCCGCTTTCATCCTCACAGGAGATTCCATTCTGTGAGGCCTCCCAGGCAACACCGCGGTAAAGAGCGCCTGTATCCACGTATACGTAGCCCAGTCTATGCGCCAGTCTGCGGCTTACCGAGGTCTTGCCGGCCCCGGCCGGCCCGTCGATGGTTACCAGCATGTCCTTCATGCCCCGTCCTCTGCTCCGTTTCGGCCAAGCACCGTTTTCATCGCCCGCAGAAAGCGGAGATTCTCCTCCCTGGTGCCGGCGTTTACCCTGATATACTGCGGATAGCCGTAGGAGACCATGGAGCGAACTATGACGCCCTGCCGCAGCATTTTTTCGAAAAACCGGTCCCCATCCTCTTCTACGTCAACAAGAAAAAAATTTGCCTGGGTAGGAAAACAGCGCACGCCCATCCGCCCCAGCTCCCGGCGGAGAAAGTCGACTTCCGTCGCTACCAGCTGCAGCGTCCGCTCCAGGAAGGCGTCGTCATCGAGTGCGGCTGCTGCAGCAGCCTGTGCCAGAGAAGACGTGTTGAAGGGCTGGCGGACGCGATGCAGCAGACCGGCGAGTTCCGCGTCCATAACGCCGTAGCCGATGCGGATGCCGGCCAGGCCGTAGGCCTTGGAAAATGTGCGCAGCAGCGCCACCTGGGGATATTCTGCCAAAAGCGACAACCCGTTAACGCAGTCGGGATCCCGGGAAAACTCGATGTATGCCTCATCGAGCACCACGGTCACCGACGGCGGCAGCCGCCGCAAAAACTCCCTGATTTCGGATTTGCGGATAAAAGTGCCGGTGGGATTGTTCGGATTGTTGATAAACACCATCCGGGTGTTCTCCGTTACGGCGGAGAGCATGGCCTCCAGATCCACGGCGAGGTCTCTTAGCGGCACAAAAACCGGGCCCGCTCCAACGCTGCGCACCAGGATTTCATACATCAAAAAGGAAGGGGCGCTCATCAC
>JAWOFF010000017.1:0-7795 GCA_046482325.1 Desulfosalsimonadaceae bacterium
AAAAGCTTCATATCGAAGTTGCCTGAAAAGGGGTCACAAAAGGGGGCAAGTCTACTATTGACTTTTTAAAACAATTTATTGAATGTTCTCAAAATGGTTAGACCATTACACACAGACCTTCTGTCAATGGCCATCTGAATTTGGCAGATCTCAGGCCGTCTGAATTTGCAGAGATTCTACTTCCATGTTCTTCCCAAAGGTATTTGTAAAATCCCTTCTTCATCTTTCTTTTCTTTTTCTTTTGTTTTTCTTCCATAAATACTGCAGCTGAGCCGATTTTCGGTCATGGAGGTAATGACCGATGACCAGAGCAAAGCGAAAATGTAGGTGTAAGCATTGCCGTAAGTTGTTTACTCCCGATCCCAGAAATGCCCACAAGCAGATGTACTGTGGCGAGCCAGCCTGCCGCAAGGCGAGCAAGACAGCTTCCCAGGCCAAGTGGCTGGCTAAGGAAGGCAACGAGGATTACTTTCGTGGTCCGGATAATGTCCGCCGGGTTCAAGAGTGGCGCAAGGCCAACCCTGGCTATTGGCGGCGCAAGGGTAATAAAGGAAGAGATGCGTTGCAAGATCACTCAACGAATAAAAATACGCAAAAACAGTCTGTTACCCAACAGTTGCCGCGCAATGTGTTACAAGATCTCTTAAACGAGCAACTTCCTGTATTTGTGGGATTAATCGCCAATTTTACCGGCAGTGCGTTACAAGATGACATAGTCACCACTACCCGCCGTCTGCAACAATTAGGGGCAGATATTCTCAACCTTCAATCCCCTAATCTACAAGGAGGCAACTATGACAGACAAACAGCCCATTCTTCCCCACCGGATCCGCCAGGTTCCTAAACAATTCAGTTGGGTGGACGGTCGACTGGTGCGTGATCATCATATCGACCGCTGCTCCCATCAGGCTGCTGCCCTCTATCTCTTCCTGGTGACGGTGGCCGATGCTCAGGGGTTGAGCTATTATGGCGACAGCACCATCTGTAAGCGCCTGGCCACGGACAGCTCCGTCCTGGCCGCGGCCCGGCTGGAGCTCGTCCAGCTTAACCTCATCGCCTATCGTCAGCCGTTGTACCAGGTCCTGGACTTGGCTCCACAGGAGTTGACCATGCCAGAGCAGCGTAACCAGCCGGGCGACGCCCCTCAGTCCCTGGGCCAGATATTCAGGACGATGATGGAGGTGGACTGATGATAGACTATGATGATTTCTGCAAGTTAAAGAAGCTTCATCAACAAGACGGCCTGAAACCGTCTCAGATCTCTGCTGAGATGGCCCTTGATAGCCGCACGGTTTCCAAATGGCTGGCAAAAGAAGGCTTTGAGCCAAGATCAAACAACGGCAGGGCGAGTATCCTCGATCCGTTCAAGGATGAAGTCAACAGGCTGCTGGAAAAATATCCCTATACAGCCGTCCAAATTTTTCAAACCATCCAGGAGCAGGAGGGGTATACCGGCGGCTACAACACGGTAAAACGCTATGTCCGCAAGGTCAGACCACGGCGGTCCAAGGCGTACCTCAAACTCGCCTTTGCCCCGGGGGAGTGCGCCCAGGTGGATTGGGGCTGCTGCGGCTCTGTTCCTGTAGGCCAGACCAGGCGGCGGTTAAGTTTTTTTGCCATGGTTCTCTGTTACAGCCGCATGCTCTATGTGGAGTTTACCGTCTCCCAGACCATGGAGCATTGGCTGGCCTGCCATCAGCATGCCTTTGACTTCTTCGGCGGCGTGCCGGCCCGCGTCATGGTGGATAATCTCAAGAGCGCCGTGCTCAGGCGTATCGTTGGCCAGGCTCCGGTGTTTAACCCCACCTACCTCGATTTCGCCCATCATTACGGCTTTATTATCTCCGCCTGCAATGTCCGCAAGGGCAACGAGAAGGGTATTGTCGAAAATGGGGTAGGTTATGTCAAAAAGAACCTGCTGGCCGGTCTTGAAATCAAGGACTTCAATCATATACACAGCAGATGTCGTCATTGGCTTGACAACACCTGCAATGTCCGCATCCATGGAGAGACCAAGAAGCAGCCACAGGAGTTATTTGCCAAAGAGCAGCCTAATCTGCAACCTCTACCAGCCTACCCTTACGATATCGGTGTGATCAATCTGGTGAGGGCATCTTCCCAGTTCCGGGTCAGTATCGACAGCAACCGTTACTCGGTGCCCGCCGAGTATGCCGGCGCCAGGTTGACCTGTAAGGCCTATCCGGACCGAATCTGTTTTTACGACCAGGACAAACTGGTTGCCCGCCATGAGCGCTGCTATGACCGGCATCAGGACATTGAAGACCCGGATCATCCCAAACCCCTCTTGGCCAGCCGCCAAAAGGCCAAGGACCAGCAGGTTATCAAGCGCTTCCTGCAGCTTTCTTCTGAGGCCAATGCCTATTATCAGGCCTTGCGAGACAAAAGACTTAATCCTCTGGTTCATGCCCGCAAGATCGTGGCATTAAGCGAAATCCACGGCAAGGAGGCCGTACACCGGGCTATGGCGGATGCGGCCCATTACCAGGCCTACTCGTCCGAATATATCGCCAACCTCTTGGAACAGCGGCAAAGGTCTACAGAGGAGCTTGGGGCCTTGTCCCTTATCAGGGGTGAAGATATACTTGAGCTTGACGTCCAGGCCCCGGACATGAGTATCTATAAAACTGACATAGAGGAAGATGAATCATGAAAAAAAACCAGGCAAAGCAGCAACCATTCCTCCTGCAAGGGCGTCTTGATGAAATGCTTACCTATTTGCGGCTGCCGCGGATAGCTGAAAATTACGCGGCTTTAGCCTCCACGGCCGCGGACAAAGGCTGGTCTCATATTGACTATCTGGCCAATCTGGTAGAGCAGGAGACAGCGGCCAAAAAAGACCGGGCAACTCAGCGCCGCCTTCGGCAGGCCCGTTTCCCGGTACTCAAGACACTGGATCAGTTCATATGGAGTTGGCCCGATAAGATCAACCGCCCGCAGGTGGAAAACCTCTTTCATCTCGACTTCATCAAGAAGAAGGCCAATGTCATCATCCTCGGCGGTGTGGGACTGGGTAAGACCCATCTGGCCACCGCCCTGGCCTATCATGCCTGCCTGGAGGGAATTACTGTACTCTTTACCACGGCCATTGATGTCGTCAACTCGCTGGCCGCCGCTCAGGAGAGTGGCAGGTTCCAGCTGGAACTGAAAAAATACCTCAAGCCAGGTTTACTGGTGCTTGACGAACTCGGATACCTGCCCATTGACAAGCATGGAGCTGACCTGCTCTTCCAGGTTATCAGCCACCGTTACGAGCGCGGCTCTATGCTGATCTCAACCAACAGGGCATACAAACACTGGCCGGAAATTTTCAACAACGATGCAACACTAACCTCTGCCATCCTTGACCGTCTCCTTCATCATGCCGAGACTGTGGTTGTTGAAGGTAAAAGCTTCAGAATGAAGGATGTGACAGACTCATAATATACTATCATTGGAGCCATCTGGCACTGGCTAATCGCAGGCATTTCCAGATGGCCATTTTTAATACATTTTCAAACGGCCGGTAACATGATCTCGGCAAAGTAGCGTTTGGCGGCCTCGTAAACCCGCCCTTGGTCGACCACGAAAAGATCAGAGGTGGCGATATGAGCACCGTAAAAATCACAACTGAAAAGAATCCCCTCCTCCTGGAGATAGGTAACCATGGTTTCCGGCCAGTGGACCCAGGGGGTGTAAATAAACTTCAGGGATCTGTCGCCGAGGGACAAGGTCTCGCCGTCTTTTACAGCGACCAGGGAGTCCTCGCTGATTGCTAACAGGTCCTTAAGCAGGCCGCAGGCCTTGGAAGTTGCCACCACTTTTGCTTCCGGAAAGCGTTCAAGTACCATGGGAATGGCCCCGGAATGATCCTGCTCGGCATGATGGGAGATAATGTAGTCGATTTCTGGTATTCCGTCCAGTTGCGCCATTAACTCTCCGGCTCTGGAAGGGTCGACAGTGTCCAGCAGAGCAGTCTTGTCACTTCCTTCCACCAAATAGGCGTGTAGCTTGTACCATCGGGAAGAGGGATCAGGGAGTCAAAAAGGCGCCTGTCCCAGTCCACGGCTCCCATCCAGTAAACTTTTTCGGATATCCGCCTTCTTTGCACGTCAACCTCCTTTTTTTATACGGCTGATTTGTACCTCTTGCCGACATCAAGCTTGATCCAACCAGCGCTTTGGCCATCATATATTTTTATTATGATATCAAGGATTCATTTCTGTCAAGAAAAAGGGGGTCTTCTGATTTTTTCCACGATGCCCAGATCCCCGAGCACCGGGTACATGCAGGGGATTGCCAGCAGCACCAGAACCGTGCTGGCCAGCAGGCCGAAGGTCGTGCTGATCACCAGGGGGATCAGGATCTGGGCCTGAAGGCTTTTTTCAAAAAGCAGGGGCAGAAGTCCGGCTATGGTGGTGGTTGAGGTCATCAGCACCGCCCGGAATCTTTCCCGACTGGCCCGGGCCGCTGCCTCATAAATGGACAGCCCCTCTTTCCTGGCATTTTTAAGAAAAATCACCAGCAGGATGGAATCATTGACCACTACCCCGCCCAGGGCGATAAATCCCAGCAGGCTTGGCATGCTGATAGGCACGCCCATCAGGCCGTGTCCCCATACCACACCGATTAAGGAAAAGGGAATGGCCAGCATGACAATAATTGGTTCGGTATAGGTCCTGAACTGAAAACTGAGCAGGACAAAAATGCCGATAAAACCGATCATCATGGCCCACAGCATAGATTTCCGGGTGGTGTTGGTTTCTTCCAGGGAGCCGGCAACAGATAGTTTCAGGCCGGGATAGTCTTCAGCAAATTCCTGGAAGTAAGTGCTGCGGAAAAGGCTCATTAACTCATTGGTGTTGATCAGGCGGGTATCCACGTCGCCGCGGAGGGTTACGGCCCGCATGCCGTTAAAACGGGCGATTCGCGCCCATCCCCTGGCAGATTCCCATTCCACAACAGACTGCAGCGGCACCCTGCCTCCGTCCGCCAGAACCAGATCAAAATTTTCGAGGTCAGCCAGGCTGCTCCGATCCGGATCGGCAAAACAGACCTCGATTTCATAGGATTCCGGACCAATCTGGATTTCATCCGCTTCCACGCCCTGGAATGCCGCCCGCAGCTGGCTGCTTACCCCGGCTGCATCAATGCCCATGCCGTGTGACCCTTCCTTCATCCGTAGGCGCAGCTCCGGTTTACCGGGGCGCAGATCGTCCGCCAGGTTGACCACGCCCTTGAACCGGCCGAACCAGTCTTTAAGGTCAGTAACCGCCTTTTTCATCTCACTTAGGTCGTTTCCACGCAAACGCACTTCAATGGGGCGTCCCCCCGGTCCGAACCCCGGCTCTCCCAGGGTCAGACTGATGACATCCGGCAGGTCGCCGATCCGCCTTCGCCATTCAGCCAGGTAATCATCGATGGTCCCAGTGCGTTTTTCCGCGGTCAGCAGGTCCACGGTAATGGTCGCCACGTGCGGACCGTTTTCAAAGGCCTCGTTATTCAGGTTGTACTGGACATAGGCATTGCGGACCAGGTCCTGCTTCTCCGGCTGGCGGGTTTTGAAATGCTGATTGGGCTGGGTCTCACGCAGGATATTGGGCAGGGTAAGGGCCCCGGCAATCAGAAAGACAATCATAAAGAGATTGGCGGCAGTGGGGTGCCCGGTAAAAAAGCGGATCATCAGTGGGCCCCTTTCGCCTGGCTTATGGTCAGAAGATGCTCTCTGAGATCCTCGTCTGCCGCCGCTGAGACCTTCATGCCAGTAATGGCGGGGGTCGGATCGGATACCACCACTTTCTCCCCGCCGACAAGCCCATATTTTATGACAACGAAATCAGACTGGCCAAAATCCACTGTTACCTTTTTCTTCCGGAGTCGCTGCTCTTGATCTACCGTAAATACGCTTCCTTCATGTACTGCAGAGCGGGGCAGGACAACCCGTCCGGGCTGTGCAGGGCCATTGAGCGTCACCTCGCAGAACATGCCGGCTGTCAAGGGCGGGCGAACACCGGGCCGGGCCTTTTCATAGGGCCGGTCAACCGCGACAACAACTCTCATCTCCCTGGTCCTGGCATCCATTTTTTCCCTGATCCTGTCGATCCTGGCCTCCCAGGCAGCAGACCAGTCCCCGTTCTGCAGACTTACTTCTGCACCCACATCCCGGAATAACTGCTTGAAGGTCTCACTCCCTATTCCCGCCTGAAACCGGCTGCGTGCCTTCTGGCCAAGCAGATTGCGGAGCTGCCCGGCCCGAAACCTGGCCTCAACTTCAGTAACCCCGGTGCCGTGGGCCCTGAAAAGTGTCTGGCCCCTCAGCACGAACTGGCCGGTTTCAAGTTTTACCTCATTGAGCCGGCAGGCAAAAGGTGCCCTTATAGTAGTTTTGGCAAGATCGATTCCGGCCTGTTCCAGGTTGGCCTGATTTACGGCCAGGGAGGCGTTCAGGGTGTTTCTCCTGGCCGGGATAAGCGAAAGGGTGTTTTTCAGCTGCCGGACTTTCTGCTGCTGCTGGAGAAAATTTCTCTCTTCCCGGTCCACATCATCCGGAGAAATGGCGTCTTGCTTCAGTAAGCCCTGCTTGCGATCCAGTGATTTGCGGGCCAGCTTAAGGGAGCGCTTCTCTATGGTCAGCAGCTGCTCGGTGTTTTTCTCCTCTTCATTGAGTTCTGAAATCCTGGCCCTGGTTTCTGCAATCCCGGCCTCCAGGCGGGCAACGGCCAGCTTGTATTCCCTGGGATCAATTTTCGCCAAGACGCTTTCTGCATCGACCATTTCCCCGGAATCCAGGCGGGGATGCACCTCCACCACCTTGCCCTTGACTTCGGCCACTGCCTCCCACACCTGTCCGGGTTCGGCCACACCATAGCCGGTTACCCTGGGAACCAGGTCCACCAGGGGGGCCTCAATAACCCTGAGGGTCCGGACCGTTTCCTCTTCGGTTTTTTTATCAGGACCCGGGCGGTGTACCACCAGATAGCCGGAAACAGCCAGGGCTGCGGCAACAGGTACGATCAACAGGGCCCGCCGGAAATAACGGTAAAAGAGTTTTCGCATTTATCCCCCCTTTAATGAGGTTATTCGCCAACTCCGTGAGCCGGTCCGGCCTGGATCGTCTTGTAGAGCGTGTGCACATAGATCATATACTTGACGTAGGCATCCGCCAGCCTCACGGTGCAGCCGGACCGCGGTTTCCATGAAGTACTGTTCGGCAAGTTCTTGGGCCTTATCGCCCATGCCTCGTATAGACGCAATGGTCTTGTCACCCATGCTGTAAATGGCAATTGCTCGGTCGAATGCGGAACGTAGTTCTTCATGCTGTTTTTCCCCGACCCAGATGGCCACGGTTTCCAGGTTGTCATTTGCCAGGGCCTTGCGGGCGTCCACAGCCACAGGGCCGTTTTCAGCGTCGCAGTGGGCCATGGCCCCGGCCGCTCCCAGGGCGGATGTCAAAAAGCAGACAACAGCAACGATCATGGATTTTTTTAAAGATGCTTGGAGTTTAATAGCAATAACCTCCTAATTCGGCTTGGTTAAACCCTGTACCGGCAATTTTGCCGGGTCATGCAGGGATATAGGACAAATCGTATTATTTGTTGTATGCCAGGAAAATCTCTTTCCTGCCTTGACTTGAATCAAAAAGATCGCTTTTTCTTTATAGTATCAGGATAAAATAACCGGTTAAAGATCACTTTTGGATCCACTCATCATTACGTACAAACACGGCATCAAAAACAGGGCAACCAGAATTTCCATGGCCAGTCCCCCGATGGCAGTCACAGCCATGGGTTGGAGCATG
>JAWOFF010000053.1:0-7408 GCA_046482325.1 Desulfosalsimonadaceae bacterium
TTCAGGATGTTTTTCTGCGGTGGGCGCCAGGGTTTCCAGCACCTCGGTAACAGCCTGATGGAATTCATTCTGCTCCGGATCTGTTTGTTTTGCCTTCCCGATCACCTCTTCAATAACAGACATGCATGCGCCTCCTTAGCTGCTTAACTGTGAATTGGAATAAAAAATACGTATTAGTCCTGATGGATTCAGAACTGAACTGAGGGTCTCAAATTTTCAAACCCGTCAGTCTTTTACAATATAGATCTTACCCTTGCTCGCCTCTGACGGCTGAGTGACATCCCGCTTTTTTTTAAAATACTGCACATCATAGCGACTGACCCCGTCATAGCCTGAAAATTCCTCCATCAGCTCTGCGAGGCTGTCGAATCCGCTGCCGAAAAGGGGCAGTTTGGAGAAAAAAGGCCGCTCACTGCGGATATCGGTGAGCACGGCAAAATGAAGGGGAAACAATGGGTCGCCGATAACAAGAAGATATTTTTCAGGCGATTGGGTTATGTGGTAATCCCACGGCACATCTTCGGCACTCACCGGTGTAAAATTTTCTTTTAAAATTGCGGCGGCCTCCTGCCCGTCCACATCCTGAAAAGACATAAGGTCAGGGCAGTCAAAATAGCCGAGGGTATAGAGGGCGATGCTGAAACTGCTGATCTGCTCGTAGACCGGGTCTTCTCTGTCACACATCATCATGATTTCTTTTATTCTTTCACATATAAGAAGCCCTTCATCGCTCATGTCAGATCCGTTCAGGAGAAAATCCTGCACGGTAAAGCCGGAAAAATCATTCATTTGATCTCTATACATGAGTCAACCTCCTGTTTTTGTAAAAAATTGAAGGGCTGTCAGAATAAAGCCCGCATCCGGCCCCCCGCATATAAAATGCGGACCGGCTGTTTAGTTTACTTTATTAGCATGGATTGTGCCGGGTCGGAGAGAAAAAGCGGTTTTTTTTAACCTGCCAAAATAAAAGCGGATTTCAGGGGGGGGCACAGAAATGTTCAGGCTAAGCGAAAGCCGGAAGGTGGTGGGAAGATGAGCATAAGGGGTCCAGCGGCGGGGTAAATAAAGTAAAGGCTGCCCTGTTCAAAGGGATGAAAGGAGTGCGGAAGGGTTGTTTAAATTCTGCACAGAAGTGTTGCTATTTGCGCAGAATGATCCATCATTTTTCCGTTCCAGGCTCAGCCTCCTGGTTATCTGCCTGCTTTTTTAAACGATGCCTCAGCGTATTCCGGCTGATCCCGAGCAGTTTTGCGGCCCGGACCTGGTTGTTGCCGCATTCCTCAAGTGCCCTGGCGACAAGCGTATCTTCCACCATTTCAATAATACCGGTATAAACGTCCTGCGGGCAAAGGCGGAGAATTTCCGGAACAATTTCCTCCAGCTTGTTTTTCAAATCCTCAAGCAGCTGCTCGCGGCGTCCCGCGGAAGCTGGTGATGGCGTGGAGGCCTGCGGGATCATTAAATTGCCTTCAGCCACGACATCGCCGGTGCTGAGCAAAACTGCCCGCCGGATGCAGTTTTCGAGCTCACGGACATTTCCCGGCCAGGGGTAGGCGAGGATTTTATTCATGGCCGCTTCTGCCATATAACACACAGGCCTGTCATATTCCTCTGCAAACCGCTTTAAAAAATAATCCACCAGTTCAGGGATGTCTTCACTCCGCTCGGCGAGAGCCGGAAGGTTAAGGGATATGACATTTAAACGCCAATACAGGTCTTTTCTGAATATGCCGGCTGCAATCGCTTCTTCCAGATCCTTGTTTGTTGCAGCCAGGATCCGGACATCGACTTTGATGCTCTGGCCGGAGCCCAGCCTCTCGATTTCGCCTTCCTGCAGCACGCGCAGCAGTTTGACCTGCAGCTGCGTGGGCAGCTCCCCGATCTCGTCCAGAAACAGGGTGCCCCCATGGCACCTTTCGATTTTGCCGATGTATGTTCTGTCCGCGCCGGTAAAAGCGCCGCGTTCATGGCCGAAAAGCTCGCTTTCAAAGAGCGATTCCGGTACAGCGCCGCAGTTGATTGCAATAAAGGGCCTGTCCTTGCGTCGGCTGTGATGATAAATAGCCCTGGCAGCCAGCTCCTTGCCGGTCCCGCTTGCACCCGTGATAAGGACCGGCACGTCTTTTTCTGCAACCTGGCCGATCAGCTTATAAATTTCCTGCATTTTTCTGCTGTTGCCGATGATTTGCAGTGTGCTTGCGGAGGCAGGCTCCCCGGTCTGTCCCTCTGCCTGCGGCAGACGAACGATTTCCTTCATCTGCCGGTTCACCTGCAAAGCCTCGTTTACAATACGGCTCAGTTCTTTTCGCTCAAAGGGTTTTACAAGATAGTCATACGCACCCCGTTTCATGGCTTCAATTGCCAGGTCCGTGGTTCCGTAGGCTGTCATGAGAATAACAGGGGTTTTTACCTCAACATCCCTGATGGCGGTCAGCGTATCAAGGCCGTTTAGCTCCGGCATCTTGTAGTCCAGCAGGATCAGGTCAAAATTTTCCCCGCGGATTTTTTCAATTGCGCACGGCCCGTCCGCGCAGGTGGTAACCGCATAGCCTTTCCGCCTGAAAAAACGGCTTAGAAAATGGACCAGCCCTTCATCATCATCAATCAGGAGAATCTTTTCCATCGGCTTCACATAGTGGTTGGTTAATATTTAAAGGCAGATAAACCGAGAACGTAGTGCCGCGCTGTTCCCGGCTTTTTACCCGTATGACGCCGCCATGGTTTTGAATCGTATTGAAAACGAGCGGCAGACCCAGGCCGGTGCCGGAGGCCTTGGTCGTAAAAAAGGGATCAAAAAGATTTTCAATCTGTTCTTCTTTGATGCCGTGGCCGGTGTCGGAGATGTCGATTCTCAGGCAGGGCACCGTGCCGTTGCCCGGGGCAAAACGATCCTCTGCCACGGTGATGGAAAGCCGGCCGCTGCCATAGATGGCCTCCAGTGCATTGACTAACAGATTGACAAGCGCTTCAGCCAGAAGTTTTCTGTCGCCGTAGACCGGTGCAATCGCTTTGTCCATGTCTATATCCAGGGTGCATTCCTGGCGTTTAATCATTGGTCTGACCATAATCAGCACATCCTCCACGAGTTCCGGCACGGAAATTTCTGAATAAACAAGGTCCTGAGGTTTTGTAAAGTCGAGAAAGCGGTTGATCGTTGCCTCGATCCGGCTGATCTGCTCCATGGCAATCTGAAAATCTTCTTTATCCTCAGGCGAAAACCCGATCTCAGCATCCATTGATTCCATGAAAAGCTTCAGTGAGGTCAGGGGAGTTCTGATTTCATGGGCAACTGCTGCTCCCATTCTGCCCATTGCCGCAAATTTTTCGGATTGTTCCGCGATCAGCTTGGTTTTCTTTAAAATTAAATCCGTTTCCTTGAGCTCGGCTTCTTTTAGATCCACTTTTTGTTCCAAATGGTTCTGTCGCTGCTGAAGCTTTGCGGACATATCCTGAAATGCCCGGTACAGCATACCGATCTCATCCCTGCGATTGACCGGCGTCATCGCCCGCTCGAATTTTGATTCCCCGATAATGCCGGCGTATTTGCTTAGATGCCGAATCGGCCGGACTATGTGATAAGAAAGCATCCAGGTCAGCATCAATGCACAGCCAACAAACAATAAAAGGGTTAAAAGAACAATATGTTTCAGGCTTTCCGCGCTTTGAAACGCTTCTTTCCTGTCCTGCTCAACAACAATGTACCAGTCTGTCCCGGCAACCTTCATGGAAGTCCCCAGAACTTCGATTCCCCGGTAATCGAGGTAGGGCTTATCCGGATCGCGTTTTTCAAATATATTTTTAAAGCTCTCTGACTGCGAGATGTTTTCCGTTAAAATCCGTCGGGGCTCCTTGTGTGCCAGAAACCTGCCTTTCTTATCCACCAGATAGCATTCTCCCGTCTTACCCAGGGATACATTCAGGATATGGCTGATGATTTTATTGGTGCCCACGCTGCCGTAAACGGTACCGGCCAGATCACCCCCCTGCCCGAACACAGGTGCTGCAATTAGAAAAGTAGATTCATTGGCCCGGGGCGCATAGGTAATATTGGACATATAGAGCCGGTCTCTTAGCCTGTATGGGTTTTTTTTCTTTGTCAGGGCCGGCGGCTGCTCATTGGTGCTGCAAACAAGGCGCCCATCTCCGGAGACAACTGCCAGATTTTTGTACACACCGTATTTGTTCTGAATGAGATCAAGATAAGGCCCGATTTTTTCGTTATTCATTGACCGGACCAGAGATGTTCCGGCAATTACCATCAGATCCGCCTTGCGTTCATCCAGCCAGCGCTCCATGAGCGCGACTTTGTCAACAGCCACATTTTCCAGCTCCCGCACAACCATGCTTACAATCAGGTTTTCCGTGGTTCTCAGGGAAAACCATCCGATAATCGCCAGCGGCACCAGGGCGAGCACAATAAAAATAAACATTACCTTGGCCCGTAAATTGAAAATCCGCCCGGGGCTTGCCGGGCCTGGATCATGTATTTTTTCTTCTTTCAACAGGAAAATCCTTTACAATCCAAACTGAGCGATTTTTAAATTCTCAAAGCTAAAAATGGCTTAATTACCTTCCAACGGTGGGCTCGTCCGGCACGTAGCAGACCCCAGGTAGATTTGAGGAAATCCCGGCTGCTATGCGCACCCTTTGGGTCTCGCCCGTGGAGAGGGTGTCCCGCCGGACGGCCCAGGCCTAAGTAGCCAAGGCCAAGGGAGCTGAGAAGTTCTATCCGGGTTTTTGGTTCGGGAATGATCCGGGCGCTTATCTGCCCGCCTTCTGCGGCAAGCCCGGCAAGCCCGGCAAGCCAGGGCTTAACTTCGGAAATCGGCAGTGCGGCGATCCCGGCAATATTTGCGCCCTTAACGCGAACCGCAAAAGCCTCCGGCCGAAGACGGGTGCCGCCTCAATCCCCTGCTCAACGCCCACCACGGCGTTTCCGTCCGCCGCAAGCCGGGAAAGAACCCGGGCCAGGCATTCTAAAAACTGCCGGGCATAGGGAGAGAAGGTTTCCACATACCGGATTCTCTTAAACAGGGCTGTACAAAATATGATGAATAAAAAATATTTGACATCAGCATTTATATAGGTATAATAAAAATAAGGTTAATGTTTTTTTGTGAACATATCTTGATAGTTAGCCTAATCTTCATCTCAAATTAAGACATTTTCAAACCTCCGCAGTTTTTAAAATATTTTTCAGCCATTGACAATAGACTTTATTAAAAAGTTTTGTAGTTTTTGAAACAGCGTTTCGTTTTCAAAACGCTTACCACAAACAAAAGGAGGTCATATGGCAGAAAATGAGCAGGGTTCCAATGCCCATTACGCGGTTCACTGGCAGGAAGAGAATTACTACTATCCCCGGCCTGAATTCGTAGGGCAGGCCAATTGCACCGATCCAGGCATATTCGAACGATTCAGCCTGGATAACTTTCCGGAATGTTTCAAGGAGTTCGCAGATCTCCTTGATTGGGACCATTACTGGCACACCACCCTGGATACCAGTGAGGCCCCGGTCTGGAAGTGGTTTGTAGGCGGCAAGCTCAACGCGTGCTACAATTGTGTGGATCGGCATCTGGACAAATACAAGAACAAGACCGCGATCCATTTCGTTCCGGAGCTGGAGGATGAGCCCATAGTGCACATGACCTATCAGGAGCTCTACCGAAGGGTGAACGAGACCGCGGCGATGCTGCAGGATTTTTGCGGTCTGAAAGCAGGAGACAGGGTTACCCTGTATCTGCCTATGACCGCTGAGTTGGCCATTACCATGCTGGCCTGTGCCAGGCTGGGGGTAATTGATTGCCAGGTTTTTGCCGGCTTCAGCGGCAAGGCCTGCGGGGACAGGATATGGGACTCGGAAAGCGAGGTCCTGATCACCATGGATGCCTATTACAGAAGCGGCAAGCTTCTCGATCACAAGGCCAACTCCGACGATGCAGTGCAAGCGTCCGAGAAACAGGGCCAGAAGGTGAAGAAAGTTCTGGTCTGGAGGCGCTATCCGGGCAAATATTCCTCATCCACTCCCATGGTCGACGGCCGGGATTTCTATGCGGACGAAATGATCCTGAAGTACCGCAACGCCGAAGTAAAGCCGGTATCCATGCCGGCCGAGGGGGTTTTGTTTCTCATGTACACCAGCGGGTCCACGGGCCGGCCCAAGGGCTGTCAGCACAGCATAGGAGGATATCTCTCATATGTGACGTGGATGTCCAAGTATGTACAGGATATTCATCCCGAGGATGTCTACTGGTGCATGGCGGATATCGGCTGGATTACCGGGCACTCTTTCATTGTCTATGGTCCGCTGGCCCTGGCCGCAAGCACCATTATATATGAAGGCGTGCCCACCTATCCGGATCCGGGCCGCTGCTGGCGCATTGCCGAAGAACTGGATGTCAACATATTCCATACCTCTCCCACCGCCATTCGGGCCCTGCGCAAGGTGGGCGGCGACGAGCCGGGAAAATACAACTATTACTTCAAGCATATGACAACTGTCGGCGAGCCCATTGAGCCCGAAGTCTGGCGCTGGTACTATGAGGTGGTGGGCAAGGGCAAAGCCGTGGTGGTTGATACCTGGTGGCAGACAGAAAACGGAGGATTTTTGTGCAGCACTCTGCCCGCACTTCAGCCCATGAAGCCTGGCAGTGCAGGGCCGGGCCTGCCGGGGATCCATCCGGTAGTTTTGGATGACGAGGGCAATGAACTGGAGCCGGGGGCAGGGAAGGCGGGCAATATATGTATCCGCAATCCATGGCCCGGAGCATTCCAGACCATATGGAAAGACAAAGACCGCTACATCAAGAGCTATTACAGCAGGTACTGCAAAAACCCCCAGAGTACAGACTGGAGAGATTGGCCATACATGGCCGGGGATGCGGCCGTGATGGCCGAGGACGGCTACGTGCGCATTCTGGGCAGAATAGACGATGTGATCAATGTCTCCGGCCATCGGCTTGGCACAAAGGAGATCGAGTCTGCAGCCCTTGATACCGAGGAGGTGGCCGAGGCTGCGGTTGTTCCTGTGCCAGACGAGATTAAGGGCACGGTGCCGGATCTTTACGTGTCCCTTAAGCCGGGGCGCGAGGCCAGTTCCGAGGTGGCCAGGAAGGTTTCTGCCACTGTAGCAGATGTGTTGGGTAAAATAGCCAAGCCCGCGCATGTCTACATCGTTCCGGACATGCCCAAGACCCGTTCCGGAAAGATCATGCGCAGGATACTGGCTTCAATTTCCAACTACAAGGATGTGGGCGATGTAACAACTTTGGCCAATCCGGAAGTAGTGGAGGAAATTCGTCAGAAGGTCCAGGGATAGCGTTGTTTTTTTAAGTCCTGTTCCCGGGCCGGGCGGGCCCGGGAACAAACAACAAAAAAGGGGGGGAAGTTATGGAAGAGCTTGCTGTCG
>JAWOFF010000077.1:0-10473 GCA_046482325.1 Desulfosalsimonadaceae bacterium
AGTCGCCAACCATCCAAAATAACAGCAGAAAAAGAAAAGGAGCCGATCACAAAATGCGCGAAAAGAACCAAAAACAATTGCCCCTGATGCAATCGGCAATCGATCATCCACAAGCAGATGAACTCATGCGCATCAGTCGAATTCTGGATAAAAATCCTATCATCGGCCAACTGGCAATGCAAGATCTTAAAGCAAACAGCACCAAAACCCGATCCGGCGCAAAAGGCATGAGTGCCGATCAAGTGATTTTTTGTACCCAAATTTGTACCCAGCTAAAATTAAAGCATAAAAAAGGAGCTATGGATGCTCCATAACTCCTTGAAATTTCTGGTCGGGGCGGGAGGATTTGAACCTGCGGCTTCCTGCTCCCAAAGCAGGCGCGCTGCCAGACTGCGCCACGCCCCGACAGTAATGATTATGGATTTTCCTATCATCCTTTCCTGCATCATGCAAGCCGATATACTCAGTGTTCCCGGAAAAAAGCGGCAATTCCCCGCTGTATGCATCCGGCGGCATCCCGGAGAAACTCCGCCTCATTTAGCCGGCTCTCGAGGGCAGGATTGGTCAAATACCCGGTCTCGACAACAATGCCCGGCATATCCAGGCCCTCCAGCAGAAGAAGCGGGGCTTCGGTTGCGCGAACCGATTCTACTCCCGGGCATGCCTGCAAATGGCTCTGCAGAATTCCGGCAAAATGCCTGGAGGCCTTCAGGTGCTTCATCTGCACCCGGTACCAGCAACAATCGCCGGCAGTGCCTTCCTGGCCTGCTATACCGTTTTTTGACGCGAAATAATACAGCTCCCAGCATTGGCGCCCGGTCCGGAAAAAGCCGCCGGCATGTATGCTGATAAAAAGATCCGCCCCCTTGTGATTGGCAATAGAGGCCCTTTTTTGGGGGCTTAACTCGTAATCCCCGGTGCGGGTCATTGTCGTTCTGCATTCATTGGCCAATGCTTTTTCAAGAGCTTCTGCCATCTCCAGGGCGACATCCTTTTCCAGGCTGCCGCCAACTGCCTTCACGCCTTTATCAGGGCCGCCGTGACCGGCATCGATTACTACCAGGGGTTTTTCCCCCGCTGCCTGCACAGGCAGAAACCCGGTCATCAACACTGCGCACAAACCCGCCAGCGCAGAAAAAACGCGCGGAGAGGCCAATTTGTAACAAATCCATCGCCCCATCTTGTAAGTCCTCAATTTTGCTTGACACCATTATATATAGATATTATTTTAATCGGGATTTTACAGGAAAATGTACCATTTTGCATTAAATTTCAAAAAGTTGATTACAACTTGCAGGGATTTTTCGTCCGGCCGATTACCTTTATTATTGCAAAATCGATAGAAAATCAACTGCGAGAGTGGCGGAACTGGTAGACGCACTGGACTTAGGATCCAGCTCTTGTAAAAGAGTGGGAGTTCAAATCTCCCCTCTCGCACCAAACAAAACAACCCCGCAGGGGTTGCAGCTACCTCAAAGGCCTCATTTCCCGCTGATTACCATAAAAATGGAAAAAGCAGAAGATCCGGTAAAATTGAAAATCCCTGAGGGTTTCATAAGAGGCGTTTCTGTTGCAGGCTGCAGGGAGCTTCAAAAAAAAAAGAAGGATAAGGAAACAATTA
The DNA here is from genome assembly GCA_046482325.1 of Desulfosalsimonadaceae bacterium. GTDB lineage: Bacteria > Desulfobacterota > Desulfobacteria > Desulfobacterales > Desulfosalsimonadaceae > M55B175. The sequence goes on from JAWOFF010000077.1 coordinate 1,622, forward strand.
TGGATGTAAGCGTTGAAGACATCAGCAGTGTCAAGAAAAAACTTCATATTGAAGTCCCCCAGGAGGAAGTAGCCAAAGAACTTGATTCCGCATATGCCAATCTGAAAAAAAATGCGAGAATCAAAGGCTACCGGCCCGGCAAGGTCCCGCGCTCCGTTCTGGAGAGAAAATTCAGAAAAGACGTTCACTCCGATGTTGCTCAGACCCTGATTCAAAACACCCTGATGGAGGCTCTGCGTGAAAAAGACCTGCCGGTTCTGGCAACGCCGGATATAGATCCTTCTGAACTGGACCCGGACCAGGCTTTCACATACAGAGCAACAGTAGAGCTCAGGCCGGAACTGCCTGAAGTGGACTTCAAAGGCCTGGAACTGAAAAAAAACGAATACCAGGCCTCCGAAGAAGAAATAGACAGGCAGGTGGAGATGCTGAAAAAGCATCTGGCGGAATACCATACGATTAACGAAGACCGAGCCGCCGTGGACGGCGATTACGTGGTAATCGACTATGAAGGCTTCAAAGACGGGCAACCCTTCGAAGAAACCGAAAAAACGGAAAATCACACACTGAAACTCGGTCAGGGATCAATAACAGAGGATTTCGATCAGGCCCTGATCGGGATGAAGCCGGGAGAATCCAAGGAATTCGCCATCCATTTTCCCGAAGACTACCACAACGCCAATCTGGCCGGGCAAGATATCACTTTTCAGGCAGCACTAAAGGAAATCCGCGAAGAGGTGCTGCCGGAGGCCAACGATGAAATGGCCAGGAAACTCGGCGAGTTCAACGGCATCGAAGAGCTGCGTGAGGAAATCCGGAAGAACCTGCAGCAGGGCTATGACAAACGGACCCACCAGGAACTGCAGGAACAGATATTTGACAAACTGATTACAGAAGCATTTGAAGTGCCTGAAACCCTTGTACAGCAGGAAATCGATAACATCGTAAAGGATGCTGAGCAGCAGTTTGTCAAAAACGGCCTTTCCATGGAGCAGCTGGGCATGACCCGGGAAGGGATGGCCGAGCAGTACCGGGATCTGGCAGAAAAACAGGTACGCAGGCATTTGCTGCTCAATAAGATCATAAAGCAGGAAGGCCTCGAGATTGGCGATGAAGAACTTGAAGCCGAATACCAGCGCTTTTCTGAGACTACAGGGCAGCCGGCTGAGGTCATCAGGTCCTATTATCAGCAGAGCCCGGATCAGCTGGAGGCTTTCAAGCACGCATTACTTGAAAAAAAGGCAATTGATCTTATAATTAATCATGCAGAGATAGAAAATATACCGCCCGGGGAGGAAGAATCCCCGGCAACCAATGAAGAAAATGCAGATAACAATGCATAAGGAGGGATACATTGCCTTTAATCCCAATGGTCGTTGAACAAACAAGCAAGGGGGAGCGCGCCTATGACATTTATTCGCGGCTGCTCAAAGACCGGATTGTCATACTCGGCACCCCGGTCAACGACGAAATCGCCAATCTCCTGATCGCCCAGATGCTTTTTCTGGAATCCGAGGACCCGGACAAGGATATCAATTTCTACATTAACTCCCCCGGCGGCTCGGTTACCTCAGGGATGGCGGTCTACGACACTATGCAGTATATTAAGCCCGATATCACCACCGTGTGCCTCGGGCAGGCCGCAAGCATGGGAGCGCTGCTTCTGGCAGCAGGCTCTGAGGGCAAGCGCTACACCCTTCCCAATGCCCGCATCATGATCCATCAACCCATGGGCGGCATTCAGGGACAGGCATCGGATATAAAAATCCAGGCAGAGGAAATCATTCGCCTGCGATCAAAACTGAACCAGATTCTTGCTTATCACACCAAACAAGATTTACAGCAGATTGAAAAGGACACAGACCGTGACTTTTTCATGACCGGGGATGAAGCAAAAAATTATGGTTTAATTGATCATGTGATCTATAATCGGGACGACCTCGATAAGATCACTGAAACGGAGGGATAGTATGCCAGGCAAAGACGATGACAGCAATGAGAACCTGTTTTGTTCATTCTGCGGCAAAAACCAGCAGGAAGTCAAAAAACTGATAGCCGGCCCTGCTGTCTATATATGCGATGAATGCATCCAGCTTTGCAGCGAAATTATTGAAGAAGAAAACATCAAAGACTCCGATGTGGGCAGCCGGGTTCTGACTCCTTCTGAAATCACGGAGAAACTGGATGAATACGTGATCCAGCAGGATCTGGCCAAAAGAATTCTGTCCGTGGCCGTGCACAATCATTACAAGCGGCTCGAGTCAGCGGTTTCCACAGACGACGTGGAGATCCACAAAAGCAACATCATGATGATCGGCCCGACCGGATGCGGAAAAACCCTGCTCGCCCAGACCCTGGCGCGGTTTTTGAACGTTCCTTTTACCATTGCAGATGCCACCAGTCTTACCGAGGCGGGTTATGTGGGCGAAGACGTGGAAAACATTGTGCTGGCCCTTCTCCAGAATGCGGATTACGATGTGGAAAAGGCCCAACGGGGAATCGTCTATATAGATGAAATTGATAAAATCGCCCAGATGTCGGACAATCCCTCCATTACGCGGGATGTTTCCGGCGAGGGGGTACAGCAGGCGCTTCTCAAAATCATCGAGGGTACTACTGCAAGCGTGCCCCCCAAAGGAGGGCGCAAGCATCCGCAGCAGGATTTTGTAAAGGTCGATACAACCAATATCCTTTTCATCTGCGGGGGGACTTTTAACGGACTGGAGCAGATCATCCGCAAGCGAATCGGCTCCAAGGCAATGGGGTTCGGCGCCAACATCCAGAGCCCCAGTTCGCAGACAGCCAGTGAAATTTTCAAACAGGTGGAGACCGAGGACCTTATAAAATACGGGCTGATCCCCGAGTTCGTGGGGCGCCTCCCGATTATTGCCACCCTGCAGGATCTGGATGAATCGGCCCTGATAAAGATCCTGACAGAGCCCAAGAACGCGCTTGTCAAACAGTTTGAAAAACTTTTTGAAATCGAGGGGGTAAACCTGAGGTTTACCGACAGCGCGCTTGCAGCTATCGCCCGCGAAAGCATGAAAAGGAATGCAGGTGCACGCGGGCTTCGCGCAATCCTTGAGAACACAATGCTCAACATCATGTACGATCTGCCCTCCATCGGCGGCGTAAAGGAATGTGTTGTCGGCGAGGAGGTCGTGGTCAACCGTGAAGACCCGATCCTTCTCTACGAACAGCCCAAAAAACAGGCATAATTTTTCTGCTGACCAGCCGGCGCCGGGCTGCGGTGCCGGCTGAGCCCCTACCTGCCTACGACCTGTACTTCCGGAACAGCCGCCTTTTATTTTCTGTTAATACAAAAAGATAGCGATATTGCCATGACAAAAGACAGCCAGACATATCAACACATGCACAGTTCATATCCGGCGGAGATGCATCTGCCGCTTCTTCCTCTGAGGGATGTGGTGGTTTTTCCCCACATGATTTCGCCCCTGTTTATCGGACGGGCCAAATCCATCAGTGCCATCTCAGAGGCCATCAACCAGGAGGACAAATATATCCTGCTGGCCACCCAGGCCGATCCGGGAAAGGAAAATCCCACTCCCAATGACATCCGAAAAATCGGCACTGTGGCAAAAGTGCTGCAGATGCTGCGTCTGCCCGACGGCACGGTAAAAACCGTGGTAGAAGGCAAGTTTCGGGGCCGGATTCTGGATTTTCTCCCCAATGAGGGCTTTTTTGAAGTCTCGGCAGAGCCCATCAGGGAGCCTGAGATTGGAGACAACGAAAAAGAGGCGTTTTTCCGCAACATTCTGAAATCATTTGAAGAATATGCAGAACTCAACAAAAATATATCCAAGGAAACCACGGAAAACATCACCGGCATCAAAGATCCCACAGAGCTTATGTACACGATAGCCGCGCAATTTTCTTTTAAAACAAAAGAAAATCAGTATCTTCTGGAGACGCCCTCTCTGGAGGAGCGCCTGTCGCACCTGCTGCAGCTGATCCAGGACGAAATCGTTATCCTGAAGACCGATCAGAAGATCAAAAAGCGCATCAAAAACCAGATGGAGCAGAGCCAGAAGAATTACTACCTCAATGAGCAGATGCGCGCGATCAAAAAGGAGATGGGCGCGGACGACAGCGAGGGCGATGAAGTAAAGGAGCTTGAAAAGCGGGTAAAAAAGAAAAAAATGTCCAAGGAGGCAGCGGCCAAGGCCCGCCAGGAGCTAAAGAAACTCAAGATGATGACGCCCATGTCCGCGGAAGCAACCGTGGTGCGCAACTACATCGAGTGGCTGATTAACCTGCCCTGGTACAACAAGAGCAAAACCACCAAAGACATCGAAAGAGCCGAACAGATCCTGGAAGAAGACCATTACGGATTGAAGCGGCCCAAGGAACGTATCCTGGAATATTTGGCGGTGCAGGCCCTGATGAAAAAAATAAAGGGCCCGATCCTTTGCCTTGTGGGCCCCCCGGGGGTGGGCAAGACATCGCTTGCCAAATCGGTGGCCCGGGCCACCGGACGCGAATTCGCCCGCCTCTCGCTCGGCGGCGTAAGGGATGAAGCGGAAATCAGGGGGCACAGGCGTACCTATATCGGGGCGCTTCCGGGAAAAATTATCCAGTCGCTGAGGAAAGCGGGGGTTAACAACCCCGTCTTCTGCCTGGATGAAGTGGACAAGATGAGTATGGATTTTCGCGGCGACCCCTCTGCGGCCCTGCTGGAGGTCCTTGACCCGGAACAGAACTTCAGCTTCAATGATCATTATCTGGAGGTGGAATACGACCTTTCGGATATTCTTTTTATCACCACGGCCAATACACTGCCGGATATTCCTCTGCCACTGCAGGACCGGATGGAAATTATCCGCCTTCCGGGCTATACGGAAGTGGAAAAATACAACATTGCAGAAAAATTCCTAGTTCCCAAACAGATCCGGCAGAACGGGCTGAAAGAGGAGAATACCAGATATTCGAAAAACGCGATTTATTCCGTTATCCGCGACTATACCCGCGAGGCCGGGGTCAGAAACCTGGAGCGCGAAATCGCTTCAATCTGCAGAAAAATCGCCCGGCAGATCCTCAAGGAGAACTCCGATAAGCCTGTGCGTGTTACTGCGAAATCCGTGGAAAAATATCTTGGCCCCCCTCAGTACAGATTCAGTCAGATTGAAAACAAGGATCAGGTGGGTATTGTTACCGGCCTTGCCTGGACCCAGTTCGGGGGCGAGCTGCTCTCCATAGAAAGCGTCATCATGCCCGGAAAAGGCGAGTTTAATGTAACAGGTAAACTGGGCGATGTCATGAAAGAATCGGCTCGCGCGGCAATAAGCTACGTGCGCTCCCGTACGGACCAGTTCAGAATTGATCAGGACTTTCAGGAAAAAACCGACATCCACATACATGTACCGGAGGGTGCAACCCCCAAGGACGGCCCTTCGGCAGGCATTGCCATGTGCGTCTCCATCATTTCCGCCCTGACCAAGCTTCCGGTGAACCGCAATGTTGCCATGACCGGAGAAATCACCCTCCGGGGAAGGATTCTGCCCGTGGGCGGCTTAAAGGAAAAAATCCTGGCCGCCCACAGAGGCGGCATCAAGCAGGTGCTGATTCCCGCGGAAAATGAAAAGGATATTAAAGAAATTCCGCAAAGTGTGGCCAAGCAGCTTAAAATCCTGCCGGTGGAGCACATGGATGAGGTGGTCAGGCACGCCATTCTGGTCAAGGAAGGCGAGTCTCCCTATACGGAGGAGCACCAGCAGATTCTGGCGGAGACTGCCGGCAACACCGGTCCTCAGCCCCTGCCGGCCGGAATGAAGCACTAAATAAATATTTGTGCCCGCATTTTACGCTTGACAGGGGTGGGCGGGCCTGTTAAATATTACAATTCGTTAAGGGCGGATAGCTCAGTTGGGAGAGCGACGGCCTTACAAGCCGTAGGTCACAGGTTCGAGCCCTGTTCCGCCTACCAGTTGCTTCTTAGCCAAAATCCGGGGGCGTAGTTCAGTTCTGGTTAGAACGCCGGCCTGTCACGCCGGAGGTCGCGAGTTCGAGTCTCGTCGCTCCCGCCACTTATGAGAAAGGGGCCTCAGAGAAAACATCTGAGGCCCCTTTTTTTTGGAGGAATACCCAAAAAGCCCCTCTATCTGACTGCTTTACGCTACTGCCCTCCCCGGAATTTCCCGCAGGAATCAGCAGCGCTGCATCCACAGGGATTTGCAGCATGCGGCCCTGAAACCCTTTTTTCTTTAACCCTGGCAGCAGGCGCAAAAAAAAAATAAAGGAAGGATCAAACAAAACCAAAATGAACAACAAACCGCAACAAAAAAACAACAGTTTCGACAGCCGAAACGATTTCCAAACAGCCCGTGGAAATGCAGACGAGCAGAAAAAAACAGAAGCGGATTCCGCTTGCGGAGCCTCAACAGAGGCCCAGGAAACGCATTTTCAGGATTTCGATCTGCCCAGCGAACTGATGCAGGCCATTAAAGACCAGGGCTTTACCCGCTGCACGCCCATCCAGGCGGAAATTCTTCCAAGCACACTGGCAGGCAGGGACGCATTCGGCAGGGCCCAGACAGGCACCGGCAAGACCGCCGCCTTTTTGATTTCCATTATCACCTATCTGCTGAACAATCCCGTCCGTACAAAACGGGATTCCGGGACTCCCCGGGTATTAATCATCGCTCCTACCCGGGAGCTGGTTATGCAGATAACGGAAGAAGCCAGGCAGCTTGCAAAATACTGTGACTGCAACATCATTTCCGTTTTTGGGGGGATGGATTTCAAACAGCAGCAGAAACAACTTACAAACGCTCCGGCGGATATCGTGGTAGCCACCCCGGGCCGCCTGCTCGATTTTTCCAGACGCCGCGTGCTGAAACTAAAAAAGGTCGAAGTGCTGGTTATCGACGAAGCAGACCGGATGCTGGATATGGGATTTATTCCGGATGTGCGCAAAATCATTTACGCCACCCCCCAAAAGGGCAGCCGCCAAACCATGCTGTTTAGCGCAACCCTTACCGAGACCATCACACGGCTGGCTGCAAGCTGGACCCAAAACCCGGCCCATGTAGCCATTGAGCCGGAACAGATCGCGGTGGATTCCGTTGATCAGATTGTCTATATTGTAACCAGCCGCGATAAATTCGCCCTGCTCTACAATATCATTGTTCAGCAGGATTTAAGCCGGGTACTGGTGTTTTGCAACCGCAAGGACGCGGTCAGGCGGCTGGCCGAGAAGCTGGGCCGCCACGGCATAAAGTGCGAACTGCTCACCGGCGATGTGGCGCAGCAGACCCGGAGCCAACGGCTGTTGGATTTCAAATCCGGAAAAATCCGCGTACTTGTAGCAACCGATGTCGTGGCCCGGGGCATTCATATCGAGGCCATGGACCATGTGATCAATTTCAACCTGCCCCATGATCCGGAGGATTATGTCCACCGCATCGGACGTACCGGCCGGGCCGGAGCAGCCGGCACCTCGATAAGCTTTGCCGATGAAGAGGATTCTTTCTACATCCCGGAAATCGAGGATTTCATGGAGCGCAAGTTAGACTGCATAGAGCCGGATGACAGCTGGCTGATTCTGCCAAAGCCCACCGCCGAAAAAAAAGGGCCGCAACGAAAAAAAAGGCCTGGCAGAAAAGGGCCTGGGGGCAAAAAAAACAGAGCCGATTCTGAAAACGCCTCATAAGCTTTTTCATATCCCGTTTATCTCTCTCAGGGGCCAGGGGTCCCATCTATAAGAGGAAAAAGTACTATCATGACATTGAACCACCGGAACTTTACAACAACAGATTTTCAGGGGCTGCGTATAGCCCCTGCCTTAACCAGGGCGCTGGAAGAGGCAGGCTATGAAACGCCCACCCCCATCCAGGCCAAAACCATACCCCCGCTAATGGCGGGCAGGGATCTTATAGGCCAGGCACAAACCGGCACCGGCAAAACAGCGGCTTTTGCCCTGCCCATTCTCTCCCGGATCGATTTGGAGAGTGCAGCCCCCCAGGCGCTGGTGCTGACCCCTACGCGGGAACTTGCTATCCAGGTCTCCGAATCTTTCCACAGCTATGCCGCTCATCTGCAGAACTTCCGCGTTTTGCCCATCTACGGGGGCCAGGACTACAGCGGGCAACTTAGGCGATTAAAACAGGGCGTTCAGGTGGTGGTTGGCACACCCGGCCGGGTAATGGACCACATGCGGCGTAAATCCCTGAAAATGGATTCCATAAAAAGCCTTGTTCTTGATGAAGCAGATGAAATGCTGAGAATGGGATTTCTTGAGGATGTGGAATGGATACTGGGACAAACGCCTCCAAAGCGGCAGATCGCACTTTTTTCCGCCACCGTACCGCAGGCCATCCGGAACATTGCACAAAAATATATGCAGCAGCCGGAACAGATAACAATCAAAGCCCGGACCATGACGGTGGCAACCACACGGCAGCGCTATTGGATTGTGGGGGACAACCATAAACTTGACGCCCTTACCCGGATACTTGAAGCAGAACCCTTTGACGGGGTCATCATTTTCGTCCGCACTAAAACCGCCACCGCTGAGCTGGCCAAAAAGCTCGAAGCAAGAGGGTATCTGAGTGCCGCATTAAACGGAGACATCTCTCAGAGCATGCGGGAAAAAACCCTTGCGCTTTTAAAAGAAGGCAAGCTGGACATCCTGGCGGCAACGGACGTGGCGGCCCGGGGGCTGGATGTGGACAGGATCAGCCACGTAATAAACTACGATGTGCCCTATGATCCGGAAGCCTATGTCCACCGGATCGGGCGGACCGGCAGGGCAGGCCGCAGCGGGGAGGCCATCCTGTTTATTACCCCGCGGGAGCGGCGCATGCTCCGCGCCATTGAGGGCGTTACCCGCCAGA
>JAWOFF010000075.1:0-36602 GCA_046482325.1 Desulfosalsimonadaceae bacterium
CTCCTCCTGCAGGCTGCTGCTTTGGCGGGGACTGCGGCGCGTTCTGCCCGGGAGAGGAGGTTTTATCATAAGGCTGTGATGCTCCGGCGTTTTTGGCCTCCAGCATCTGCATGTCGCCGGCAACAATTTCCGTGGTATACTTGGTCACGCCGTCCTGCTCCCAGGAACGGGTCTGGAGGCGGCCCTCCACGTATACAAGGCGGCCCTTGGACAAATATTCGCCGCAGATTTCGCCCAGCTTCCCGAACGCCACAATCCGGTGCCACTCTGTACGCTCTCTTTTTTCACCGGTATTTTTATCCTTCCACTCCTCGTTTGTAGCAATCGTGAAATTGGCAACTGCCCGCCCATCCTGCGTGTACCGAATTTCCGGATCCTTTCCCAGCCGGCCGATTAAAATCGCCTTATTAAGCCCTTTTGCCATGATCTGCTCCCCTTGCGGTTATTTCGTCAAACTTGCTCGGTCCGGCCGTATACGGCCCTTCCTCACGCCTCAATCCTTTGTTGTGTTCTTTTGCTCCCGGTCTTTGCCCGCCGCCCGGCAGGCATCGCGCATTCAGGTGGAAACGCCAAAGCGCGGCAGAATCCACAACTGCAGCACCACCCACACGGCAAGCAGCAAAAACGGTATCAGCAATGCTTTCATCTCTCTTTCCTTCCTGGATTCCGCCCTGTTTTCCGGTTTTAATGTGTATTTATAACTTCCCGCGGAGCAAATGTCAAAGGCGGTTATGGACGACAAAAAAGCGGGGGCCCGGTCAACCTTCTTCGGGCCCCCTATGATGAAAAGATTCAGAAAGACTGACGGCCTGGAAATTACAGCTAATGAACCGTTCCTGTGATAGAAAACGATTGCTCTTGATCGGCACAGCCTCCGTTGCTCGTCCAGACGACATTCACAGAAAGCTCAGCCTGCTCGGCTTGATCTTCCTGCGGGTTATCGTCTGAAATGGTGATTTCATTAACGATTAAACTCCTGTGCGCCAGCATGTAATCATCGCTGTCTATATCCCCGTCAGCATCCATGTCTGTATTGGTTTCGCTGCCGTAAAAATTGCTGCTCGGGTATGTATAATCTTTGGTGCCGCCTGTAATTTTTCCCACATCAACCTCTATTTTATAAGTTGAGTCCGTGGCCAGCGGATTGTAATTCTCATCGCAGATCAGGATTTTCACTGTATCCTGACCGCCGTTTGGAACATTAAAACTGCCCTTGTCGATTCGAATAATTGGAAGACCCGTAATCAGGAAATCCACCTGACGGAAGAGATTTTTGGTGCTGTACCCTTCACTGGGGTGAGGCCCGTCCCAGACAGCGTTTTTTCCGTCCCACTTGTTGTTGCCGGCCCTGTCCTGATACGCGTCCTCTTCCGGGTTAGCCCCTCCTATCACGGTAAGAGGCGTGGTTTCCGTTCCGTCATCCCACTTTCCATCGTCATCATAATCGCGCCAGGGGTCATCCGCGGTATCTGTAAATTCCTCGCCTGCGTCATAAAGCCCGTTTACTTCATTGCCGTTGGAGCCGTCCACAAAGGCCTCTTCGCCGTTTGTAAAAATCAGGACATTACATACTCCGTCCCGCGGGTGCCCGGACGGCAGTGGATCGCCCACACCATTGTCAAAGTCATCGGCAATGTCCTCTTTTAAATCAGTTTCCCACAACTCCGGCACCACATCCTTTGGCGCCCCTCCGTTTGCACTCTGGGTCCGAATCGTTGAGGTCGCGCTTCCGTTTTCGCCCTCAGTTGTTGCAGTAGGATACACTGCCAGCCCTACTTCAGATTCAAAAAAAACGTTGTGCCCGTCCAGCACGTTATAGTTGCCGAAGCGGTCTGCCAGCCAGGCTGTAATTTCGGTTTCCACGCCCACGCAGGCCAGGCCGCCCATATTCCATCCCGGTGACTCATCGACCGCCACCGTGAACCACTCATCATTGGGCACCCCGCCGCCTATGGAAATCACGGGCGTAGTAGCGGATATGGTATTGCCTTCAGCCGTTGTAATGCTTGCTTTAACGCTTACCGCCCCGGCCTCGTACCCGCTGTGGATGGTTACCTCTGCGGTGCCCTCCGATGTGCTGACGGTCTGGGTGTAGGGAGTCGGATCATCTTCTTCCAGGTATTCCTCTCCCTGTACGCCGGATACCATTGTAAACAAAACGTCCACATCCTTTGCGGGATTGCCGTTCACATCTTTTACATTAAAGGCTACATTGCCGAATTCCTGTCCGCCGGTGCCCTTGATTGCAATCGGGTTCTGCGATACGGAATCAAACTCTATTGAAGCCGCCTGGGCCGGTTCAACAGTAACATTCACGGAGTTTGACGCTGTACCGCATTCCGCATTAATTGTGGCGGTTCCGTAATTGGCTGCAGTAAATGTAGCCTTGGCTTTTCCCGCGTTGGTGCTTGCTTCCTCGGTGATTGAGCCGAACGCATCATCTTCCAGGGAAAAATTTACTGTCGTCCCGTTTGCCACAGGGTCGCCGTTCTCATCCGTGACCTCGGCAGTGATGGTTGACGTTTTTTCCACTATAATTGTGGTCGGGCTCGCGGAAAGCGACAGGTTTTCCACCAGTTGATCGGTAATTATAATCTCTTTTGCTTCACTGGTGGCAGAGCCCGCCATTGCAGTGATCTGCACTGTCCCGGTTCCGCTCCGCGCCTGGAAGCTGGCTTCAAAAGTGCCGTCGGACTGGGTCCTGCCCTCATTGGTTATGGAGCCCAGCGTCGGATCATCCAGTTTGAATTCAATTTTTCTGCCGCCTATACCGTGACCGCTTTCGTCATAAACCATTGCGGTAACAGTTGTTTGTTCGTCCGGCTTGACCGAATCCCTGGCCGCTACAAGGGCAATGGTGCTGACTTCTACTGTACTCTCCTCATCATCGTCTCCGTGACTCCCGGATGAGCCGCAGCTGACGAGTAAAAATGCCATGAGGATGACTACAAAAATCATCCACATGGTTCTTCCTGCATACTGAAATCTCATAAATCATTTCCTTTCAGTCTCATACGATGTTCCAATTCCGGACTACGATTGATCCGGCCGGATTAGCTCTTATCTCCTTCGCCAGTGCTTGCCTGCACTACTCCGCGCTGCTCAAGCTGAACAATATTGGGAGTCATAAAGATCAGGAGTTCGCGCTTGGATACCTCCTTCTGGCTGGAGCTGAACAGCCATCCAATGCCCGGAATATCCTTTAAAATCGGGACCCCCGCTTCTGCATTGTTTTCAGTCCGTTTTACGATTCCCCCGATAACAATGGTCTGGCCGTTCTCAATTAAAAGCTCTGTTTTGGCCTCGTTTGTAGACAGGGCAGGCTCTCCTGATGGGGTAATTTCCCGAATATCATCTTTTTGCAGGTTAATCTCCAGGGAAATCCTGTCATCCGGCGTTATATGAGGAATCACCTCAAGCGTCAGGTCGATTTCCTTGAACTCGGTTTCCACTTCCTCATCTTCCACGTTCTGGTACGGCCATTCGATTCCCTGGGTGATAGTTGCCTCCTTGTTATCCAGGGTCACGATTTTGGGAGTTGAGATGATCTTCAGCTCCTGGTCTGTCTCCATGGCCCGCAGCGTAGCATCCAGGAGAAAAGGCGTTCCCATGCTGGGCAGGCGCTCAAAGGAAAAATTAAAGGTGCTGGGGCTTTCTGCTCCGCCCTCTGCTGTGCTTCCCCCGATAAAGGGAGTATTTATGACAGAATTATAGGAATAGTTACCGCCCAGATCGGAGCGGTAGACGTCTTCGCTCTGGGCGCTCCATGTGACGCCAACCTTGCGGCTGAAATCGTCGTTTGCCTCAACGATGCGGGCTTCAATAATCACCTGCGGCGTCACCTTGTCAATTTTTGATATGATATCCTTTGCCTTCCGGATCTTTTCTTTTGTATCCGTTATAATAAACTGGTTATTTCTCTCATCCACGGTTACACTGCCCCGGTCCTTTGACAGGACATCTTCTACGTGGGGCAAAACCTCGTTTTTGGCATTGGCATAGCTTACCGGGATGTATTCGGTAACCAGGGGGGCCAGATCCTTCTGCTGCTCCTGCTTTTTCCTGATCGCCGCAATCCTTTGCTGCCGGGCCTTTTCTTCCTTCTGCAGGGTCTCCTTTCTGGCGATTCGAATGATATTTCCCTTCTCCACCTTATCCAGTCCGTTCATCTGCAGAACCAGATCCAGCACCTGATCCCAGGGCACAGGCTTTTGGAAAGACAATGTCACGGAACCGGTAACTCCCGGATCAACCGCAAAATTCTGGCCGGAGACCTTCTGGAGTATGCGAAATACGTTTTTAATATTGGTTTCGTAAAAATCCAGAGCAATCTTCTGCCCGGTATATTTCTCACCTTCGTCAAGCAGAAGGGCGTACGGGTCCTTTGCCTTCTCCGCGGCTTTTTCCGCTTTTTTCTGCTCCCCTTCTGAGGGTTTGGCTTTCTTCTCAGATGCAGCCTGCAGCACCTGCTGCCATGGCGGCAGGTCGGCAGAAGCAAGCGGCCTTGGATCAACTTCCGAGGGCTCAAAATGAATGGTCAGCTCTTCTGCCTTTTGTACCGGCCGGTAGGGCACGGCTTCACGGAGTTCAATCAGTATTTCCGTTAAATTTCTGCCGGCATCGCTCCGTGCGGGAATAATCCTGTCCACTGCTGAGTCAAAGCGGGTTGTTATAAGCGGACGGTGCTGGTGGTAGTCGGGCAGGTAGGTATTGTGCAGCCGGAGCTGTAAAACTTTCGGCGCCTGTTTTGTTATCTCATACTCCACCTGTCTTTCAGTTTCAACAGCAAGTGCGGATTTACCTTCTTCTCCGGCTGTAAAATCAATCTGTTTGACGGTAGCAGGCCCCGGATCACGGGCTTTGCCCGCCTTATCCGCAGAGCGCACTTCCTTGCTGCCGGCTGCGCCGGAACTGGACTGCTGCAGTTTTCTTTTTTTTTCCGATGCCGTATTATCTGCAGTCTCACTGGGTGAAGATTTTACCGCCTCTTTTTGCCCGCCTGCTGAACCGGTACTGGCTGCCCTATCTTCAACTGCGCCTTTATCCGGAGGGGATCCGGCCTGCGGGGCGGGCCCTGAATTGTGCGCCTTCTTCTTCTGAAAGGTCACACGAATGCCGTTGTTCTGTTTTTCTACCTGGTAGGCGGCATCCCTGAGCAGATTTATCCGTACCTTTGCGTTTTTTTGGTCTTCCGACATCCCGGGCTTGACAGAATCCACGATGTCATTGTCCGCCACTGACACCTTGCCTGTATCGCTCAGACTGGTAAAGGGAAAATACAATGCAACACCCATGGGATCGCGCTGCTTGACTGCCGTATAGTTTAACTCCCCGTCGGCTGTAATGGAGACCTGCACCCCGTCGTCGGTTTTTGCCGCCTTAATCTCTGAAATGGTACGGAGTTCTGCAGATTCCGGACCCATCTGATTTTCGCTGGCTGACTTTGCTGCACAGCCTGCGACAACCGCGGCCATCACCCCGACTGCAAGCGCCTTTGCGAGATTGACACAATGTTTACGAGTAAGCATGTTTAGGCTCTCCAGGCTATTTCTGAAGTTTTAATTTTTTTTTCCGGACTCCGGCATCGCCGAAAGCATCCCGATATTTTTCTTCAACTACAATAGCATCCGGCAGGATTTGTGTTATCTGTCCCCCCTGATCACCGATGTAAGTCCCCTTTTCTACCACATACCCTTTGCCGGAGGCCTCCTCTACCAGCGCCAGATTCTGCCCGGGAGTTTTCATTACCGCTGTTAGCTGAAGCTGACTCAGACTTATCTTCTCAAGCGGCCCCCGGGGCTTTCTTTCCGACCCAGGTTTATCGCCCCCGCCCTTTTCCTGACTGCGCTCTTCGCCGCTAATAAAAGGCTCAAACGGATCGGGGCGCCCTTTGCTCACATAGTACTGCTGCTTCTCACCCATAAGAGCGGCGACGTCTTCCTGCATCTTTTCCGCATCCTCAGCATCCCCGGACGATGCAGAAGAGGAGTCCTGCTGCGGCGCAGCTTCTTCTTCGGACTCCTCCGCATCCGGCGTCTCCGACTTCTTAACTTCATCAGCCCGGGACTGCTCTTCAGGCTGCTGCTCTTCAGGCTGCACTATTTTTACCCTCTGGCTTGCTCCGCCCGGGGATGAACCGGTTCGCGAAGATTCGGCGTAGACCTCATCCACTGCGGGAGCTAAAAACAGGAGGCACCCAATACAGATCAATGGTATAAACAGCTTTTGCATGATATCTCTTCTTTTGGTTGGGGATTCCGCCCTCATTTCTTATTTTCGTCTTTATCTGAGGATTCAATGAATTTATACGTCTTTGCCGTGCAGTCAATATTCAGCTTCGTAGGAGCATCTTTGCCGGAATTGAGCCGGAAGTGCTTGACGTTTACAATTCTCGACATACCGGCTATCCTGTCAAAAAATTCGCCCACCTCATGATATTTTCCGGACATCTGCATATTGATGGGGATTTCCGCGTAAAAATTCTGCTTTTTCTCGGCCCTGGGCTCAAACAGGAGAAAACTCAGCCCGGAATCTTTTCCCGCCTGGGATATTCCGGTTAAAAGGGAGGGTACCTCATTGTTCAGGGGCAGCGCCCTTGATACAATAGTAAATTTGGCCCTCGCGGCCTCCATTTTTTCCCTGTACTCCTCCAGTTTTGATGCCTTTAACTTGGTTTCCTGAAGGGCTTTTTCCAGCGATTTTATCTGTCCCTGCAGGGAATCAATTTTCTGTAACTTGGGCATGCAGAAAAAATACACGAAAACCCCGATTATCAGCACCACGGTGCCCGCAGAAATCAGGATTCGCTGCATCCTGGAGAGTTGGCCGATTTTTTGAATCGATGACTCAATTGAGCTTGACAGACTGCTCTTTTTCATTACTTGCCCGCCTTGTCGTTATTCCCGTTTTGGGATGAAGCTTTTTTGCATGCAATTTGAAAATTTTTCATGTCAATGTCGTACTTGGTCTCCTGCTTGGCGGATTTCAGGGTGACTGAGGAAAAAAGAGAGGATCGCTCCAGCCGCGTCATAAAAACAGCTACAGTTTCATTGTCCATGGCAAGTCCCTCCAGCGAAATCGAATCCTCCCCGGATTCCATCATTGTCAGCTGCATACTATCAGGGACAACCATTTCAGTGATTTCAGCCATCAACTGCGGCGGCTTCTTGCGATAGGCTTTAAGCTGCTTGACAATCTCGATCTTTTTGTTCAGCTCCGCCAGCTTTTCTTTGATTGTATCTACCTGCTCGGCCTTTTTTTCATAGCGCTTCACCTCTTTCTCCAAATTCTCTACACGATTGGAAAAGCGCTTTATCCGGCTGTTTAAAAACCCATTAAAAACCCAGAGTATGATCAGCAGCAGAACAAGCGACAGGCAGAAAACGGAGATTTGCCGCCTGATGTTTTCTTTGCTTCGGGCCGCCCGATAGGGAAGTAAGTTGATCCTTATCATTTGTCATCCACTTTTCTTAGTGCCAGCCCCATTGCGATGGCAGCTTGAGGCGCTATTTGTTGTAAATAGGCATCATCCAGCTGGTCGTTACCAATGGAAAAGGATTCAAAGGGATTGATCATGCTGACGTCGGTAGATGTCTGCATGGCCAGCAAATCCCGGAATTCGTTAATATTGGCTCCGCCGCCGCTTAGAACAATATGCTTCATTTCTTCATCGGGATTGGTGGATTTAAAAAAATCAAGAGCCCTGCCGATCTCGTCACACCAGTCGTTTACTACCGAGGAGAGCACCTGCCTTAAATTCTCGGGTGAAATCCGGTCCGGCGCCTCCTGCTGCCGGATGCTGTCTGCTTCCTCCAGGGAACAATTGGCAATGGAGGCGATTCTTTCATTGATCTGGTTGCATCCCAGGGAGACGTCGCGCAGAAAGACGGAGGTATTGCCTTTTAGTATGTTTACCGAAGTTTTGCTGGCTCCGATATCGATTAAGGCCACGTTTTCCCTTTGTTCTCCGTAATTGACCTCATAAATATTCTGCAGGGCAAAGGCGTCGATATCGATGATGCAGAGGTTTAGCTGCACTGAGTCCAGCAGATTGACATAGTCGTTGATCATGTCTTTTTTGGCCGCCACCAGAAGCACGTTCATCTGATTGGGGTTGTGCTCGTTGTCGCCCAGTACCTGAAAATCCAGGTTTACATCATTAATGTCAAAGGGGATATACTGCTCGGCTTCAAAATTCAGCGATTCGGCCAGCTGCTCTTCCGGCATCTTCTGGACGCTGATATTCTTTACGATCACCGAATACCCGCCAATGGAAATAGCAACATTTTTCTTTTTTATGTTATAAAGATCCAGTAGCTGATGAATGGCATTGGACAGCACGTCGGGATTCTTGATAACGCCTTCCTCAATAGCCCCGGGTTCAATATCGACGCTGCCGAATTTTTTCAGCTCCCATCCCTTTTTGGTTTCAACAGCCTCGGCTGCTTTAACAGCCCTGGAGCCGATATCCAACCCTACCAATTGGTTTTTGGGCGCAAATAGCATGGTTTATTTCTGCCTGCTGTTTTTGTTGTTAATAGGAAAAGAACGTAAAACCGAAGTAGAAAAAAAAGGAAACTGCCGGGTTTTTCCGGCAGTATGCAAACGTAGCGCTACGAATAGACAGGAAAAGTTCTGTACGGTCCTTGGGTCTTTTTTCAAAACGACGACTCGCTAAAGGCAGCTTGTGTTAATAAAAATCAGCAATATTTTATGGATGTTATTGCTTTTATGCCTGCGATTCAAACATCTAATAAAAAGCCGGCTTTATTTTTGCCCTTAAATTGTTGTTATGTCAAGCAAATTATTCAAAAAAATTAACACTTCTAAAAAAAACCCGCATTTATCCGGGGTTGAGAAATATTTCGGTGCAGCATTCCACGAGTTGCAGGCCCCGGCCATGTCGGCAATGTGCAATTTTTTTGCCAGCATATTGCAGTGAGCAGAATCCAACAGACCGCGCCGTTTTTTTTGTTTTCAAAACAGGACTAGAAAACTGTCATACGGGAATCCAAAGCCTTCAGCCGCTTGCTGCCGGCCTGTCAGGAGACAAGGTTTCCGTCTGTTTTTTTTTGCCATACTTTTTTTAGGCGGTCCAAAAAAGTATAGTTTTGTATACTTCTGTATACAAAACTATACGGTACAATATACAACTATGGACCCAAGACCTCTTAGCCCGCCTCTGATCTTGAAAAACAGAAAAAATATGGTTATTAGGTATGCTTTACCCAAATGAATTGTGCAAGGAGAGCCTTTATGCCAATGACAGCAGATTTTCAAAAGCGGCTGTATCCGATTCTGCCGCAGATTGTTGAGCACTTTCAAACCCCATTTCACATCTACGATGAAGCAGGCATCCGGCAGACCGGTCATGATTTGCAGCAGAGCTTTTCCCGAATTGATGCATTCAGAGAATTTTTTGCTGTCAAGGCACTGCCCAACCCCCGAATTTTGTCAATTATGAAAGACCTGGGCTTCGGCTTCGACTGCAGTTCCGAACCGGAACTGGTTTTAAGCCGGAAAACCGGTGCTTCCGGGGAAGAGATCATATTTACCTCCAACAACACCACCACCGGGGATTTTCGGGCAGCAATGGCAGAGGGCGGTGCCATAATCAATCTTGACGATATTACCCTTATTAACAAACTCCCTGATATGCCTGATTTAATCTGCTTTCGCTACAATCCCGGAGAACGAAGAACCGGCAACTCCATTATCGGCAACCCGGTGGAGGCCAAATACGGCGTGAGTCATGGACAGATTCGGGATGCTTATAAACGCATGGCTGATCTGGGCGTCAAACGCTTTGGTCTGCACACTATGCTTGTCTCCAATGAACTGCATCACGAATACATGGTGGAGACCGCAAAAATGCTGCTGGATATGGTCGAATGGCTGTCCGGCGAACTAAACATCGCATTCGAGTTTATCAATATCGGCGGCGGGCTGGGAATTCCGTACAGTCCCGGGGATGAACCGCTTGACTTGCAGGCTATGGGAGAAAAAATCACTGCTCTTTTTGCGGATTATAAAGAAAGACACGGATCTGCGCCCAAACTTTACATGGAAAGCGGCCGGTATATGACAGGCCCCCATGGAGTTCTCGTTACCAAAGCCATAAACGAAAAAAACATTTATCGACGCTATATCGGCGTGGATGCCTGTATGTCCGCCCTTATGCGTCCCGGAATGTATGGTGCATATCACCATATAGATGTGTACGGAAAGGATCCCGGCACAACTCCCTGCGAAACTGTGGATGTTGTTGGGGCGCTCTGCGAAAACATTGATAAATTTGCGATCCAGCGCCGACTGCCGGCTATAACGGCCGGGGACCTGCTTATCATCCAGGACACCGGCGCCCACGGTCACGCCATGGGTTTTAATTATAACGCACGACTGCGCCCGCAGGAATTGCTGCTGCGCGCTGACGGCAGTGTTGAGCGCATCAGGCGGGCGGAAACCATGGAAGACTACTTTGCCACACTTAATTTTGATGCTCTGGTAAAAAGTCAGTTTGGGATGGCAAAGTAAAAATTTCAAACCCTCCGGGATCTATAATTCAGGAAAAAGATACTGCTGCAATAAAAAAGGAGAGAAAAACAGCAATGAAGGACAAACTCGGCGTTTTTTACTATCCGTTCCCGGACAACAAACGGGTGCGGATGTATGTAGCCCAGGACGAAGAAACCGTATACTTCCGGCTTTGGAGTGCGGATGATGAAAAACTCTGGCAGGAGCACGGATGGGTGCCCTACGAAGCTGTTCAGGAGGCGATGAAGATGTATGAGGGCAATCAGTTCCGGCCTGCCAGGGCCTATGACCTGAGCATTGCCAAAGCCATGCTCAGGGAATCACGGGAGACGGATTAACCTGCGTTTCCGAATCGCCGGCGGAGCTTTGGCTTCTCAATTTTGCCGGTGGGATTTCGCGGCACATCATCAAAAAAGATGCGGCGGGGCCGTTTGTATCTGGCAAGGCCCTTGCAGAACCCTCGGATCTCTTCCTCGGACAGGTTCCTGCCCGGCTTGACCGCAATCACAGCGGCCACAATTTCACCCAGGCGAATATCCGGAACGCCGATGACTCCGGCATCCAGAATATCCTCATGGGTCATCAGGAAGTTTTCAATCTCCACCGGAAAAATGTTTTCTCCGCCGGTAATGATGATATCTTTTTTGCGGTCTATAAGCCAGATAAAACCATCCGCATCCCTTCGGGCAATATCTCCCGTACGCAGCCAGCCGTTCTGCAGCACGCAGGCTGTAGCCTCCGGATTCTGATAATAGCCGGCCATGACGCCCGGGCCCTTTACCAGCAGCTCCCCCGCCCGGCCTTCCGGTACGGTTTCTCCCGTATCATCGGCAATCCGGCACTCCCAGTCAAAGCCGGCGATGCCTATTGCGCCGATTTTATGATAATTCTCCATACCCAGGTGCACACATCCCGGTCCTGTCGCCTCTGTTAAACCATAATTGGTGTCGTAATCATGGCCTGGAAAGCAGGACTTCCACCGCTGGATCAGGCTGGGCGGAACCGGCTGAGCACCGATATGCATAAGCCGCCACTGATCCAGTTTATAGCGGCTCAGATCTATGTCTCCGTTATCTATTGCCACCAGGATATCATGAGCCCAGGGAACCAGGAGCCATACGATGCTTACCTGTTCATCGGATACCGCCCCGAGAATTGCTTCCGGGCTCGTTCCTTTTAAAATCACAGCCCGGCCCCCGACTATCAAGCTGCCGAACCAGTGCATCTTGGCGCCTGTATGATAAAGCGGCGGGATGCAAAGGAAATTGTCTTCGTGGGTCTGGTTGTGGTGGCGGTTTTCCGCATAGCAGGAAAACTCCAGCTGCCTGTGCAGCAGATAAACGCCCTTGGGCTTGCCGGTGGTCCCGGAAGTGAAGTAGATCCCTGCCCCATCCCAGAGATCAATATCCACTGCAGGCGGGGAGGCGGGCTGCTGCTGCACAAAATCCTCAAAAAAACAGGCATACCCGGGGCAGCGGCGGAATTGTCCCACATATACCCAGAGCCTGATCCACTGCTCTATCTCCTCTTTTGCCGGAGTAATCTGCTCAATAAAAGCCTCGCCGAATACCATAGCCCGGGCGCTGGAAACCCGGACGCAGCGGCTGATATCCGGGGATTGAAAACGAAAGTTCAACGGTACGGCAATCGCTCCTGCCCGCAGAATCCCGAAATAGGCAGGAAGCCACTCAATGCAGTTCATGAGGAGCAGCACCACGCGATCGCCTTTTTTTACCCCCTGTCTGCGCAGGGCGTTGGCTGTCTGGTTGGCAAGCTCATAGAAACGGCGCCAACTGATTTCCCGGCGAATCCCGGCTGTGGGATCGCGTTCAATTAACGCAGTTTCATCGCCATACATCCGCGCGTTTCGTGCCAGCATCTCCGTTATGACCATGCCTTCCCACTCCACACTTAAAATTGTTGCACTGGTAAACAGCCATGTGGCTTCTGCTCAGGCTTAAATGTCATCTGCATCTACCAAATCGCCGCGAAAAGTCAACCTTATTGTTTTATGAGCCGGGAAGCCAGGGCGCCCGCCCGATAAGGAGGCCACGGCAAGCCGGAAACCGCCCGTACGGACGCAAAAAGCCCCGATCTGCGCTTTTTGCGCCGAACGGGGCTTATCTTTGCTCTCCGGAAACGTTTCTCGGGAATTTCTTATCCGGCACCAGCCATTACTTGTTATCGCCTTTTACTTCTTCATAATCAGCATCCACGACATCCTCTTCATCAGATCCCGAGGCCTGGGAGCCGCCGGCATCAGTGGATTCCGCTCCGGCCTGGCCTTCGGCGCCGCTCTCGGAGGCCTGCTGATACATGGTTTCGGCCAGCTTGTGCGAGGCCTGGGTCAGCTCTTCGGAGATGCTCTTGATTTTCTCGGCGTCGTCGCCTTCCATTTCCTTTTTAAGGCGGCCTATAATCTCTTCAATCCTGGACTTGGTTTCTGCATCCACTTTATCGCCCAGCTCATTCATGGACTTCTCCGTGGAATAAATCAGGGAGTCGGCATTGTTTCTGGCCTCCACCAGCTCTTTCTGCTTTTCGTCCTCTTCGGCATGCATTTCCGCATCTTTGACGAGCTGGTCTATCTCCTCCTGGGACAGCCCGCTTGAAGCCGTAATCCGGATGGACTGCTCTTTTCCTGTGCCCTTGTCCTTGGCGGAGACATGGACAATGCCGTTTGCGTCAATATCAAAGGTGACCTCGATCTGCGGTACCCCCCGCGGAGCCGGCGGAATGTCGGTCAACTCAAAACGGCCCAGCGTTTTGTTGTCCTTGGCCATCTCGCGCTCGCCCTGGAGCACGTGAATGGTTACCGCCTGCTGATTGTCCTGGGCGGTAGAGAAAATCTGACTCTTTCGTGTCGGAATGGTCGTGTTTTTCTCGATCAGCCTGGTCATTACGCCGCCAAGAGTTTCAATGCCCAAAGACAGCGGAGTTACGTCGAGCAGGAGCACATCCTTGACGTCCCCCTTGAGCACGCCGCCCTGGATCGCAGCACCAACAGCCACGACTTCATCCGGGTTGACACCCTTGTGCGGCTCTTTGCCGAAAATCTTCTTTACACGTTCCTGTACCGCCGGCATACGGGTCATGCCGCCGACCAGAATCACTTCATTAATCTCATCCGGCTTTATCCCGGCATCCTCCAGCGCGATCTTGCAAGGGCCTTCGAGTCTGTCCAACTGATCCTCGACCAGGGCCTCAAACTTGGCGCGGGTTATCTTGATGTTCAGGTGCTTTGGCCCATTTGCATCCGCTGTGATAAAGGGCAGATTCACATCCGTCTGCAGCGCTGTGGAAAGCTCCATCTTGGCTTTCTCCGCACCTTCCTTCAGACGCTGCAGCGCCATTTTGTCATTTCGTACATCAATACCGCTTTCTTTTTTGAACTCATCTGCCAGGTAATCAATAAGCCGCAGATCAAAGTCGTCGCCGCCAAGATGCGTGTCGCCGTGAGTGGACTTGACCTCAAAGACACCGTCGCCGATCTCCAGAATCGAAATATCAAATGTTCCGCCGCCCAGATCAAAGACTGCAATTTTTTCATCCGACTTTTTGTCCAGACCATAGGCGAGAGAGGCGGCTGTTGGTTCATTAATAATGCGCAGCACGTTAAGGCCGGCTATTTTTCCGGCATCCTTGGTCGCCTGGCGCTGACTGTCATCAAAATAAGCCGGAACTGTAATAACAGCGTCCGTTAAAGTTTCGCCCAGGTACTGTTCGGCCGTATCCTTTATATCCGCCAGGATAAAGGAAGAAATTTCAGCCGGGCTGTGCTGTTTTCCCCGCAGATTAATGCGGATATCACCGTTGCTGCCTTTTTCTATTTTGTAGGGCAGATTCTTAATGTCTTTCTACACCTCCTGGGAATCGTATTTGCGGCCGACCTGGCGCTTTACGCCAAATACTGTATTTTCAGGATTGGTGATCGCCTGGCGCTTGGCCACCTGGCCCACCATGCGCTCACCCTCTTCGGATATTGCCACGATCGAAGGTGTTGTTCGGTTGCCTTCCGGATTGGTAATAACGTTTGTTTCGTTTTGCTCCCGAATCGCTACACAGGAATTTGTAGTTCCGAGGTCAATGCCGATTACCTTCCCCATTTGTCTCCCTCCTTATATAATGTTAAGAAATTTTTTATGTGCATATTTTTATGTTTTGGATTTGGGCTTGGATACAACAACCATCGAGGGACGCAGAAGCCGGTCATGGAGCATGTATCCCTTCTGCAGTTCATTGATTACAGTGTTTTCCGGATACTCATCGCTTTCCTGCTGCATCATCGCTTCGTGATATACCGGATCAAAGGGTTTTCCCTTGGCTTCAATGGGCTCCACATTATAATTACTCAAAATTTTGAGGATTTCATTGAGGGTCATTTCCACGCCTTCAACGACGCAGCCCTCTTTCTCGACTCCCTTGTCACCGTTGGTTGAGGTAATGGCCCTTTCCAGGTTGTCCACAACCGTGAGCAGCTCTTTTAACAAAGATTCGTTGGCATATTTCTTAAATTCATCAGACTGCCGGTTCATACGCTTCTTGTAGTTTTCAAATTCAGCGGACAGCCGCATCAGCCTGTCATGCTCATCCTTGGCTTCCTGCCGGACCTGTTCGAGCTCAGATTTTAACTGCTCAATGGTCTCCTCACCATCTTCAGCTCCCTGTAGCGCAGCTTCCTCGGCCTTGGATTTTTCCTCGCCCTCTGCGCCAGAATTTCCTGTACCGGCCTCATTCATTTCGCTGTCAAGCGTTTCCGCCTTTTTATTTTCTGAACTCTCGGTCAATTTTTATCACCCCGATTATTTAAATTTTTTAAAATTTAAATTTGTTATATTCATTTCAATAGGATAAAAACAGAATTCTGCCTGAATTCGTCAAAAAAATAAGACGGGAACAGACAATGTCAAGGGAGGCCCGGGAGGAAAAACGGCTGCGGCAAAAGCCCCTGTTCAGGGGCTGCCCGGAAACAGAAGAAAGTAGAAAAAGGGAAATAAAAAAGGGGGTAACATGGCCGGGATCGATCCGCGACACAGACTGCATTGTTTATCGCTGCTTCCTTCCGGACCTGACGAGGTTCACAACCGTCTGTTGCGCGGCGGCCGGCCAGAACCCCCGTTTTTAATAAACAGGAACAAAGATTCGCACTGCAGCAATTCCCAAAACAAGGGATGCGTGCAGAAAATAACAGAATCTGACTTTTCGCCGGAAACAAAGTTACTATAAAACCTGCTGCCCGTTTTTTCAAGAGAGAATTTCAGCAGCCCGGAACCGCCCTCCATTTTTCCGGGCGTACGGCGCAAAAAGTTTTCTGCGGCTCTGTCTTTGGTGACCTTGTCAACATGGAATTTCCTGTATATATTAATACTCCGTTGTCTGTCCAGTTATCTGTCCGGCTATAAATCCGGGAAACTTTTCCATGACCCATAGACTTTTCCGCAATATGAGGGCAACTGTTCATTATTTTGGGATGCTCAAAGGCTGTGATACCGTCCTGATAGCCGTTTCCGGAGGCCCGGACTCGGTTTGCCTGCTGCATGCATTGCTCCTGCTTTCACGGCAGATAAAACTGCGGATCGCGGTTGCGCATCTTAATCACGGCCTTCGTGCCGCGGACGGAGAAAGCGACGCCGAATTTGTGGAACAACTGGCAAAACATTACCGGCTGGCATTTTTTCACAAAGCCGTCGATATCCGGGCTGCTGCTGCCGAATCCGGGACATCGCTGGAAGAAGCCGGCAGGATGCACCGCTACAACTTCCTGCAGGAAACAGCCGCAAGGGAAGGCTTCGAAAAAATTGCAGTTGGTCACAACAGCGATGACAACGCGGAACTGCTGCTAATCAACCTGCTGCGGGGCTCAGGCCCGTCCGGGCTGGGCGGAATCCCGCCGGTACGGGGCAATATTGTCCGCCCCCTGATCCGGGCCGGGCGAAGCCAGATTATAGAGTATCTCACGGACAACAGGATCTGCTTTCGTACAGATCACTCCAATACGGATCCCGCCTTTCTGAGAAACCGTATCCGGCACGAGCTGCTCCCGATGCTGAAAGAAAACTATAATCCCAGAATCAGGGAAACCCTGAACCGTACAGCAGAAATTTTCCGGCAGGAAAAGCAGTGGCTAAACGGGCTAACGCGGGAGACACTGGAGCAGGCAGTGTTTTCTTTTCAGGACAGGGAACTTGCACTCTCTGTTGCTTATCTGGAGCAGCTGCACACTGCTCTTTTGCGCCGGGTCATCAGGGCAGGGATAAAAACCGTAAAAGGCGATCTGCGCAGGATTAGCTATGCCCAGATAGAGGCTGCATTGGAACTTTCCAAAAATCAGGGGGCAAGCGCTGCAATTGATCTGCCGGAGCGCATCCGCGTGGAAAAGAAAAACGAGCAGCTTATAATACGGCGTGCGCCCCGCCCCCTCAGGCAGTGCCACGGCCGGTCTCCGCAGCCGGTCTACAGGCATTTTATATCTATCCAAAACCTGCCGGTAAAATTATGGATACCGGAAATTTCCCGGTTCTTGCAGCTCCGACTCTGGCCGGCTGGCAGCAGACCGGATTTTTCCGTCCATGCCGGCCCCTGGACCGCCTTTTTTGATATGGATTGCCTCCGGTCCGAGCTCTGCGTTCGAAACCCGGAAAACGGTGACCGCATACAACCGCTGGGAATGAAAGGCAGTCAGAAAATAAAAGAGTGTCTGATTAACAACAAGGTGCCAAAAGAAAAGCGGCCCATGCATCCCGTTATTTTGAGCGGAGAAACGATTATATGGCTGGCAGGCCTTCGGCCCTCGGAAAACGCCCGTGTGCGGGAAAGCACCCGCCGTATACTCCAGGCACGCTTAAGCCCCGGAAGTGAGGATTTCCATCCTTAAAACAGGAAAAATAAAATTCGTTGTTGCGAAAAAAAACCATTAGCATTTATAATATATGATTTTAGCCAACCAGAACTTCGGAGGTAGATGTCCTTGAACAATTTCAACAAGAATCTGGCTCTCTGGATTGTCATCGTTCTCATGATGGTCCTGCTCTATAATATATTCAGCCAGCAGCAAACCAGCCAGGCTCAGCTCAACTATACAGAATTTCTTTCCATGGTCAACAAGGGGCAAATATCGCGTGTGCTCATACAGGGCCAGGAACTGACTGTTACCGATGACAAGGGAAGCCGGTTCCACGTGTTTGCACCCGGAGATAATGAGTTGATCAGCACCCTCAGAAATAGAGGGGTGGCAATAGAGGCCAAGCCGGAACAGGAAACCCCCTGGTTTGTCTCGGTGCTGGTTTCCTGGCTTCCCATGATTCTTCTTATCGGAATCTGGATTTTCTTTATGCGGCAAATGCAGGGCGGCGGCGGAAAAGCGCTTTCCTTCGGCAAAAGCAGTGCCCGCATGCTCTCGGATCAGGCGGAGAAAATAACATTCAGAGATGTGGCCGGCGTGGACGAAGCTAAAGAGGAGGTAGCCGAACTGGTGGAGTTTTTGAAGGATCCGAAAAAATACACCAGGCTTGGCGGGCGTATACCCAAAGGCGTTTTGATGGTGGGCGGACCCGGTACAGGCAAAACACTACTTGCACGGGCCATCGCCGGAGAAGCCGGAGTGCCGTTTTTCAGTATAAGCGGATCCGATTTCGTCGAAATGTTTGTAGGCGTTGGGGCTTCCCGGGTGCGCGACCTTTTTGTCCAGGGGAAAAAAAACGCGCCATGCATCATTTTTATTGATGAAATTGATGCAGTGGGCCGCCATCGCGGGGCGGGCCTTGGCGGCGGCCATGACGAACGGGAACAGACCCTTAATCAGCTTCTGGTGGAGATGGACGGGTTTGAATCCAATGAAGGCGTTATCCTGGTGGCCTCCACCAACCGCCCTGATGTGCTGGACCCCGCGCTTTTGCGTCCCGGCCGTTTCGACCGGCAGGTGGTGATCCCCATGCCGGATATCAAGGGAAGGACCCAGATTATCAACGTCCATCTCAAGCGCAGCCCCATTGACCCTTCCGTAAACGCAGAGGTTCTGGCCAAGGGCACCCCCGGCTTCTCCGGTGCGGATCTCGAAAACATGGTAAATGAAGCCGCCCTGATAGCTGCAAAGAAAAACCAAGAGCATTTGACCATGGAGGACTTTGAAGATGCCAAGGACAAAATTTTCATGGGGCTGGAGCGCAAATCCAAGGTCATGCGGGAAGAGGACAAAAAAACCACCGCTTACCACGAGGGTGGTCATGCCCTGGTGGCCCGTTTTCTGCCGGAGACCGATTCGATCAACAAAATTACAATTATTCCAAGGGGGCGGGCTGCCGGCGTGACTTGGTTTCTGCCGGAGGAAAAAGATTTTCGCTACAAGGACCAGTTAAAAAGCGAGCTCGCCGTTGCCATGGGCGGCCGTGTAGCCGAGGAAATCATTTTCGGGCGCATCAGCACAGGGGCAGCCAACGACATCAAACAAGCCACCGAGCTTGCCCACAACATGGTTCGCACCTGGGGAATGAGCGAAGTCCTTGGACCGCTTTCTTACGGACAGCAGGATGAACAAATTTTTCTCGGCCGCGAAATCGCTCAGCACCGGGATTATTCGGAAGAGACCGCAAAACTGATTGACGCGGAAATCAGCCGCCTGGTCAAGGAAGCCTATGAGCAGGCCAGGCAGATCCTGGAAGACAACCGGGACATACTGGAGAAGCTTACCGAACGGCTGCTGGAGAAAGAGACTGTTATGGGCAAGGAGCTCGATGAACTGATCTATGCCATGCGGCCGGGCATTACGCTGCCTTCCGATCCCGGCGCAGGCCGGCAGTCAAATACGGAAACGGAAAATGACAGCGCAGATACTGGAATGGAAACATCACAGTCTTGAGCTGGATAAAAAAACCCGTATCATGGGTATAGTCAATGTGACGTCGGATTCCTTCTCCGACGGGGGCCATTTTCTCTCCGCAGAAGCCGCAGTCTCCCAGGCGGAGCGTATGGTTGCCGAAGGAGCCGATATCATTGACATAGGCGGGGAATCCTCGCGCCCGTTTTCTGAGCCGGTATCAGCGGAACAGGAGTGCAGCCGGGTCATTCCGGTTATAGAAAAGCTTGCAGACCGGATCCGGGTGCCTGTCTCCATTGATACCACAAAAGCCGAAGTCGCCCGGGCAGCTGTCTCCGCCGGAGCATCCGTCATAAACGATATCAGCGCGCTGCGCTTTGATCCGGAAATAGGCCGGGTCATAGCGGAAACAGGCGCGTTGGGAATCCTTATGCACATGAAGGGCATGCCGGCTGATATGCAGGTAAATCCGGTCTATGATGACCTTTTGGGTGAGGTTGTATCCTTTCTCCGGGAGGCTGTAAGCCGGGCGGAGTCCCGGGGCGTGGAAAGGTCCCGGCTGATCGTCGACCCCGGCATCGGGTTCGGAAAAACCGCTGACCACAACCTCCAGCTTCTCAAAAGCCTGCACTGCCTGCAACAAATCGGGACGGCGATACTGGTGGGCTCGTCACGGAAAAAATTTATCCGCAGACTTCTCTGCCCGCCTGACTCCGGGGAGCTATCTCCGCTTCATCCACTGATCGAAACCGGGACCCAGGCATCTGTTGCGGCAGCCGCTTTTGGCGGCGCGCATATTGTGCGGGTTCATAACGTTGCAAACACCGCGGCCACGCTTGCAATCGTCGATGCCATTAAACATTCCGGCTGCCGGGACCAAACGCTGCGGCCATGATTTTCCCATGCCCTGCTTAACTGTCATGTACTGGTTTCGCCTGTTAATTTTGCTTTTTGTACTTTTTACTATGCTCATTGCCGGCAGGCCGAATCTTCCGGGCTGCAATACCGAAGCTGCAGCCGGACTTTTCAAGGACTGGCCTCTTTCTCAGGGATCCGGCCTGAAACAAATACAGGGACTGAAAGTGCATATAAAAAATAAATCCGATGCCGCCAAGATCCATCCAGGAACTATTTCTATTACAATCCTGGGGCCGGATGCGGCCGAAGTGGGGACGGATGATACGCTGCGGAAGCGCATATCCGTATATGTGGATGCTGCAAAAGCCCCTGAAGGCATCTCTGTTAAACCCGCAAGAATCCGGCTGCCTGATGGGTACGTGCTGATCAAGGCAGACCCTGAACTGTTTCTTCTTGATCTAAACTGAGCGTTTCAAATTTTTAAACCTATTTATTTCTGAATTATTTTACAGCCAATGCTTCTGGTTATTGATGTAGGCAACACCCAGATTGTTATCGGGGTGTTTGACGGAAAACAGCTCATCCGGGACTGGCGGCTCCATACCAACTCCGCCGTAACCGCGGATGAACTGCACCTGACGATCTCGCAGCTGCTTGCACAGGAAACAATTGAATCCCGCATGATCGGCAGGGCCGTCATCTCCTGCGTGGTCCCTCCTCTGATCAATGCCCTGGCATCCTACTGCCGGCGCTACTTAAATTTACAGCCTTTATGGGTTACGCCCGGGACCGTCGATATTGTCATACTCTATGACAAGCCTGACGAGGTTGGGGCGGACAGGCTTGTAAACGCCGTTGCCGCTTACCATAAATACAGGACCAGCCTGATTGTAATCGACTTTGGTACGGCTACGACCTTTGACATAATATCAGGGAAGGGCGAATATATTGGAGGCGCAATTTCGCCTGGTATCGGAATATCCGCAGAAGCCCTTTTCAGCAGGGCTTCCAAGCTGCCGCGAGTGGAATTTCAAGCTCCGCCGAAAGTCATTGGGACCAACACCTCAGAAAGTATGAGATCCGGCCTTATGTACGGATACGCAGAACTGGTAGACGGCATGGTAAGCCGGATCAGGCATCAGATGGCTCCCGCATGCCCCCGGGTTATCGCTACCGGCGGCATGGCCCCGGTAATAGGCAATCTCTCGCAAACGATTGAAGCTGTAGAGGCGGCACTGACGCTGGAAGGGCTCCGGATTATAAGCGAACAGGCAGGCTGATTCGAGGGCAGGCCCTCACCTCAGGCCATCCCCATTCGATGCTCCACGCGGCTGATTTCCGCACGAATCGATTCTCGTTCCGCTTCCGGCAGATCCTCTTTTTCCAGTCTCTGCCGAAGGGCCAGAAGGATCATTTCCATCCTGTAATCACTGCAGGTATAGCTGCTTTCTTCTGCCATTGGCGATCTCAGAGCTTTCCGTATTTTTTTGCGCTCTCCCGGAATACGTCATAAAACATGTCCCGCTCATTGATGCCCCGGGTCAGGATCCGGTCCAGGCTGCCGATATCTCTGGGGTGTATCACGATATTGACGCTCTTCAAAAATGCGCTCATATAATCCATGGTCGCACAGCGCTCAGTGATCAGGGCAACGTATATATCGCGGCGCACATCCATTGCCATGCGCTCCAGATAAATCAGGATCCCGTTCGAATCAGGCTCAGAGCTGTCGAAGCGCTCATTTACGAGGATCAGGTCATACACGTGGTATTTCATCTTCCGCAGGGCATCGCGGATCCCGTCCGGCTCGGTAATATGGTATTCCATAAGCTCCAGGGTCTTTTTAATACTCTGCAGCCGCTGCGGATCTTTTTCACAGACAAGCGCTGTTTTCCCCTCTTCTTCCAGGAAATCAAAGGGTTTTTCACTGGCGTCGTATCCTTCGGTCTGCACCTCATGGAATGCATCTCTGAAACCTTTGGCCCCGTTTGCCGAATAAACAGGCTTCTCGTCCCGGCCCGGCTCCCCCGGACGAAGATCAATGGTAATTTTTGCCCGGCATTTCGGGCAGCGCACGGTAGAAACCCGACCGGCCGGAATTTTTTCATCTGCGATCGTTAAC
Organism: Desulfosalsimonadaceae bacterium; assembly: GCA_046482325.1. Taxonomy (GTDB): domain Bacteria; phylum Desulfobacterota; class Desulfobacteria; order Desulfobacterales; family Desulfosalsimonadaceae; genus M55B175. Next base: position 22,326 of record JAWOFF010000075.1, read on the forward strand.
CGGCTCTCACACTGCTGGCATTTAACTTCCATACACTCTCCAATGTCCCGGGCGCTATCTGCCTGAGCAATATCTCTGCTTTTTCACCTGCAGCCAACTACCGCCGCCGCCTCTTATCATAGGTCATGTCAATTTCCAGGTTGTCGATATCTGTGGTTGTCTCTCCCCTGGAGCTCTTGATTGCGTCAATGCCGCGACCGACAATAGAGCGGCGGGATGCGTAGTTAAGAGCTGTGTCCTCGGTAATCAGGCCCTTCTCATAGAGCTTGATAACAGAATTATCAAATGTTGTCATGCCAAAGGCGCTGCCTGCCTCCATAATGTCATAGAAGGTGCTGCCTTCGCTCTCGCCGTTTAAAATCGCATCCTTGACCCGCAGGCTGGTGCCCATCATTTCAAAGGCCGCCACGCGTCCGCCGCCCACTTTGGGCAAAAGACGCTGGCATACAACCCATTTCAGTGCCCCTGCCAGCCGGGTGCGGATCTGGCTTTCCTCATCTATGGAAAACATGCCGAGAATACGGTTTACCGTCTGGGATGCGTCTGTGGTGTGCAGGGTGGTGAGCACGAGATGACCCGTTTCCGCGGCGTTTAAACCGATTTCAATGGATTCGCGGTCCCTCATCTCGCCAACCAGAATCACCTTGGGCGCCTGGCGAAGTGCGGCTCTTAAACCGTGGGAAAAGGAGCTGAAATCGGTGCCCAGCTCCCGCTGGTTGAAAGTTGCCTTTTGATGGGAATGGATATATTCTATGGGGTCTTCCAGGGTTATTATATGGACCGATTTTTCCCGGTTGATCTGTTCCAGAATGGCCGCGAGGGAGGTTGTTTTGCCGGTACCGGTGGCGCCCGTAAAAAAAATTATGCCGTTTCTATCCTGTGCCATTTTGTAAAAGGAATCCGGAAGCCCCATCTCCTTTATGGTGGGCACCTTGGTCTCAAGCTGGCGGAGTACAACGGAGTAGTCCCCGGAGCGCGAGAATACGTTCACACGAAAACGTGCTTTGCCCGGCAGGGAATAGGAGAGATCGCAGGAGCCCTCCTTGACCATGGTTTCGGTGAGGCGGCGATCACGGTTGATCAAATTAAGCGCCACCATTTCCGTCTGAAAAGGGGTCAGAAACTTGAGCGGCGGGTCCATATCCACGCTGACCAGTTCTCCGAAGGTTTCCACCTGAAGCGGTTTTCCCACTGTAAAATTGAGATCTGATACGCTTTGATGGGAATCAAGCATGGTGGTAAGCAAATAATCAACTTCTTGCTTTCGCATGAGCCTCTCCCTGGCAGATCTATAAAACTGCCTCTTTCTATGCCTCTGTAAAGTCAGCCGGCGGGGAGTTGAGCAGAGGCCGGAAGCGGTGCTTTTCGTTGGCTTTCAGGTAAGCATCCTCCGCACCGATTGCGCCTTTGGTGTAAAGGTCCATAATCCCGTCATCCAAAACCTGCATCCCGTATTTTTTTCCGGTCTGCATGGAGGATGCCAGCTGATGGGTCTTCTGCTCACGGATAAGGTTTCGTACCGCGGGCGTGGCAATCAGGATCTCCAGGGCCGGAATCCGGCCTTTGCGATCGATTCGTTTAAAGAGAACCTGGGCTACCACCGCGCGAATGGACTCTGACAGATTGGAACGCACCTGGGCCTGTTGGTTTTCAGGAAAGACCTCTACAATCCGGTCTACGGTCTTCATGGCGCTGGAGGTATGCAGAGTGGCAAATACCAGATGACCGGTTGAGGCTGCTTCAATGGCAAGCGAAATGGTTTCCAGATCCCGCATTTCGCCAACCAGCACAATGTCGGGGTCTTCGCGCAAAGCCCCGCGCAGGGCAGCACTAAAGGACTTGGTATGCACGCCGACTTCGCGCTGGTTGATGATGCATCCCCGGCTTTCATGAACAAACTCGATGGGATCTTCCACGGTGATGATATGATCTTTGCGCAGCCGGTTGGCTTCATCAATAATGGCTGCAAGAGTTGTTGATTTGCCGCTGCCGGTAGGCCCTGTAACCACAACGAGACCCCTGGGGAGGGTGGCCAGTTTGGCCACTACAGACGGAAGGCCAAGCTGCTCGCAGTTCATAATATTATTGGGAATTTGTCTGAATACCGCCGCCACCCCGTTTCGCTGCATGAAAAAATTGGCGCGATAGCGGGCAAGTCCCGGGATTTCATAGCCAAAATCCACGTCTCCGGACTCTTCAAAGGCTTTGATTTTGTCCTCCGGAGCAATTTCATAAAGCATACTGCGCAGATCATCGTTTTCGAGCTGTTTGTACTTGACGCGCTCAACTTCTCCCCGGACCCGCAAAGCCGGCTGCTGGCCGGCAATCAAGTGGAGATCAGACGCGCCCTGATCATTCATCAGTTTAAAAAACGCATCAATTTTGGCCATGTACTTCTCCTGCGGAAATTTTGAATGTCAGCTATTATATTTACGACAGCACAACCGACAAATGCAAAAGGCTCTCCACCACAAAAATCTTTAAGAACACCACTGCCAGCAAAACAATGATGGGAGAAAAATCGATTCCTCCCACAGCAGAGGGAATCCTCCTGCGAATCTGCGACAGGACAGGTTCCGTAACCTGATTGATAAAGCGTACAATCGGATTGAAGGGATCAGGGTTCACCCAGGACAGGATGGCCTGAGCAATAACAATCCACATAAACACCGTAAGTCCTATATTCAGAATTTCCGCAACTGCCCGGATAAAATTGGCTAAAATAAACATGTCTCCCTTCTTGCTTCGGTACAGTGTCCAGATTGACTTCCTCCCTCAATAAATGATTTTGTGCCCGAAAGTCAAGCTTTTCAATACAGAAGCGGATCAACCCGCGCAGATGGCGCTTTACCCTGTAGTGCGGCTTTCTGCCGGTACTGCAGGCAGGACGGTCTTTTTTTGCCTGCTGTTACCATTTGACAAGGCCCTCAGGAAAAGTTATTAGTCATCCAATCTTTAACGGCTTCCCCCGGCAACATTTTTCTTCGCCGCGGCAAAAAACTACGACCTAAATTGAGCGATTTTCAAGTTTGCCGCAGATACAACGCTCAGTTTAGGTACGAGGGAACTTCCGGCGACCAGACCAACAAGGAGACGCCATGGCGGAACAGATTCGGACAATCGGTTTTATCGGTGCCGGCAACATGGCAGAGGCCATTATCGGGGCCGTTCTCTCTGCCGGCCTCTATCCCGCTTCGGCGATTTCTGCAAGCGATCCGGACGGCAAACGGCTCAACGAACTGGAACAGCGCTATAAGATAAGAAGGGCATTGTCCAACAAAACGCTTGCACAGGACTGCGGTCTCGTTTTCCTTGCAGTAAAGCCGCAAACCATGAATGCCGTTCTGCAGGAGCTTACAGAAGGCGAAGGGTTTTCAGATCCGGGACGAAAACGGCGATATGTCTCTATTGCTGCGGGAATCAAAATTTCTGCTTTTGAGGCGGCTCTGTATAAAGGCCTCGGCGATGCAGATAAATATAAGCTTCCGATCATTCGTGTCATGCCCAACACGCCCGCCCTGGTTCAGTCCGGCACTTCGGCGGTCTGCCCCAATGGCTACGCGTCTCAGGACGATATTAAGACTGTTAAAACAATCCTTTCTGCAATGGGAACTGTTTTTGAATGCCCGGAAACTCTCATGGACGCTTTTACTGCTGTGGCAGGTTCAGGTCCCGCGTACGGCTTTTACCTGATGGAAGCAATGGCAGCAGCAGGTGTTGCACTGGGGCTTTCCCGGGATGAGGCGCTGCAGATGACTGTATCCACACTAAAGGGAGCCCTGGATCTTCTGCAGGCCCAGCAGAGCGATCCTGAAACCCTGCGCAGGAAGGTAACCTCTCCCGGCGGCACGACAGAGGCCGCCCTTGAAGTACTGGAGAAAAACGAGGTAAAAGCAAGCATTACACAGGCGGTTCTTGCTGCTGCCCGCCGCGCCGGAGAGCTCAGTCAGTAGCCCCTGCTCCTTCGGCGCCGCCGCCGGCAAATTTATCCAAACTGATCAGAAATCTATGTTTACACAGACCATATCCGTATCTGCAGCTTTTCTCGCAGGGCTTCTATCCTTTTTGTCCCCCTGCGTCCTGCCTCTGATACCCGCGTATTTTTCTTTTATCACCGGCTTTTCCCTGGAGGAATTAACCAGCAGGGACAACACCCGCATCCGCGGGACAGTTATTCTCTCTACCCTGTCTTTTGTCAGCGGTTTTACCCTGCTGTTTATCCTGATGGGTGCCTCTGCATCCTTTATTGGTACATTGATCACCCGCCATCGGCATTTTATTGAGATCGGCGGCGGCATCATTATCATTATCTTTGGCCTCCACCTTATCGGATGGATCCGCATCCGGCGCCTGCAAACCGAAAAGCGTCTTCATGTCCGGAAAAAGCCGCTCCATTTGCTGGGCACCTTTTTTATCGGCATGGCCTTCGGAGCGGGGTGGAGTCCCTGCATCGGGCCCATGCTCGGCTCCATTTTAATCATTGCAGGCAGCAAAGGCACCGTCATGGAAGGCATCGGCCTTCTGGCAGTGTATGCTGCCGGCCTGGCAATACCTTTTATTGTAATATCTGTGTTCATCCACTTTCTACTCGCCTTTATCAAAAAGGCCAGCCCTTTCATGCGCTACGTAAATATAGCAGCAGGAGGCCTTTTATGTCTTGTGGGCATTTTTTTATTGACCCGCAACCTTGCCGTTCTTACCATTTTCTAAAATCTTAACCGCAGCAAGGAGAAAGTTCGTGAGACCAAACCCGCTAGATTGTTTTCAAAAGACGTTATGCATCCTGTTTTTTGCTGCCCTTATTGCCGGGAGCACTGCTTCTGCGGAGGGCTCTGCCGTCAATTGGAACAGCTATGAAACCGGCATAAAAAAAATTTCGGAACAAAACAAAAAAGGGTTTATTCATTTTTATACGGACTGGTGCAAGTATTGCAAAAAGATGGACCAGGAGACCTTCTCTGACGAAACCGTTGCCGCCTACCTGAACGAAAATTTTGTTCCGATCCGCATAAACGCGGAAGAGCAGGAAACGGTTGCCGAAGAATACGGGGTCAGCCGCTTTCCGAACAACTGGTTTATCGCGGAAGACCAGAGCAGCCTTGGCAAGCGCCCCGGATTTATTCCGGCGGACGCACTCTTGCATATGCTCCGGTATGTCAACTCGGAAAGCTATAAAGAAATGACTTTCCAGGATTATATGAAAAACACCGTTAAATAAGCCCTGTTTCCTACAGCATCAGGATATGAGCCTTTCCTTTGATACCGATCTGCTCCGGCATATCACCGCAGCAGCCGAGGCCCCGGGTCCGCCGCGGGGGGCCTCAAGCGTGCGAACCTCCGTCTTTCTGCTGATTTTTAACAGGCACGAGCGCCCCTTTCTCCTGGCTGTTCTCAAGGCAGACAACCACGGATATCCCTGGCGCAACCAGGTAGCCCTGCCCGGCGGGCATATCGATGAGACTGACAGCTCTGCGCTCGCAGCCGCTTACCGCGAACTGGAGGAAGAGATGCAGATAAATTCCGAAGAAGTCTCCTTTATATGTTCGCTGGGTCACTTTCCTACAATCCAGCAAAAGGATATCGAGGTTTTTCTGGGATTCTGGGAGGGATCGCCCGAAGAGATCAGCTTTGACCGCAGGGAAATCGCGCGGGTTTTGGAAGTGTCCATCCCCATGCTTCTGCAGCGCCACATGGAAAAACATTTCCATGGACGCATTCCCGGAGTCAGCGAGTTAACTTATCCGGCTGCCGGTGTTGTCATATGGGGCGCCACCGCCCGTATCATCCATTTTTTTCTGGAACTTCTGCGCAGCCGTTTATCTGCTGCCGGCCTTGAAGCACTACTTTCCGAAGCCTGATATAAGGGGGAAGATACAATTTTTTGAAGACGATCTATAAAGAGGCGCCATTGCGAAAGCGCTTTGCCAGCCGGACAACAAGGGAAATTAAAACCGCTGAGCTAAGGACAATCAAGACAAAAGGCAGCCAGGCATGGGCTCTGTACACACTGGATCCTGCTGCCACGCGGAGGCCCTCTATTGCAAAGAGCAATACTGCCGCCATAACCAGAAGCAACATCCAGCACGCCGCATTGGTATCATACCAGGGCAGAATGGATTTACGAAATACAGGTGTTGACTCCATCGGCTAAACCTGCCTATATCAGAAGTGGTGTGGCCGAACAGGCGATATTTCCCGGTAAGCGAACTGCATCCGGGCTATTGTCATTTTTTAACTGTTTAATTTTAGCAGAACCCGGCATGACTGTCCACCTTCTGTGTAAAAAATATGCCCCAAAAACAGGGGCCAGGTGCGCTGCCCTGATATGTTTCGGGCTTATCCTCTACTCCGGCTGCGCTGTGAGCGGACCCGCAGGCCTTTCCCTTGAAAACGGCGAGTCGGTTTTTCCGCCGGGCAAGATTATCCGGACCGCAACCTGCAGCGCAATTGATTTTGACCGCTTAATCGCTGATCTGGGCTCTGTTCCCATTGTTTACGTTGGCGAACGACACAGCATGGCCGCAGATCACGAAATCCAGCTTCGGATTGCAGAAGCCTTGCATGCCGAATCCCCCGGGCTTTGCCTGGGACTGGAGATGGTTGATCATAGCTATCAGCCGATCCTTGATCAGTGGAGCAGCGGGGAGATCTCCGAGTCCTGCTTTATTGAAAAGACCCACTGGCATGCCAACTGGAAACACGACTTTGATCTCTACCGCGAAATATTCCTCTATATCCGGCAAGAGGGAATTGCTCTTGTCGGGCTGAATATACCTCCGCACATACCGCCCAAAATAGCCGGCGGCGGCATTGACAGCCTGCGCTCCGCAGAGCTTTCCCATCTTCCGGATTCTATAGACACGAGCAACAAGAAGCACCGGGCCTATGTTAAGGAGGTTTTCCAGCATCACAAGCACCGGCCGGGGCTCAACAGTTTTGCCCATTTTTACGCTGCCCAGTGCGTCTGGGAGGACGCCATGGCGGAGGCGATTGTTAAAAGCCGCAACCAAAGGCCCATGCTGGTGATAGCCGGCGCCGGGCATCTGCGCCACCGCTACGGCATTCCGGCCCGCGCCTATAAGCGAAAACCCGCAAAATACCGGATCGTACTTCCTATGCCGGCCGGCCGGACTGTCTCGCCTGAAATCGCAGATTATATCTGGGTAACTGAGTCCCAAGACTCCGGGCGCCCTCATATGCCTTAGACTCAATTTAGCTTTAAAGAAATAATACAAGATATAGATTTCTTTATTGACTCCCCACCATATATTGTTATACAAACCACGATAAAAGATATTCCGGCATAGAATCTTGTTCCCGTAACAGGGTCTGCGCTTATACTTTCCAACACAGCCTAATGTCAAATAAGGGGAGTTTTTATGTTTGATACCATCAAGAAGCGAAACGGCCGCGTCGTTAAATTTGATTCCTCCAAAATTACCGCAGCCATCGCCAAGGCCGGCCAGGCAACCGAGGAATTCGGCGACAAGGAAGCCAAAAACCTGACCCTGCGTGTGCTTACCCTGGCCCACGAGATGCCGCTCCAGCATCCGCCCGAGGTTGAAGAAATCCAGGATATCGTTGAACGCGTTCTTTTGGATTCCCCTTTTCACAAAACCGCCAAGGCCTACATTCTTTACCGGGAACAGCACGCTCAGATACGCAATATTGCTACCAAAGCCCACGTGGAACTTGTGGAGAACTATGTGCAGAAGCTCGACTGGAAGATCAGGGAAAACAGCAATATGAGCTACTCCCTGCAGGGTTTGAACAACTACATTTCCTCTGATATTACTACCGAATACTGGTTAAACCGCATCTATCCCCCGGAAATCCGAAACGCCCATAAAAACGGGGATCTGCACATTCATGACCTTAGTCTGTTGTCCGTCTACTGCGTTGGCTGGGATCTGCAGGATCTTTTGCAGGTTGGTTTCAAAGGGGTTCCCGGAAAAGTGGAAAGTGCGCCCCCCAAGCATCTGCGCTCTGCTCTGGGCCAGATTGTAAATTTTTTCTATACATTGCAGGGAGAAGCTGCAGGCGCCCAGGCGGTTTCCAACTTTGATACACTGCTTGCCCCCTTTATCTCCTATGACAATCTGACTTACAGGGAAGTCAAGCAGGCGCTTCAGGAATTTGTTTTCAACATTAATATCCCCACGCGCGTTGGTTTTCAAACGCCTTTCACAAATATCACCATGGACCTGACGGTGCCCGGCACCCTCCGGGATGTCCCTGTAATTCTCGGCGGCCGGCACCAGGACAAGACCTACAAGGAATTTCAGGGGGAAATGGATATCTTGAACAGCGCCTTCGCAGAAGTCATGATGGAAGGCGATGCCAAGGGCCGGGTCTTTACCTTTCCAATACCAACCTACAATATCACCGAGGATTTTAACTGGAACAACCCAACGCTTGAAAACGTATGGAAAATGACCGGCAAATACGGCATCCCGTATTTCTCCAATTTTGTAAACTCAGACATGTCCCCGGAGGATGCCCGCTCCATGTGCTGCCGGCTCAGGCTCGACAACCGTCAGCTCTTAAAACGTGGCGGCGGCCTGTTCGGCGCCAACCCGCTTACCGGCTCCATAGGAGTGGTAACCCTGAACCTGCCCAGGATTGGCTACCTTGCGCAAGACCGCGAGGATTTCTTCCAACGAATAAAGCACCTGGCCAGCGTTGCCAGGGACAGCCTGACAATAAAGCGCAAGATTCTTGAAAAATTCACCGAACAAAACCTCTATCCGTACTCAAAATTTTATCTGCGCGCCATTAAGGAACGCAGCGGCACCTACTGGAGCAACCACTTTTCAACAATCGGCATTATCGGAATGAACGAGGCCTGCCTCAACCTTTTGGGGGAAGATATCGGCAGTGAGAAGGGCCATTCATTTTCACTCGAAGTGCTCGACTATCTCCGCAGCCTGATGGAGGAATTTCAGGAGGAGACCGGCGAGATTTTCAACCTGGAAGCCACCCCCGGAGAAGGCACCGCATATCGCCTGGCCCTGATCGATAAAGAAAGGTATCCCGATATTGTTTGTGCCAATGAACCGTATTACCGCGAGGGAGCAGAGCCTTTTTATACAAACTCCAGCCAGCTTCCTGTCAATTACACGGATGACATCTTTGAGGCTCTCCAGCTCCAGGATGATCTGCAGACCCGCTATACCGGCGGCACTGTTTTCCATATGTTTTTGGGCGAGGAGGTGCGGGATCTGGACGCCACAAAAACTCTTGTTAAACGGATCACCGACAACTTTCGGCTTCCTTATTTTACCATCTCTCCTACGTTCAGCGTCTGTGACAGCCATGGCTACATTGCCGGATATCATGAGCTCTGTCCCACATGTCAGCAGCCAACGGAAATTTACTCCAGAATCGTGGGCTATCTCAGGCCCATTAACCAGTGGAACAACGGCAAACAGGCAGAATTTTCGCTAAGAGAAAATTTTCACACAGAACAGATATCAGAGATTGAGTGCGCATGAATATCGGCGGTTTTCAGAAAAATTCCTTAATTGATTTCCCCGGCGGAATCAGCTGTGTGGTTTTTGTAACAGGCTGCAATTTTGATTGCCCATACTGCCATAACCCGGATCTGGTGCTGGGCAGAAAAACTGCTGCGCCGATTAAGGATCAGACCGGGTTAATGGAGTTTCTCCACGGGCGCAGGGGCCTGCTGGACGGAGTCGTCATAAGCGGAGGAGAGCCCTCGTTGCAGCCGGATCTGGCAGAGGTCTGTCAGGAAATCAAGTCCCTGGGCTTTTCCATCAAACTTGACACCAACGGCTCCCGTCCCGGTGTCCTGCAGCAACTATTGGAGTACGGATTTCTAGATTATATCGCCATGGATCTGAAGACCGACCCGGAACGCTATGCCCCGCTGATCTGCCGCTCCTGCGATGTCTCCGCCATCAAAGAATCTGTCCGTCTCATACTTGCTTCCGGACTGCCCCACGAATTTCGCACCACATGCATAAAGCCCCTGATAGATGACGCAGCCGTCGATGCCATGGGTACGCTTGTTACCGGGGCTGACAGGCACATCCTGCAGCGGGTGCAGGTAAAAAATGTTGATGTTCTCCACCCCGAATTTTTTGAAACACATGACTGGTTCATTGAAGATCAGACTCTTCAGGCTTACCGCTCAAATCTTGCAGAGCAAGTCCGCGAGTGCAGCCTTCGATAGTTAGCCGCCAAGAATTGGCTTGACACCCTGAAGCATGCTCCGATATCTTTCCGTTAACGTAAAGTTGTCCTCTCTTGCCATTTTGATCATTACGAAAGGAACCTATCATGTTTGACCATCTTCTATCCAAAGAATCCAAAAAAATCAGGGATGAAGCCCGGGAACTTGTAAAATGGGTGCCCAGGCAGATGATTCTCGACATGGACCAGGATAAAATTCAGTTCCCCAAGGAATTTCTTCGCGAGGCGGGCCGCAGAAACCTTATGGGCTGCCGCTATCCAAAAAAATGGGGCGGCCGCGGCATGGACTGGCTGACCACAGTAACCGTAATGGAGGAAATCGGCACCCTTGGCTATATTTTCGCCTGCACTTTCGGCGTCGGAGCTGAATTGGTATGCGACGCTATTATTCTCCACGGCACCGACGAACAAAAGGAAAAGTATGTTAAACCATTGTTGCAGGGGGAGATTTTTGCAGCAGAATGCCTTACTGAGCCCCGGGGAGGATCTGATTTTTTCGGCACAACCACAACCGGGGAAGATAAGGGCGACCATTTCCTGCTAAATGGCCAGAAACGTTTTATCGTCGGAGCAGAAGGAGCTGACTACTTCCTGGTATACGCAAAAACCGATCCCGAAGCCAGAGCGCACCACGCATTGACCTGCTTTATAGTAGACAAGAAAGCAGGGGTGGAGACCAAATACATTTACGGACTGATGGGCTGCCGGGGCGGCGGCGCGGGACGGGTTGTCTTCCGGGATGTGCCTGTACCTAAGGAAAATGTGGTCGGAAAAATAAACGGCGCATACGCCGTTTTTAAAACCATGATGATTCCTGAACGCCTGGGTACTGCCGCTATGACCATCGGCTCCGCACGCCCGGCACTTGATGTGGCTACCGGCTATACCACCCGGCGAAAGGCGTTTGGGACCACTATCAACAATTTTCAGGGCGTTAGCTTTCAGGTTGCAGAGGCTGCAATGCTTCTTGATGCAAGTCGTTCACTGATCTACAGCACGGCCAGGGCCGTAGATGAGAATATCCCTGACAGCCAGCTGCGGAAAATGATCTCCGAAACCAAAAAGTTTGTGACCGAATCCTGTCAGAAAGCAGCAAACAATGCTATGCAGGTAATGGGGGGCATCGGCTACACCAACATCTTCCCTGTGGAACGAATAGTGCGCGATCTTCGGCTGGCTTCCATCTGGACCGGCAGTAACGAGGTAATGTCAATGATCATTGCCCATGAGTGGTACAAGGAATACTTTCATACGATGAAGGAGAAGGGTGCAATAAGGGATTACGAAAATGACGCCGCTGAGGCTGAAGCACCGGATGAGAAGATATATGAATAGGACTGAAGGGAGGATTACGTGCAGCTGTTAACAGACATTGTAAAAATTCTGGCGCTGCTTGCTGCTGCAGCAATTATCGGCAACTGGTTCCTGAGGGAGGTCAAAAATGCCAAAATTGCCGGCAAGCCGTGGTATGCCCCCTATCTGACCATCCCGGGCGGTCTTGTGCTTGCAGCCATTCTCCTCCCGATTCTTGTATGGATTGTACAATAGCAGCTATTCAAGCCATCACCGGTGTTTGCCCAAGAGGCCATTGACGGCCTTGTTGGCAGATCCTGGCAAGCGCAGCCAAAGCGAGCTGTTGTCTGAACCCGAAAGAGCGGGTTTACAAGCTTTACATTACTTTCTGCAAAAATACCGCCGCAGCGGCATTAATCGCTTTTTGCCAAGGCTTTTCCGGATGCTATGCACAGGCCTCAGGAAAGACTGTCATCGCCCAGCTCTTTTTTCAAAAGCTCCCGGTACCAGCTGGCGAATTCAAACATGCCCTGGTAGCGCTCATCCTCATTAATGATGCCAAGGCAGAGCTCAAAGGCTCCTCTGGCGTACTCATTGGAATACTCCGCCGGATCCCTGCCCTGCATAAACTCATTGATCAGCATCTGCGTTGTCCGCCTGGAGCGATCCCGCCGGATATCAATAGGATCCTTTGGCTTTAAAAACGGATCCCATTTTTCGTATCCTCTTTTCAGCAACTGCTTCTGACGTCTTGGAGACATTTTGTCAAAAATGGCTCTCTTCAATCGTTCAACTTCTTCCGGGTCTTCAGTCATTTCTATCCCCCCGTGCGTCATTTTCTTCTTTTTCTTCTGAAGAGCTGTCAATGCCCAAATAGGATTCGTCATACTCAGTTAACAGAGCCATTGACAGGGGCACCAGCACGTCCCCCATTTTCACATGCTTTGAGCCAATGGCCTGGACAAATTCCGCTGAGAGCGCCAAAAGCTGGTCATGAACCACATCCATATTAAATGTTGGATAGCTTTTGCCTGGCTCAAAACCTGAATGCCCGCAGGTATGTCCTTTTCCGCCTATAGCCAGAGGAATACCGTATACACGGCAGGCAATGGGGCGCCAGGCATACAGGTCGCAGAAATTATCCTCATTTAACAGGGGACAGCGGATTCGTTCCTGGCCCACCTCTTCCAGCACCTTCTCCTGGTTACGGCCTTCCCGGGCGGACTTGTATGCCGCCCGCTTAATCTTGTAGGCTTTCCTGTCTGCTGCATCCGCCTTTTCCAGCAAGGCCTTGCGCTTTTCATCGGAGAGCCGGCTTTTAAAATAATAATTGATATACAAAGCTTCAATCAGGGTCAAATCAAACATGGCATAACAGCAGTCTGCACAGCCCGGTTTGCATCTGACCTCCTCCGGATACTTGTCCTTTACCTGGGAAAAAGCTTTGTCGGCTTTCTCCGCCAGAACCTCGTACCGCTTGAAAAAGGGTGTAAAATCCACGTCCATCTCGTTCTCCCTCCAGAACTTGACTTCACTGAGCAGCGCGTATGCTGCTAAATCGTTTTTTTGTAGTGTTTACCGTGACCGCAAGAACTCTTCCCGATCACTGCAATGTTCCACGTGAAACATTGCCTTATCAGCTCCAATACGATTCATGATTAAAAAAAGGCAGCTCATTGTTTGACTTGCTTTACGCCAAAACTGCCCGGGCGAGAAATGGAAAAAATTTTTTTTCAAAGCCCTCAGTATTATTTGCCAATACAAAAACGCTCAAAAACACGGCCAAGAATGTCCGGCCGGACAGACTCCCCGGTTACCTCTGAAAGGCTTTTTATGGCATCATACAAATCCAGAACAACGGCCTCCTCAGGCCGGCCGCTTCTTAAACCGTCAACACCTGCAAAAACAGCCTGAAGACAGGTTTCAAGCGCTTGTTTGTGCCGAAGATTGGGAACAACAGCGTCAACTGAGCAGCACTCATTAGACCGGTCATACGCGGCAATCCGCTCCCTTAGAGCATCCAGGCCTGTGTGAAACCTGGCGGAAACCAAAACCGCCGGCAGCCGGGAAACCATTTCCGGCAGCTCCAGACGAAAATCCAGGTCGATCTTATTCAGAACCAGAACCATAGGCTGAGCAGAGAAGCGCTGCAAAAAATGCAAATGAGAATCCTGCAGAGGCTGGCTTACATCGAGAACAAACAAAACAAGATCTGCGTCAGCGAGCGCATCACAGGCCTTGCCAATGCCTATTTCCTCTACAGGCTCAGGATTGTCGTGCAGCCCGGCTGTATCTGTAACAGTTACAGGCACACCACAGGCATAGAACCAATCCTCGATAACATCCCGCGTGGTGCCGGGAAAGTCAGTTACAATGGCACGTTCACGGCCCACAAGACAATTAAGCAGACTGGACTTGCCAACATTAGGACTGCCTGCAATAACAACACGCAGGCCTTCCCGTTTGCGGCGGCCTTCATCATAGCGCTGAATAAGACCACGAACAGGCTCCAGGGCTTCCCCCTCCAGCCTGAATGCAAGTTCTTCCGGAACAAAGGCCTCCTGAGATTCTTCGGGAAAATCAATGCCTGCCTCAAGCAGGGCGGCAAGATCGACAAGATTGCTACGGATAGCAGCAATCTGAGACTTTAATCCTCCCTGCAGCTGATTCACCGCAAACCTTGCCTCATCCACGGATCTGGCCTCTATGAGGTCCATCACTGCTTCGGCCTGGGTCAGGTCCATGCGCCCGTTAAGAAATGCCCTGCGG
>JAWOFF010000059.1:0-20253 GCA_046482325.1 Desulfosalsimonadaceae bacterium
TAGAAAACCCGGCGCCGCAGAAGTTACTGACCGGTTCGGTCCCGGGCTGCGGCCGGGGGGAGGAAATACTTTCAATTGACAAGCAACTGTTATCCCGGGGCCCGGCAAAAGTCAAGACGCGAAAATAAGCTCTTGCTTAGCGTCTGCATAGTTGGTAAGTAAAAATAATTTTTTTACGGCCTGAATCGAAAATCCCGGAGGGTTTAAAGATTTGAAACGCTCAGTTCAGGTACGGATTTCTCTGCCGCACGACGGGGGTAAAAGATATGGTGGTCAAACATAAGAAAAAAGGCGGGCGCCTTAAAATCATATGCATTGCCGTCCTCTGTATGGCTGTGATAGGGGTCGGGGGATGGCTTTTTCTGACTAAATTCGAGGGCGCGCCCCCAAAGATCCATGTTGATCTTGACAAACAGGTTTTGGCGGCTGAGACAGAGATCTCCGGTTTTGTTGAAGATCCCGGTACCGGCGTGCAAAATCTCTGGATCGGCCTGATCCAGGACGGTGAAGAGACCGTACTGCTGGAGAAAAGCTTTCCGCAAAGCAAACAGCCCTCCCGCCGGGATGGCGGCGCAGTACCCTTTAAGGTGACCATCAATGCGGAGGAACTCGGTCTCTCCGACGGTGAAGCCCTTTTGCGCATGGCGGCCCGGGATCGTTCCTGGCGCAGCTGGGGCAAGGGCAATAAAAACTACCTTGAAAAAAAGCTTGTCTTTGATACCAGAGCCCCGGATGTCACGGTATTAACGAGTCAGCATAATATCCGCCAGGGGGGCAGCGGTCTGGTGGTCTACCGTCTCTCTGAAGACTGCGGGAAAAGCGGAGTCCATGTTGGCGGGGAGTTTTTCCCCGGCCACAGCGGCTATTTTGATCAGCAGGATGTCTACCTGGCCCTGTTTGCCCTGGGCTACGATCAGGGCAGGGATACAGAGCTTTATGTAGAGGCTGTTGACGAGGCGGGCAATACGGCCCGAAGCAGATTTCACAACTATATCCGCGGGGCAACGTTTAAAAAGGATGTGCTGGGGATATCTGATAGCTTCCTGAAAATGAAGCTGCCGGAGTTCGGTCCCTATATGGAGGATAAAAAGGATGCGTCCTTGATTGAGCAGTTTCTCTATGTTAACCAGACATTGCGCAGGAAGAACAACCAGATGATCCTGTCCAGCGCTCAAAAGAGCGCGGAGAAATTTTACTGGCAGGGCGCCTTCGGGCGGCTGCCGGGTTCGGCCCGAAGGGCAGGTTTTGCCGATCACCGGGTTTATCGCCACGAGGGCGAGATAGTTGACCGCGCTGTGCATATGGGCGTGGACCTTGCCTCCCTCCGGCATGCTCCTGTGCCTGCAGCAAACGCCGGCAAAGTTGTTCTTGCAGAGGAAGTCGGCATATATGGCAATACTGTTGTAATCGATCACGGCTACGGGCTGTTTAGTGTATACTCCCATCTGAGCCGTTTTGCCGCAGGCCCCGGCGAGATTGTAGAGAAAGGCGATATTATCGGCCATACAGGCAGCACCGGTTTTGCAGCCGGCGACCATCTTCACTACGGCATGTTTATTGATCACGTATATGTAAATCCGGTGGAATGGTGGGACGAATCATGGATTGCGAACAACATTACATCCAAGCTGGAAAACGTGCAGTCCATTTTAGAATAGAGTCTCTGCCGGGTTTTTTATATGAGATAAAAGGACCAGAGAAATGCCAGGCTACCGTGTAAATAAAACCTACGCGGAAATTAATGAAAAAATCCGCTCCGGCGACGTGGTCGTTGCCACGGCCGAGGAAATCATCGATATTGTAAACGAGAAGGGAGCGGTTGCCGCAGCCCGCGATGTGGATGTTGTAACCACGGGTACCTTCTCGCCCATGTGCTCTTCGGGAGCCTTCATTAATATCGGACAGAGCGTGCCCACCATCAAAGCCTCACGCGTGTGGCTCAACAATGTGCCCGCCTACGGGGGGCTGGCAGCCATAGACTGTTTTCTGGGGGCTACAGAACCCTGTGAAGAGGATCCCTTAAATAAGGTATGGCCGGGGGAATTCAACTACGGCGGCGGCCATGTGATTCAGGACCTGGTGGCGGGCAAAAGCATTCACCTGCGTGCCACTGGCTACGGCACATCCTGCTATCCCAACCGGGAAACCGGGAAAATGGTTACCCTCCAGGATCTTCCCCAGGCTACCCTCTGCAATCCCAGAAACGGTTATCAGAACTACAACTGCGCCATTAACATGACCAATAAAACCATCTACACCTATCTGGGTACGCTCAAACCCTGGGCGGCAAACGCCAACTACGCCACTTCAGGCCAGTTAAGCCCCCTGTTCAACGATCCTTATTACAGGACAATCGGCCTGGGAACCCGGATTTTTCTCGGCGGGGGAGTGGGCTACGTTACCTGGCACGGCACCCAGCATAAACCGGAGGCGCCCAGGGCGGAAAACGGCATTCCAATGTCGCCCGCGGGCACCATGTGGGTGATGGGCGATCTCAAGCAGATGTCGCCGGACTGGATTGTGGGCGTGAGCATCCAGGGATACGGGGTTTCCCTGGCCGTTGGCATCGGGGTCCCGATTCCGCTGCTAAACGAGGAGATCGCCCGCTATACAGCGGTAACAGATGCCGATATCTACACGCAGGTGGTGGATTACGGCAACGACTATCCGAATGCCGTGGACAAAAACTATGGATGCGTCAGTTATGCGGATCTTAAAGGGGGCATGATCCGCGTAAACGACAAAGAGGTGCCCACGGTTCCCCTCTCCAGCGTGGTCAAGGCCAGAGAGATAACCCGGCAGCTGAAGAAATGGATCGAAGACAAAGAGTTTTTCCTTGGTGAGCCACAGTTTACACTTCCGGTCAGTTAAAACAGCCGGGCCGGCAATTCAATTGTAATCATACACGCAGGGAACCGGTTTGCTCCATCGCAAGAAAACAACAAAAACGGATAAGCAGCGAAAAAAAGGGAGGCTGAGGGAAAACATTGAGGCAATCCTAATTGCCGTCATCCTCGCCCTTTTTATTCGAACCTTTGTGGTACAGGCCTTTAAAATTCCTTCCGGATCCATGAGGCCCACGCTGCAGATCGGCGACCATATTCTGGTCAACAAGTTCATTTACGGTGTGAAACTGCCCTGGGTACGCACAACGATTCTTCCGGTAAGCGAGCCGGAGCGGGGCGATATTATCGTTTTCAAGTATCCACAGAACCCGGACAAGGATTTTATCAAGCGTGTGGTGGGCATTCCCGGGGACACGGTACAGATAAAGGATAAGCGCGTTTTTGTAAACGGCAGGGCCCTGGATAAGGAATACAGCCTGCACACGGATTCCCACGTGATTCCGGCTCGTGTCAATCACCGGGACAACTTCGGGCCGGTCGCGGTTCCGGAAGACCGCTACTTTGTGATGGGCGACAACCGGGATAACAGCTATGACAGCCGTTTTTGGGGCTTTGTCAGGGAGTCGGCCATAAAGGGAGAGGCCTTTATTATATACTGGTCCTGGGATTCCGGGGATTTTGATGTCAGGTGGGGCAGAATCGGAACACTGCTCGAATAAGGGAGGAGGCCAGCCATGTCCGTTGGGCGTAAAGATATTTTAGACATTGACTCCCTTTCTGTTGAAGAGATTCACACTATACTGGACACGGCAGACAGTCTGAAGGAAATCTCCCGCCGGCCTATCAAAAAGGTCCCGACACTGCGGGGAAAAACCGTCATCCTTTTTTTTCACGAGCCCAGCACGCGCACCCGCATGTCCTTCGATACCGCGGCCAAACGTTTGTCCGCTGACTCCATCGCCATTACCGCAAGTACCAGCAGTATGGTCAAGGGCGAGACCCTGGTGGACACCGCCCGCAACCTGGAGGCCATGAATCCTGATATTATAGTCATTCGCCACGGCTGTGCCGGCGCGCCCTATCTGCTGGCTGAAAATCTTTCCTGCTCCGTTATTAATGCCGGCGACGGCATGCATGCCCATCCCACCCAGGCTCTTCTGGATATGATGACCGTTCGGGAGGCGAAAATGCGCCTGCAGGGGCTTCGGGTTGCAATCATAGGCGATATCGCGCACAGCCGGGTTGCCCGGTCCAATGCAGCGGGCTTTACAAAAATGGGTGCCGAAGTCCGGCTCTGCGGTCCCCCTACCATGCTTCCCCGCGGCGTGGAGGCACTCGGCGCCAGGTCATGCACGGATATGGAGGAGGCAATTGACGGGGCGGACGTGATTATGATGCTCAGAATTCAAAAGGAGCGGCAGAAGGACTTTTTGTTTCCCTCTGAGCGAGAATATGCCAGACGCTACGGCCTCTGTGCCGGGCGGCTGAAGTATGCGCACCCGGATGTTCTGATCATGCATCCCGGCCCCATGAATCGCGGGGTGGAGATAGCGCCGGACGTAGCGGACGGACCCGGCTCGGTAATTTTAGATCAGGTGAGCAACGGCGTGGCCCTCCGGATGGCGCTTCTGTACCTGCTGGGAGGAGGTATTCGCAATGCGGATTCTGATTAAGGGCGGACGCGTCCTGGACCCCGGCCGCCTGGACGGGAAGATGGATGTGTACGTGCAAAAGGGTGTCATCGAAGCAATTGCAGGCGAAGGGCCATCTGCTCCGCCGTTTGCGGAAAGCGAAGCCGACCGGGTCATAAATGCAGCGGGCTGCCTGGTCACCCCGGGCCTGATTGATATGCATGTGCATCTGAGGGAGCCGGGTGAAGAGTACAAGGAAAGCATAGCCACCGGGATCCGGGCTGCTGCAGCGGGCGGGTTTACCAGCATTTGCTGCATGCCCAATACCCGGCCTGCAAATGATTGTCCCGAGGTGACCACCTTTATTGGCAGTCAGGCCGGGCGTGAGAATTCCGTGCGGGTCTTTCCCGTGGGCGCCATAAGCCGGGGCCTGGAAGGGAGACAACTCTGCGAATACGGGGAATTGAAAAAGGCAGGTGCCATCGCCGTCTCAGATGACGGCAGGCCTGTTATCGATTCGCAGCTCATGCGGCGGGCACTTGAATATGCCGGCAGCATCGGTCTGCAGGTAATTTCCCATTGTGAAGAGTTGCCTCTTGCACGGGGCGTCATGAACGAGGGGTCTTGCGCCACGCGCCTGGGACTTTCCGGCATTCCCAACGCTGCGGAGACCGTTATGGTGATGCGCGATATAGCCCTGGCCGAGTTGACGGGCGTGGCTGTGCATATCGCTCATGTCAGCACAAGCGAATCCGTGCGGGAAATCAGGGCGGCCAAAGAGCGGGGCGTGCGGGTCAGCGCGGAAACAGGGCCGCACTATTTTACGCTCACCGATGAATCCGTGGGGCAATACAACACTCATGCCAAAATGAATCCGCCACTGCGCGGGCAGGGAGATCGCCGTGCCGTGCGGGAAGCCCTGGCAGACGGAACAATTGACGCAGTGGCCACCGATCACGCCCCGCATTCCGTCCTTGAAAAACAGGTTCCCTTTGATGAAGCGGCAAACGGTATTATCGGCCTGGAGACCTCGCTTGCCCTGGGGCTGTCCCTGGTGGAGCAGGGGGGGCTTACGCTTTCTCAGTTGATTGATAAAATGTCGCTTGCCCCGGCGCGTATTCTGGGGCTGCCGGCTGGACTGCAGACGGGAGCGGCGGCGGATATAACCGTTATTGACCCCTGCCGCCGATTTTCATACGATGCCGCCTCCGGCTTTTCCAAAAGCCGCAACACTCCCTTTGACGCCTGGGAACTGCCGGGGCGGGCCACGCATACGATAGTCGGCGGAAAAATCGTCCACGAGCTTTAAAAATCAACGGCTGGCGGGCAAAGCATTGCTTCTCCCATTCTGCCGCAGTTGGCTGGTAAACACTTATGGCCGAAGCAGACCGAAAAATCCTCATCGTTGACGACGAGTTAAGCATGCGCGAATTCCTGGGACTGATGCTGTCCAAGGAAGACTACCAGGTGACAAGCGCCGGGAGCGGCGGGCAGGCCAATGCTCTGCTGGAAGAGCAATTCTTTGATCTTGTGCTTTTGGATATCCGGCTGGGCGATATAAGCGGCCTGGATGTGCTGCGAAAAGCAAAATCGCTTCATCCGGGGAGCATCGTCATAATGATCTCCGCCTATGCCACTGCTGAGAACGCAGTGGAGGCCATGAACGAGGGCGCTTATGACTACCTGCCCAAGCCCTTTGATAATGAAGAGTTAAAAGATACCATTTCCAAGGCCCTGGAGCTGAAGAACCTCCAGGATGAGAAGGCCAGGATCGACTCCGACCTTAAGGAGTCGCTGCATTACGGGCTCATAGTGGGCAACAGCCCCAGGATGCAGCATATTTATGAGGTTATCGAGCAGGTGGCCCCGACGCGGACCAATGTGCTGATTACGGGGGAGTCCGGAACCGGCAAGGAGCTGATCGCGCGGGCCATACACAACCAGAGTAAGCGCCGGGACAAGCCCTTTGTGGTCATTAACTGCGGAAGCATTCCGGAGAACCTTGTAGAGAGCGAGTTCTTCGGATACAAAAAGGGTGCATTCACCGGCGCAAACCAGGACAAGAAGGGCCTTTTTGAAGCAGCGGATACGGGCACGCTTTTTCTCGACGAGATAGGCGAGCTCAGCCCCCAGATGCAGGTCAAGCTCCTGCGCGTGCTGCAGGAGAGGGGCTTTAAACCGGTGGGCGCAAATGAGGATGTTTCGGTGGATATCCGCATTGTTGCGGCAACCAATAAAAACATTGAAGAAGAGGTGATTGCCGGGCGATTTCGCGAGGATCTGTTCTACCGGATCAACGTGGTGGAAATCAAGGTGCCGGCCCTTCGGGAGCGAAAAGGCGATATAAGGGCGCTTGCCCAGCATTTTCTGGAGAAGTATTCCCGGGAGGCGGGAAAAGAGATCACCAAAATCTCCTCCTATGCCGTGGATCTTCTGAAAAAATACGATTTTCCGGGAAATATCCGGGAGCTGGAAAACCTGATCGAAAGAAGTGTGGCCCTCTCCTCCACCAACATTCTCCTGCCGGATAGTCTGGCGTTGTCCATTCACAAACGCCGCTGGATAGAAGGAATTGAAAACCGGCGCTTTGACCTGGATGAAGTTGCAAAAGGCGTTGCTCTGGATACCATACTCGAAGAAATCGAAAAAGCCTACCTGAAAAAAGCCCTGGAAGTGGCCAAAGGCAGCAAGAACAAGGCGGCAGATCTTTTGGGCATCAGCTTCCGCTCTTTTCGGTACCGGTGCAGCAAGCTGGGCATTGATTGAACGCAGGCGGCGTACCGGCAGCCATCATTGAAACCGGACTATGTTAAACATTGAAGGACTGAGCAAAAGCTACGGGGATCTACTGCTCTTTGACGGAATCTCCTTTAAGATCAATTCCGGCGAGCGGGCCGGGCTTGTGGGAAGAAACGGCCACGGCAAGACCACCCTTTTCCGCATGATTACAGGCCTGGAGTCCCCGGATGAGGGCAGGATCAGTATACCCCGCCACTACCGTATCGGCTATGTGACCCAGCATATTGATTTTAAAAAAAATACGGTACTCGAAGAGGGTATGCGGGGGCTGCCGCCGGATGCCGCAGGACAGCACTGGCAGGTGGAGAAGATTCTTGCTGGCCTTGGGTTTGCCTCCTCTGATATGCAGCGCTCGCCACTGGAGTTTTCCGGCGGCTACCAGGTACGCCTCAATCTGGCCAAGGTCCTGGTATCGGAGCCTGATATGCTGCTTTTAGACGAACCCACCAATTATCTGGACATCACCTCGATTCGCTGGATAAAGGGTTTTTTACAGTCCTGGCCGCGGGAGCTTTTTCTGATCACCCATGACCGCAGTTTCATGGATGATGTGGTCACCCATATCGTAGGCATCTATCGCCGAAAAATCCGTAAAGTCCGTGGTGATACCGCACAGTATTACTCACAGATCGCTCAGGAGGAGGCGATTCACGAGAAAACGCGGCAGAAAAACGAGCGCCGGCAGAAGGAGATGGAGCGTTTTATCAGCCGATTCCGCGCCAAGGCGAGGCTTGCCAATCTCGTGCAGTCGCGGATCAAGCAGATGGAGAAGCTAAAGACCCACGAGAAGCTCGAACGTTTTAAATCCCTGGATTTCCAATTTCGCAGCAAGCCGTTTTCGGGCAAATATATCCTGCAGGCAGAAGATCTGCGTTTTTCCTATACCCATGAAAGCCCAGGGCTGGTCGATAATTTCAGTATTACCATCGGACCCCGTGACAGGATATGCATCATAGGGAAAAACGGAGCAGGAAAGACCACCCTGCTTCGTCTGCTGGCCGGGGATTTAAAGCCGGATGCGGGCAGCATAACCTGGCAGCCGAATGCAGCGGCGGGGATTTTCGAGCAGACCAACATCAATACCCTGGTTCCCGGCCGAACGGTTGAGGAGGAGATCCAGTACAGCAATTCCGACCTTGACCGGCAGACGGTGCGAAACATTTGCGGCACCATGATGTTTGAGGCCGATGCCGCACTGAAAAAAATTTCCGTTCTCTCGGGCGGAGAAAAGTGCCGGGTAATGCTGGGAAAACTTTTGGGGACCCCGCTGAATTTCCTGCTGCTCGATGAGCCTACCAACCATTTTGATCTGGAGTCGGCCGATGCCCTGCTCTCCGCAGTGGACGCCTTTGATGGGGCGGTGGTTATGGTCACTCACAACGAGATGTTTTTGAATGCCCTGGCCGAGCGATTGATTGTTTTTCAAAAGGACGGCATTTCCTTATTTGAAGGCGGCTACCAGAGTTTTCTGGAAAGAGTGGGATGGCAGGAGGAGGGCATACAGCAGGAGAAGTCCCTGCGGCAGGCAGCAGAACAAGCTCCCGGTCCAAATGAAGGCCCGGATGCCTCCGGGATTCTGGACAAAAAAGAATTCCGGCGTCAGCGCTCTGCGGTGCTTCAGGAGCGGGGCAACGTGTTAAAGCCCCTGGAGGATCGGATTGCTGCCCTTGAAGATACCATCACCCGCTCCGAAGCGCGGCTGGAGGAGCTCAACAAAGAAATGGAGACAGCCAGCAGCAGCGGGGACAGCAGCAGAATCCGGGATCTCTCCCGGGCTATTCATGAGTGTCAAAGCAGTATTGACGATGCATTTGAAAGCCTTGATGCTCTGACCCGGCAGGCGGAGGAAAAGCGGGCGGAGTTTGATGAACAGCTCACAGCGCTTGAAGCCAGAAAGCCGTTCTAGGTTCCTAATTTTTTTTCCACAGAATCTGGTACAGGTCCAGCCGCCGGCTGCGCACGTTGCGCACGCTCCCCTGCTCACGCAGTTCTTTTAGCAGATCAAGGTCCAGGTCCACCATCAGCGTCATTTCCGTGTTCGGCGTGGCTTCTGCGGAAATGGCGTCGTGGGGAAAGGCAAAGTCAGAGGGCGTGAAAACCGCGGACTGGGAATACTGGATATCCATGTTCTCCACGTTGGGAAGGTTGCCCACGCTTCCGGATATGGCGACGTAGCACTCGTTTTCTATGGCCCTTGACTGGGCGCAGCGCCGCACACGCAGATAGGCATTTTTGGTGTCTGTCCAGTAGGGCACGAGCAGAATATTCATGCCTTTTTCCACCAGGTAGCGGGACAGTTCCGGAAATTCCGCGTCATAGCATACCAGGATGCCGATTTTGCCGATATCCGTGTTAAAGCACTTGAGCTCGTCTCCGCCTTTCAATCCCCAATACTGGGCTTCATCCGGGGTGATGTGGAGTTTGTACTGGCAGTCCCAGGTTCCGTCCCGACGACAGAGATAGGAGACATTATAGAGCTTTTCATCCTGGTATTCAGGCATGCTTCCGGCCACGATATTAATGTTGTAGGAAAGCGCCATTTTGATGAATTCATCTCGCAGCGGCTCCGTGTATTCGGCAAGCGACCGCATGGCTTCGGCAGGGTTTTCCTGGTTGAAGTTGCGCATGAGCGGTGCATTTAAAAGCTCCGGAAACAGTATGAGATCCGAGTTGTATCCGGCCACCGCGTCGATAAAAAACTCCGCCTGGTGCATCACGTCCTCAAAGGACTGGAAAGGCCGCATCTGCCACTGCACAACCCCGAGGCGCGGATACGCTTTTCTCCCGCCGAAAAGCGGTCTGCGTTTTTCATAATAAATATTATTCCATTCCATGAGGATGCCGTAAGAATGCGACTGCAAGTCCTCGGGGTTATAGTTCTTGATAACCTTTTTTATATGGAAGTCATTGGAGAGCTGAAAGGAGAGCACCGGGTCATAGATCTCGTTGTTTTTTACCTTCTGGATGTATCGCTCCGGTGTCAGTTCGTGAGCATAGTCTTTGTAGCCGGGAATGCGGGCCCCGAACAGGATGCCCTTGAGGTTTAGCTCCTCGCACAGCTCCTTTCTTGCGTCATAGAGCCTGCGGCCCAACCGCAGGCCCCGGTATTCAGGGTGGACAAAGACGTCAATGCCGTATAGCGCGTCCCCGTGGGGGTCATGCGAGCGCATGCGCCCGTCGCCCACCAGGTCTTCATAGGCGTGTCGGGTTTCGTATTCATCATGGTTGACCATCAGGCTGAGCGCCACGGCAACAACCTTTCCCTTGTCGTCAATACATATCTGGCCCTCCGGAAATCGCTCTATAAGAGCTGAAAATTCCCGGAAATCCCATGCTCCCCCCATGGAAGGATAGACAAGTTCCATAATTTCCTTTATATCTTCATAATCGGAGAGCCTGAGATTGCGCAGTTCCAGTTTATGTTCATACTGATCATTCTGAGCGTTTTCGGTCATGGAGATATTCCTTCTGCTGCGAATTTGCGGGTGCCCGGGCAGGCTGTCTCTAACCTAAATTGAGTTTAGGTCTAAGTATAAGATCCAGCAGGTTTTGGTCAAGTCTAATCCAAGTTGACAAGCGGGAAAAGTTGCCGATATAATACAAAAGAGCCGCTGAATGTGGCGGCTTGATTAAGCCTGAATTTAAACCTTTTTTTATATATGCCGAAGGGAGTATCCAGGGCTATTTATGGGCAGCTACCATGATACCTTCCATACCGTATGGGGTATAGCACTTGTTTTGATGGGAACGGGGTTTTTTTTCCGCATTCCGCATGTAATGGAGCAGGTGGCTACAATTGCTTATTTTGCACCCGTTGCCGTTTTTATCCGGATATGTTTCTATCTCATAGGCGTTGTGCTTATAGGCGGCGGGATAAAGAAACTCTACGGCATCTGGTATTGCCGAAGCCGGGCTAACCGCACCGGAGACCAGTAACAGACTTTTAGCTTAATTGAGCGTTTTTTATGTTTGCCGCTGATACAAGGGAAATGACTGCCTGGCTACAGGCAGCTATCCGAGACCTCATCTGACGCGGTAGGTGCGGTAAAATTGGAAATCGCCGGGGTTTAAAAATTTGAAACGCTCAGTTTAAGTTTTAACCGATCGACACAAACGAATCAGTGAGTGAAGCCATGAAGACATCCAACAATCTCAGCCAGTCTTTAAAAATGGGCCCGGAAGGCAACAGCAAAGGCGAGGGCAATGTTGAACATCTGAAATCCGAGGTGGAGTACCGGACCAAGCTCCAGGAGATCAGCAACCAGATTTATGCTGCATTTAACCTGGATGAGATTCTTATCGATTTAAAGGATGAGATTGTTGACCTGGTTGGGGCCGAGCGGATTACCATTTACTATGTGGACGGTGTGAAGCGGGAGCTGGTATCGCGGTTTAAATCCGGTCAGGAGATTGCCGATATCAGGGTCCCTATATCCGAAAAAAGCATAGCCGGCTATGTCGCCACCCATCAGTGCATGGTAAATATCAGGGATGTCTACGAGCAAAAGGAGCTCGCCTCCGTCGGCCAGTCGCTGCAGTTTGACAACCGGTGGGATCAGCGCACCGGATTCAGGACCCGCCAGGTTCTGGCCGCGCCGATACTGTTTAAATCCTATCTGCTGGGGGTTGTGCAGTTAATGAACCGTCAGGGCGGCGGAGCCTTTACCCGCCGCGACGAGGATAATATTACCGAACTCTCGCAGATCATGGGTATCGCCCTTTACAAACAAAAGCGCATGGCCTCCCAGGGCAAGGGCAAATTCGATTACCTGCTGGAAAACCATATCCTCACCCAGAAGGAACTCAACCAGGCGGCGGGCAAGGCCAGGGAAAAACGCGAGGCCGTGGAAAACGTGCTGATATCGGACTTTAAAATCCCCAAGAGGGAGGTCGGCCTGGCGCTGAGCCGCTATTATGACATGCCGCTGGTGGAGTACAGCAGTAGTTATCCGATTCCGGGCGATCTGCTGCAGGGGCTCAAAGTTAAATTCATGCGCAACAACACCTGGGTTCCGATCCGCTCGGAGAACGGGGAAGTGGTTATAGCTATTGACAATCCGGATGATGTCCGGCGTGTGGATGAAATCAAGGCCCTGTTTCCCAAAAAGGACGTCAAGCTCAATGTCGCGATAAAAGAGGATATTGTCAAGCTGATCGACCTGTTTACCTCGGAAGGTCAGCAAAGCGAGTCCTCCATTAATGATATCCTCTCGCAGCTGCAGGAGGATGATACTGATTTCGAAGAGGAAAGCGAGGCGGTTTCCGAGGAATCCAGCGCGGTTGTTCAGCTTGTCAATAAAATCATTATAGATGCCTGCAATCGCGGAGCTTCGGATATCCATATCGAGCCCTTCCCCGGCAAAGTCAACACAGAAGTCCGCGTCCGCGTTGACGGAGCCTGTAATCTGTATCAGACTATCCCTTACAGCTACAAGAACGCGGTGATTTCCCGGATCAAGATCATGTCTGATCTGGATATCGCGGAGCGGCGCAAACCGCAGGACGGCAAGATTCGTTTTAAAAAATACGGCGGCAAAAACATCGAACTCCGTGTTGCCACCGTTCCCACGCAGGGAGGGCTGGAGGATGTGGTCATGCGGATTCTTGCAAGCGGAGAGCCCATTTCCCTGGATCAGATGGGATTTTCCGACCGTAACTATGAAAATTTTCTCAAGGCCGTGACCATGCCTTACGGCCTGATTTTCTGCTGCGGCCCGACAGGATCCGGAAAAACCACCACCCTTCATTCCGCCCTGGCGCATATCAATGAAGTGGACCGCAAGATCTGGACAGCCGAGGATCCGGTGGAAATTACCCAGAAAGGGCTCCGCCAGGTGCAGGTAAAGCCCAAAATCGGCTATGATTTTGCAGCTGCCATGCGGGCCTTTCTAAGGGCTGACCCGGATGTGATCATGGTGGGCGAGATGCGCGACCGTGAGACCACTCAGATGGGCATTGAGGCCTCTCTTACCGGTCATCTGGTATTTTCCACCCTGCATACCAACAGCGCACCGGAGAGCGTCACCCGGCTTCTGGACATGGGAATGGACCCCTTCAATTTTGCCGATGCCCTTATAGCCATTATGGCCCAGAGGCTGGTGCGCACCCTCTGTCCCAACTGCAAGGAGGCTTATCACCCGGAGAAAAGCGAATACGATGAGCTTGTGCGGGAATACGGGCCGGAGCTGTTTGAAAAGAATGTAGGCATTGCCTACACGGACGATCTGGTGCTTTACAGGCCGGTTGGCTGTGAGCATTGCCATAATACCGGATATCGGGGCCGCATGGGGCTCCATGAGCTCCTTATGGGCTCGGACGACATTAAATTTCTGATCCAGAGCCGCGCGCCCATGGGGCAAATCCGTGACCAGGCGATTGCCGGGGGAATGACCACTCTGAAACAGGACGGGATAGGAAAAATCTTCGAAGGCCATTGCGACATGCGGGAGGTACGCAAGGTCTGTATCAGGTAGCCCCTCTTCTTAACTCCTGAGAGCCGCAGCACATCCGGGCCGCGGAGCTTCCCCGGGGCCTTTTTCCCGCAGTTCGCTTACCCCCTGAGAGTGCCTTTTTTTCAGAAAAAAATGTTTGACAGTGGTTTAAAATGTAAGTAAGTTTTACGTAATTCGATATATATAGTACAGCTAATTCTGCCTCTGCTGTTGAGATGAAATGGGTAAACGCGGAAAAAATTCTTCAAATGAATCCCAGGGCAAGCCTTCCGGGCGGACCAAGCTGGCCGATGCACTTCGGGAGCTGCTGGCCCGGAAGGATTTCAGCTCGATTACAACCGCCGAGATCGCAAGGACTTCCGGTGTTAACGAGGCTCTTATCTACCGGTACTTCGGCGATAAGCGCGGGCTTCTGCATGCCGTGCTGGACGAGTATCTGGAAAACTTTGTGGAGCAGGTGCACTGGGGTTTAAAGGGCATTGAAGGGGCGGAGAACAAGCTGCGCAAACTGATCTGGAGCAGCTTCTATTTCTATAACCAGGACAGGGTTTTCTCCAAAATTCTGCTGCTGGAGGTGCGTAACTATCCGGGCTATTTTGCCAGCGAAACCTATGACATCGTCCGGCAATACAGCAGCATGATGCTGGATATCATCCGCGAGGGCATGGA
Organism: Desulfosalsimonadaceae bacterium; assembly: GCA_046482325.1. GTDB lineage: Bacteria > Desulfobacterota > Desulfobacteria > Desulfobacterales > Desulfosalsimonadaceae > M55B175. The sequence continues at coordinate 14,398 of JAWOFF010000059.1, forward strand.
AAAAAAGGAAATTCGCAGTGATCTTCAGGCCAAAAGCATCCGGCAGGTTATTCTGGGCGGGGTCGAACACCTGGTCCTGCCGGCTGTTATCAATGACGGCCCCATTGATCCGGATGCGCTGACGGAGCAATTCTGTGCATTGATGTTTGAAGGAACGCGGCACAGTAAAAGCGCCTGAAACTCTTTGTTTAGGTGAAAGATAAGCAGGCCTTACATACGCTGGTTTTTTTCGCAACTTTGTGATATAAACGTAAACGTGTTTTACAGTTTGCGCCATGCTGCCAAATCCATAAAAACAAGGAGCTGCTTATGAAACTGCTGAAAGTCGATCATATCGGAATAGCCGTAAGTGACATGGAGCAGGCCCGAACCTTCTGGACAGATATCCTCGGACTTCCGCACGCCGGAGACGAAATCGTCTCCGAGCAGAAGGTGAAAACCGGGTTTTTCCCTGTTGGGGAAAGTGAGGTGGAGCTTTTGGAGTCCACGGAGCCGGACGGACCCATTGCCAAGTATATCGAGAAAAAGGGACAGGGCATCCAGCATGTAGCCTTTCAGGTGGACGATATCGACCAGGCGCTGGCCGAGTTAAAGGAAAAAGGCGTGCGGCTGATCGATGAGAACCCGCGCAAAGGGGCGGGTGGTGCACGGATTGCCTTTCTGCATCCCAGCGCCACAAACGGCGTTCTTGTTGAGCTTTGCCAGCGATAGGCCTGTCTATCCTTAAACCAAGCACATTAATTATGGAGTATACCAATGAGTGATCATCCGGACATTTCAAAATGGAAAGAACTTGCCGAAAAAGAGCTTAAGGGCAAGCCGGTTGAAGACCTGAACCGCAGCACCCCTGAAGGCATTACCATAAAGCCTCTCTATATCAGGGAAGACCTGGAAAACGTTCCGTTTGAAAACACTCTTCCCGGAATAGAGCCTTTTGTACGCGGCGTTCGCGCGACCATGTACACCAACCGGCCGTGGACCATCCGCCAGTACGCCGGTTTTTCCACGGCAAAGGAATCCAACGAGTTCTACCGCAGGAGCCTGGCCGCAGGGCAGAAGGGGCTTTCCATTGCCTTCGACCTGGCCACCCACCGCGGCTATGACTCGGATCATCCGCGGGTTTCCGGAGATGTGGGAAAAGCCGGGGTGCCGGTGGACTCAGTGGAGGATATGAAGATCCTGTTTGACGGGATTCCTCTGGATGAAATGACCGTGTCCATGACCATGAACGGCGCGGTGCTGCCGATTCTGGCGGGATACATCGTGGCCGGCGAGGAGCAGGGCGTGGCCCAGGAAAAGCTCCGGGGCACCATCCAGAACGATATCCTGAAGGAATACCTTACCCGCAACACCTATATTTATCCGCCCGGCCCCTCCATGCGGATTGTCTCCGATATTATCGCTTACTGCTCGAAAAACATCCCCAAGTTCAACACTGTCAGCATAAGCGGCTATCACATGATGGAGGCGGGCGCGGATTCGGTGCTGCAGACAGCCTTTACACTGGCCGACGGGCTGGAATACGTAAAAACCGCTTTGAATACCGGTTTAAATATTGATGACTTCGCTCCCCGGCTTTCCTTTTTCTTCGGCGTGGGCATGAACTTTTTCATGGAAATTGCCATGCTGCGCGCTGCGCGCTTTTTGTGGAAGGAGTTGATGGAGCAGTTCTCTCCGAAAAACCCCAAGTCCATGATGCTGCGCACCCATGTACAGACCTCGGGCTGGAGCCTTACCCAGCAGGATCCCTACAACAATATTATCCGGACCACCCTGGAATGCCTGGCGGCCGTACTGGGCGGAACCCAGTCCCTGCACACCAATTCCTTTGATGAAGCGGTGAGCCTGCCCACGGATTTCTCAGCGCGCCTGTCGCGCAATACGCAGTTAATTGTACAGGAGGAGACCCATATAACAGATGTGGTCGACCCGGTGGGGGGATCCTATTATATTGAATCGCTTACTCAATCAATTGTGGAGGAGGCCAGAAAAATCATCAACGAGGTAGAAGAGATGGGCGGCATGGCCAGGGCCATTGAGTCCGGCATGCCCAAAATGCGCATTGAGGAGGCCGCAGCGCGCCGGCAGGCCAAGATCGACCAGGGACAGGAAGCCATCGTGGGCGTCAATAAATACCAGGTGGATGAACAAAACGAGATTGATGTCCGCGAGATTTCTGCCGCGGTGCGCGACGAGCAGATCGAGCGTCTGAAGTCCATACGCAGCAGCAGAGACGATGCAGCTGTGAAGGCAGCCCTGGAGAAGGTCACCAAGTACGCGGAATCCGGCGGCAATCTTCTGGAAGCAAGCATTGAGGCCGTGCGGGCCCGGGCAACCGTGGGCGAGATCAGCGATGCCATGGAAAAGGTGTTCGGCCGCTATGTTGCCACAACCCAGTGCATTTCCGGCGTATACGCATCGGAGTATAAGGACGACGCCATCATTGCCTCCATCCGCAAGCGCACCGGGCAGTTTGCCGAAAAAGAGGGCCGCAGGCCGCGGATACTGGTTACCAAGATGGGTCAGGACGGCCATGACCGGGGAATCAAGGTGGTTGCCACCGCCTACGCGGACCTCGGTTTTGATGTGGATATCAGCCCCATGTTTCAAACCCCTGCAGAGGCCGCCCGGATGGCGGTGGAAAACGACGTGCACGTGGTGGGGGTTTCCAGTCTTGCAGCCGGCCACAAGGAACTGGTTCCGGCCCTTATCGAAGAGCTCAAAAAAGAGGGCGCAGAGGATGTGCTCGTGGTGGTGGGCGGCATCATTCCGCCGGGCGACTACGAGTCTCTCTATAAATGCGGGGTCTCCAGCGTTTTCGGCCCGGGAACTGCGGTGACGGATTCGGCCAACCAGGTATTAAATGCGCTGGAGCAGCGTTAATGGAGCCGGATGCCGACTACTTTATTCAGGGGGTCAGAGCAGGGGACCGCAAGGTGCTGGCAAAGACCATCACCTTGATTGAGAGTTCCCTGCACGAGCATCAGTCCCTCGTAACAAGCGTGCTCGACGGACTGCTGCCAGACACCGGAAACGCCATTCGACTGGGCATAACCGGTGTTCCGGGAGCCGGGAAAAGCACGTTCATTGAAAACATGGGGCTGGAGCTGGTGGATAAGGGCCACCGGCTGGCCATCCTTGCGGTGGACCCCAGCAGCGCCCGCTCCGGTGGCAGTATCCTGGGGGACAAGACCCGAATGGAGAAGCTTTCCGCCCATGAAAGGGCGTTTATTCGGCCTTCGCCTTCCGGCGGTTCGCTGGGGGGTGTGTCCCGCAAGACCAGGGAGGCCATGCTGATCTGTGAGGCGGCGGGTTTCGATGTGGTTATCGTGGAAACCGTTGGGGTCGGTCAATCCGAGGTTTCGGTGGCTTCCATGGTGGATTTTTTCCTGGTTTTGATGCTTGCCGGCGCCGGCGACGAGCTGCAGGGGATTAAACGGGGCGTGCTGGAGCTTGCAGACGCCATTGCTGTGAACAAGGCGGACGGCGGTAATGTAGAAAATGCGGAAAAAACACGCAAGACATTTGAGGACGCGCTTCATCTGCTTCTGCCGCCCGAATCGGCCTGGGTGCCGCCGGTTATGACCTGCAGCGCACTCACTATGGCAGGGGTGATGGAAATATGGGAGACGGTGCTCGCCCATCGCAGAAAGCTTACCCGGACCGGCGAACTTGATGCCAAACGAAAGAGCCAGGCCCTGGACTGGATGCATTTTTTACTGGAGGAAGGACTGAAGGAGTGGTTCTATACCACCCCTGAGATACGGCAGAGCCTGCCGTCGCTCAAGCGCGCGGTGGAGAATGGTGAAACCACGCCCACGGCGGCGGTTAGAAAGATGCTGGATATATTCACCCGGCAAGAGGAAAGGAACGAATAATGGGGCGCAACGCTGACAAAGTTGAAGAACTCAAAAAGCTCAGGAAACAGGCGCTGGAAATGGGAGGAGAAAAGAGCGTGGCCAGGCAGCGCGAGCAGGGCAAGATGACCGCCCGCGAACGGCTTGACAATCTCTTTGATCCAGGCACGTTTCGGGAAGTGGATATGTTCGTCAAGCACCGGTGCGTGGATTTCGGCATGGCTGAAAGCGATATTCCGGCAGACGGAGTGGTTACGGGTTATGGATACGTAAATAACCGGCCGGTATTCGCCTTTGCCCAGGATTTTACCGTCAGGGCCGGCACTCTTGGCGAGATGCATGCCAAAAAGATCTGTAAAATCATGGATATGGCCCACAAGGCCGGGGCGCCGGTGGTGGGCTTCAACGACTCGGGCGGGGCCCGCATACAGGAAGGGGTCGACGCGCTCTGCGGCTATGGCGAAATCTTCTACCGCAACTCTATCTGTTCAGGTGTCATTCCGCAGATATCGGCGATTATGGGGCCCACTGCCGGAGGGGCGGTCTACTCGCCGGCCATGACGGACTGGATTTTTATGGTCAAGAAAACCAGCCACATGTTTATCACCGGGCCGCAGGTAATCAAGAGCGTTACCGGCGAGGAGATCACTTTTGAGGATCTCGGGGGCGCGATTGCCCATAATGAAAAAAGCGGGGTCGCACATTTTGCCTATGATTCCGAAAGTGACGCCATCGACGGGATAAAAGATCTGCTCTCCTATCTGCCGCAGAACAATATGGAGGATCCGCCGATTATGGAGAGCGGGGATGATCCCGGCCGGACCGCCCCGGAACTCGATTCCTTCATCCCGGAGGATCCCAACAGCGCCTATGACGTTAAAACCATTATCGAAGCCATCGTTGACAATGGCGTCTGTTTTGAACCCCATGCGCTGTACGCCAAGAACATGGTTATTTGTTTTGCCAGGTTAAACGGAAGAACCGTGGGCATTATCGCAAACCAGCCCAATTATCTGGCCGGCTGCCTCGATATTGACGCCTCGGACAAGGCCACCCGTTTTATCCGTTTCTGCGATGCGTTTAACATACCGATTTTCACCATTGCAGACGTGCCCGGCTATATGCCGGGAAGTGACCAGGAATGGGGCGGTATTATCCGCCACGGGGCCAAACTGCTGTGGTGTTATTCAGAGGCCACGGTACCCAAGCTTTTGCTGATCGTGCGCAAGGATTACGGCGGCGCCTATATTGCCATGTCCTCCAAGCATCTGGGCGCGGACATCGCTTTCGCCTGGCCTTCTGCGGAAATCGCAGTGATGGGGGCTGAAGGAGCGGCCAATATTATTCACCGCAAGACCATCAAGGAGGCGGACGACCCGGAAGCCAAACGGAAGGAAAAAATCGAGGAGTACCGCGAACTTTTTTCCAATCCCTATCGGGCTGCCCGGCGAGGCTATGTCGATGACGTGATTGTTCCCAGCGAGTCCCGGCCCCGGCTGATCGAGGCGCTGGAGATCATGTGCAGCAAGCGCCAGATGCTGCCTCCCAAAAAGCATGGTAATATACCAGTCTAGAAACTAGAGACTAGAGACTAGAGACTAGAGACTAGAGACTAGAAACTGAAGGTCGGGAATTAGAGACTGGAAACCAGAGGAAAGGACTTTGTTCCTTACACCTAAAATTTAAAACCTAAAACCTGCTAACGGAGTGATGATGAAAAAGGACCGGAAAAAGGCGGCGGCCATATCAGCGGTGGCAGCCTATATCACGGCCGAGGAGGCGGCGCTGGCGGTTGAGGAAGCCGAATTCTCGGCAGCAGCGGAAGAGCAGGTGCCGGCCGCGGCAAGGCCCGCGGCTCCCATTGCGGTTTGGGGTCTTTCCGGCCGCCAGCAGCAGATGCAGATGCGCAATCTGATGCAGATCAAGGCACTGCAGCGGGGAGGCGGCCTGCGGTGACAGCCGGCCCGGGGTGAATTTATAATTTCCCTGTGATATCACG
>JAWOFF010000068.1:0-18036 GCA_046482325.1 Desulfosalsimonadaceae bacterium
AGCTGGGTAGCTACGTTCGGTCGGGATAACCGCTGAAAGCATCTAAGCGGGAAGCCTCCCCCGAGATAAGATATCCCTTCCGGTGGAGACACCGGAACTGAAGGCCCCTTGAAGAAGACGAGGTAGATAGGCCGGGTGTGTAAGTGCGGCAACGCATTGAGCTAACCGGTACTAATCGGCCGTGCGGCTTAGCCACAATCTATATTTGGGCTGAGCGTTTTGATGAGGCTACATTGCAAACTTATTCCGGTGGTGATGGCAAAGGGGATACACCCGTCACCATCCCGAACACGGAAGTTAAGCCCTTTAGCGCCGATGGTACTGCACGGGAAGCCGTGTGGGAGAGTAGGACGCTGCCGGAATATTTTTATAGAAAGCCCCTGTTACTGCCGTTATGACGGCTGGTACAGGGGCTTTTTTTGTGAGGTCCTAAGGGAGGAAAGGCACTAAGGCACTAAGGCACTAAGGCACTAAGGCACTAAGGCACTGAGGCACTAAGGGGGAAAGGATTGCATCTTTTTATAATAAAAGGGACGCTCATTAGCCTGGGTAAAGAATTATAAAAAGGAAGTTTTCCTTATTCACTTAGTGCCTCAGTGCCTCAGTGCCTCAGTGCCTCAGTGCCTCAGCTTATCCCCCCTCAACTTCCCGGCTTCCTTCATCCGCTTTGCCGCCTCCTCGGCCGCCCCTTCCACTTGGTCTTTTGCCTGCCGGGCCCGATCAATGGACTCCGTTTTTTTGGAGCCATCCGCGGTTTCGGTCCTCATATTCCGGACAACGAGGATGCCAACGATCAGGGTGACGACTAAAAGTCCAACCAGTAATAAACTGCGCATGCGTTTACCCTTCCGGCTTGGTTTCATTGGGCAGATGATTGATCATGGAGGCCATGTAGCCGGCCCCGAAGCCGTTGTCGATGTTGACCACCGCAACGTTGGAGCTGCAGCTGGAAAGCATGGAGAAAAGCGCGGTAAATCCGTTCAGCCCGGCACCGTATCCAACGCTTGTGGGAACCCCGATAACCGGTCGATCCACAAGACCCGCAACCACACTTGGCAGCGCCCCCTCCATTCCTGCCACCACTATCAGGACCGCTGCGGCTTCCAGCTTTTCTTTGTAATGAAATAAACGATGGATGCCTGCAACGCCTACGTCAAATACTGAATCTACTGCATTCCCCATAGCATGGGCTGTGAGAAGTGCCTCCCGCGCTACAGGGATGTCCGATGTTCCCGCTGAAACCACCAAAATCGTGCCGGAGCCGCTTATTGCGATTTCCCGGGCAGAGAGCAGAAGAAGCCTTGCATCTTCATGGTAACGAGCCCGGGGGAAATGAGTCTTAACTGTCTCAGCTTTATCCGGATCCAGGCGGGTTACAAGGACAACGGTTTCCCGGGCGGCCATTTTTGTCATGATGCCGATAATTTGTTCCGCATTTTTGCCCGGTGCGAATATAACCTCGGGGAAACCTTTTCGAATACTGCGGTGATGATCGATATGAGCGTAGCCGATATCCTCCGCCCAGCTGTTTTTAAGCGCTGCTGCGGCCTCGTCCACCGTGCTCCTGCCGCTGGATACCGCGGTAAGGATTTGCTTCAGGGTTTGCTTATCCATCCGCCCGCCCGGCTGTCACTGGATTTCCTGTTCAATGATTTCGCCCTTTTTGCCAGCAGCGTTTTTTGCCTCTACTGCCTGCTGGAGTTCCTCTATTTTCTCTTCCAGGCCTTCCAGATTTCCGGAAAGGCTTTGCAGCCTGTTCTGCAAGGAGGATATTTCACTGTTGAAGGCCGCGGTGGCATGCGCCATGTTGTTTTTGAAATTCTGTCTTTGCTTTTCTAAGGCTTTGTCCAGAGTCTCCGGGGTTACCTTTGTGTTTGAAAGCTCCTCCAGGCTGGCGCTGAGACTGCTGATTTTGTCTGTATGAGCGGCCAGATTCTTTTTCAGGCCGTCAATCTCTGCAACTCTCTCCTGCATCCCGGCCAGTTGGCCGCCCTGCTTCGTCATCTGTTCTTCCAGGGGGGCAAGCTTTTTCCGGAAGCCGCCAAGGTTTTCTTCGAATGAGCTGATGCTGGACCGGAGCTGCTTGACGCTGCTGGCTGTATCTTCCATCCGGTTTTCAAGATCCGCCAGGTCTTTTTCTCTTGCCTTTTTTATAGCGGAGACGGTGTTTTCCAGATCAGTGAGCTGCGTGTTGACCCGGCGGGAGAGCCGGGCTACCTCTTCGGAGCCGGATGTATTAATGATGCTGAGCCGCTGCCGGATATCATAATAGCCCCATCCCAGCAGCAAACAAAGCACCAAAACCCCTATAAAAAGGACAAGCACGGCTGAATCCCCCTGTTTTTTGCTTTTCTCCGCAGGCTTTTTCTGCCGCTTCGGCTGTTGGGGAAGTTTTACAGTTTCGGCTTCTGGTTCTCTTTCGGGCCCCGGCTGATCGAGTCCTATGTTAAATCCGGAATCTTTGCTTTCGTCCATGGTATTTATTCCCATTCAATGGTGCCGGGCGGTTTAGAGCTGATATCATATGCCACACGGTTTACCCCGTTGACTTCATTTATAATCCGATTGGAGATGCGGCCCAGCAGTTTGTAGGGGAGTCTCGCCCAATCTGCGGTCATGGCGTCTTTACTGGTAACCGCCCGGATGGAGATGATGTTTTCGTAGGTTCTTTTATCCCCCATCACACCGACGCTTTTCAGCGGCAGCAGTACGGCAAAGGACTGCCATAGCTGTTTATAATAGCCGCCCGCCTTGATTTCTTCAAGCAGAATAGCGTCTGCCTGCCGCAGCAGGCTCAAATGCCGGCGCTTTACCTCTCCCAGTATCCGAATGGCAAGCCCCGGCCCGGGAAAGGGCTGCCGCCATACAAGTTCTTCAGGCAGGCCGATCGCACGGCCAAGTTTGCGCACTTCGTCTTTGAAAAGAAACTGCAGCGGCTCCACCAGTTTGAGCTTCATTTTTTTTGGCAGCCCGCCTACATTGTGGTGGGTTTTGATGATCGATGTAGGACCGCCAAAAGCGGAGCGGGATTCTATGATGTCCGGATACAGCGTTCCCTGTGCGAGAAATTCTGCACCCCGGATCTTTTTTGCCTCCGCCTCGAAGATATCCATGAAGACTTTGCCGACGATTTTGCGTTTTTTTTCCGGGTCGGTAACTCCGGCGAGAGCATCAAGAAACTGCTTTCCGGCATTGACAAAGCGGATATTGATGTCTAGATGCTGTTTGAGCAGTTTTTTCATCCGATCAGCCTCGTTTAGCCGAAGCAGCCCGTTGTCCACAAAAATGCAGGTAAGGTTTTTGCCGATGGCCTTGTGAATTAAAAGCGCGGTTACCGAAGAATCCACCCCGCCGCTTAAACCGAGGATTACCTTTTTATCTCCCACGGATTGCCGGATTTCGGAGACGGCATTTTTGGCAAAGGATTTCATGGTCCAGTTCTGCTTGCAGCCGCATATGCCGACCACAAAGTTTTTGAGCATCTGCTTGCCCCTGGGCGTGTGATGGACTTCCGGATGAAACTGCAGGCCGTAGAGCCTGCGGCGGGAATCTGCCACAGCCGCAAATTCGGTTCCGGGAGTGGATGCGGCGGCTGTAAAACCGGAAGGGAGCGCGGCAATAGAGTCGCCGTGGCTCATCCAGCAGCTTGTCTGCTCCTTGATTTTGTCAAAAATTTTTACGCGGCTTTTGATGGAGAGTTCTGTGAAACCGTATTCCCGCCTGGCAGCTTTTTCGACCATGCCGCCGAGGCTGTAGATCATAAACTGCATTCCGTAGCAGATGCCGAGAACAGGGATACCCAGCTCAAATACGGCCGGATCCAGCTTGGGGCTGTTTTCTTCGTAGATGCTGGAGGGGCCTCCGGAGAGTATGATGCCTTCCGGATGCAGTAATCGGATCGCCTCCATCGCGGTTTCCGGGGACTCTATCTGACAGTAGACGCGGCATTCCCGGACCCGCCGGGCAATAAGCTGGTTGTATTGGGAGCCGAAATCGATAACGACGATCATGCCTTCCTCATAATGCAATGATACTGGGCGATTAGGAGTGTATCTAAAGAATTTGATTAAATAAAATTAATATGTTAAAGCAAGCCGGAAATGTCAACTGAATTTTGGCGTACCTGATGGCAGGCTCCCATGGACCGCATAATTACACAGATTTATGAAATTCAGACCCCGCAGGAGGCTGAAGAAGCAGCAGCCTGCGGGGTGGACCATATAGGAAGCGTTGTGCTCTCTGAGAAAGACTGGAAACAGCCCCGGCTTTATCAAACAGTTCGCACTGCAGCGGAAAGGGGCGTAACCAGCAGTCTGATTGTTCTTTTTAGCAGCCGGGATGCTGTTTTTGCCGCGCTTAACTACTACAGACCCGATATAGTCCATTTCTGCGAGGATATTACCCCGCAAGGCGCCATGGGCCGGGAAAAGGTGAAATTCCTTGTTGATCTGCAGCAGCAGGTGCGGCAGCGCTTCCCACATATCCGTATTATGCGCTCGATTCCGATTGTCCGGACCGGCGCGCAACAGAAAAGTCCGGTTTTAGAGCTTGCGGCTCCTTTTGAGCCGGTCAGTGATTATTTTTTAACAGACACCCTGGTGCCGGACGCGGCTGTTCAGCCGGTGGACGGGTTTGTAGGAATTACCGGCGATGTCTGCTGTTGGCAGACGGCACAAAAACTCGCGGCTGCAAGCCGGATACCGGTGATTCTGGCAGGCGGGCTTTCCCCTGAAAATGTTTTTGAAGCTGTCACATCCGTGCAGCCTGCGGGGGTTGACTCCTGCAGCCGGACAAACGCGCTGGATAATGCCGGCCGGCCGCTGCGGTTTCAGAAAGACTGGGAAAAAGTACGACAGTTTGTAAGCGAGGCGCGCCGGGCTGAAAAACAACTGCGGGAGCATATACGGCATTAGAACCCGAAAAACGAAAACCTGTTAGAATAAAAGGAGAAAACGATCATGTATGAATGCGGCGATCTTCGGAAGGGCCTGAAGATTGAAATTGAAGGCGAGCCTTATGTGATTGTGGATTTTGAGTTTGTCAAGCCCGGCAAGGGCCAGGCTCTGTATAAGTGTAAGCTTAAAAATATGCTCACCGGCTCTCAGATCGACAGGACCTACCGCTCCGGAGACAAGTTCAAGCCAGCCAACCTTGAAGAGCAGGAGATGGAGTTTCTCTATTTTGACGGCGATCAGTACTGTTTCATGAACACCTCCACCTATGAGCAGGAATTTCTCACCGAAGATCAGATTGGCGAAACCGCCTCAAAGCTGCTCAAGGAAAATACCAAATGCGACGTCCTGCTTTTTGACGGCAGGCCCATCGGCGTCTCCCTCCCCAATTTTGTCGAGTTGCGTGTTACCAAAGCGGATCCGTGGGTTAAGGGCGACACCGCTTCGGGCAGCTCCAAGCCCGCCACCCTGGAGACCGGCTATGTCGCCCAGGTCCCTCCCTTTATCGAAGAAGGGCAGCTGGTGCGTATCGATACCCGCACCGGCAATTACGTGGAACGGGTAAAGGAATGACTTTCCGCGGTTTTTTCTGGAAATAGGCGGGATTCTCAGGGTATCCTGAATTTTTTCTTGACAAGGGAAAAAACCCCCTGTTAATGAATGAATCTTCATTCACTGAATGGATATTCATTTTTTAAAGGAGTGCTGCTATTCCGCGCCAGGATAAAATAAATAAAAGCAACGGCAAATACCAGCAGATTATGAATGCCGCTATTAAAATATTTGCCGAGCAGGGCTTCTATAAAGCCACTATATCTCAGGTGGCCCGCGAGGCAGGGGTAGCAGACGGCACCATCTATATATATTTCAAAAATAAAGCCGATATCCTGAACAGCTTTTTCAACCACCGCACCCGGGAAGTTTTTCAGCGGTTTCGGGAAACGGTGGAAGAGGCTACATCTGCCGAAGAAAAATTGCGAAATCTCATCCGCCATCATCTCTACGAATTTCAGCGGGACAGGAATATGGCGGTGGTTTTTCAGCGGGAGGCCCTGCAGGCGCGTTATGTGGCAGATGAGTATATAAAGGATATCACGAAGATGTATCTCGATATCCTGGAAGAAGTGATAGCCCAGGGACAAAGCGAGGGAAGTATAAGGCGGGATTTTCAGACCGGACTGGTCAAGCGCTTTATTCTGGGTGCAGTCAACGAGGTGATCAATTCCTGGGTAACCACCGGCGGAAAATACGATCTGACCACCATGGCCGATCCGCTTGTGGATTTATACCTGAAGGGAATTGGAAGAAAAGAATACAGCAGTCATCAATATTAATGTTTTATGTAAAAGGAGCAGATGAATATGGCACAATCGATTTCGGATCGGAGGGACGTGGATTTTGTCCTGCATGAGCAGTTCAAGGTTGGAGACTTCAGCAGGCATGAACAGTTTGCAGAGTTTAATAAGAAGACGGTGGATCTCATTGTCTCCGAGGCCCGCAATCTTGCAGTAAAAGAAATTCTTCCTACCCGCAAGGAAGGAGATGAGCAGGGATGCACCTTTGAGGCCGGCAAGGTGAGTGTCCCCGAGTCCTTTCACCGGGCTTTTGAGCTGTTCAAAGAGGGTGAATGGCTGGCTATGCAGGAAAACCCGGACTGGGGCGGCCAGGGGATGCCGAATACGGTGGCCATGGCTGCATCAGAATATTTTAACGGAGCCAACTATGCTTTCATGATGTACCCGGGGCTCACCCACGGCGCCGCCAACCTGGTGGAGAGTTTTGGAACCGATGAGCAGAAGAGGCTTTTTCTGAAAAACATGTACACAGGCAAATGGGGCGGCACAATGCTGCTTACCGAGCCAAACGCCGGCTCTGACGTGGGAGCCCTGGAAACCACGGCTGTTCCCAACGGCGATGGCACATACACCATCAGCGGACAGAAAATTTTTATCTCCAGCGGTGACCATGACCTCTGCGAAAATATTGTGCACCCCGTGCTGGCCCGGATCGAGGGCGCGCCTTCAGGCACCAAGGGGATTTCGCTTTTCCTGGTGCCCAAATACCGGGTAAACGACGACGGCAGTCCGGGGGAGTTCAATGATGTGGTCTGCGCCGGAATTGAAGAAAAGATGGGCATTCACGGAAACGCTACCTGCGTGCTGAACCTTGGTGAGAAGGGCGGCTGCATCGGAACCCTTCTTGGCGAGGAAAACAAGGGCATGCGGGCCATGTTCAAAATGATGAACGGCGCGCGGCTGCTGGTAGGTATGCAGGGGTTTGCCTGTGCAACTGCTTCCTATATCGAGTCGGTCAATTATGCAAAGGAGCGGATCCAGGGGCGCCATATCAGCAAGATGCTGGAAAAAGAGGCCCCCGGGGTTCCTATTATTCAGCATCCGGATGTCCGGCGGATGCTTCTGAGCATGAAGGCTTATGTGGAGGGTATGCGGAGTCTGCTCTATTACGTGGCCTATTGCGAGGATATGACACTGATGTCGGATGCGGACGAGGACAAGGAAAAGTATCAGGACCTGGTCGATATCCTGATTCCCATCGCCAAGGGCTATGTCACCGACCGGGCGTATGATACGTGCAATTTGGGCATGCAGGTTTTTGGCGGCTACGGCTATATCAGTGACTACCCGCAGGAGCAGCTTGTGCGCGACTGCCGGATTACCCAGATTTACGAAGGCACCAACGGCATCCAGGCGATGGATCTGCTGGGCAGAAAACTCGGGATGAAAAAGGGCAAGCTGGTCATGGACCTGATGGGCGAGGTTATGAACACAATCAATCAGGCCAAAGAGATAGAGGGCCTTGAAGACCACGCCGCCAAGCTGGAGGAAGCGGTGAACAAGCTGGGTGAAGTGGCCATGGGGCTGGGCAAGACCGCCATGTCCGAGAAGATGCAGCAGGCTTTTGCCTATGCCTATCCGCTTATGGAGGTATGCGGGGATGTGGTGCTGTCCTGGCAGCTTTTGTGGCGGGCAGCCATAGCCAAGAAGGCGCTGGCAAAGGCCAAGAAAAAGGATGTTCCTTTTTATGAAGGACAGATCAAGAGTCTGGAGTTTTTTATCTATACGGTGCTGCCCACAACCCTGGGCAAAATGAACTCTATACTCACAACAAACGGCGCAGCCGTGGAAATTGACGAAGCCTCCTTTATTGGATAAGTTGGTATAGAATCCGTCCTGCTCCGATATATGGGCTGTACGATTTCAGGGGGCTTTTTGCTGCAAAGAGTCCCCTGAATTGTCTGCCCCCGGCTGCAGGCGCCGGGCCCTCGGGGCGGAGAATTTTTTCTTGACTGAGCAGTTAATTTCCATTATGAGTAAATGTTTATTCATAGTATATTAAGATTATTGGATATTGTGCGGCGTGGCTGTCCAAGGACCCGCTGCTGCGCACCGTGAAAAAAGGAGAAGGGACGCATATCATGGAACCTTTATTGCAATCCCCGGCAGCTTTTGACGTGTTCGGCATTCCCACAGTCATATTTTCATTTCTGATCCCGGTGGTGGCGGTTGCCGCGTTTGCCTATATTATTGCAAAACGGCTGGCTCCCATTGTAAAGGCCAGGCCGGACCAGCGTTTTGACCACCCGGCAAGACGGGTGAAAAACATCCTCAAAATCTGGCTGGCCCAATGGCGGCATCCACGCTACATGGTGGCCGGCGTACTGCACATTATTATTTTCTTTGGTTTTCTGATTCTCTCCATACGTTCCACGGAACTTGTTATCAAGGGGATTTCCGCTGATTTTGTCTTTCCCGGCCTTAACACTTTTCTGGGCGACATCTACTATGCCCTTAAAGATTACGCCGCCACTGCGGTTTTTTTTGCAGTCGTGATTGCCGGGATCCGGCGGGGACTGTTCAAGCCGGAGCGCTACCAGTATACAGAGGCCTATCCACATGATCATACATGGGAGGCCATGCTGGTTCTTTTCTTCATTGCCGCACTGATGGTTTCTGAGAGCCTTTTCGAGGCTTGCCATGTAGCTGCGCAGGTACAGGCAGGACTTGAACCGGACTTTCTGGCGCCGGCAACCCTCGGATGGGTTTTTAAGAATATGCTGCTGGATGAATCCCATGCCGTCCTGCAGAACCTTCATGTGCTGGCCTATTATGTGCATGACGTGGTATTTTTCCTGTTTTTGTGTTTTCTGCCCATGGGCAAGCATTTTCATGTCATTACCTCCATTTTCAATGTCTACTTCATGCGCCTGGAGAAAGGCAATATCCGGCCGGTACGCTACGGTATCAGCGACGAGCAGCTCGATGACCTGGAATCCTTTGGCGTGAAAAAGTTCGAGGATTTTACCTGGAAGGATATTCTGGACTTCTATACCTGTGCTGACTGCGGCCGCTGCTCGGACAACTGCCCGGCCAATGCAGTGGGAAGACCGCTTTCGCCGCGTTTTATTTCGCTTAAAGCCAGGGATTACGCCTTTTCTCATTATCCCGTCCTGGGCGAGTTTTCCCCCGGCGGTGTCCTGATCGGAGATATCTTCTCCGAAGACGAGATCTGGTCCTGCACCACCTGCGGGGCCTGCGAGCAGGAGTGCCCGCTCGGAATCGAATATATCAACAAGATCGTGGACCTTCGCCGCGCCATGGTGGATGAAGGCAATGTTCCCCAGAGTCTGCAGAAGCCTCTGCAGTCGCTTGAGAAACGCGGCAATCCCTACGGCAAGCTGGAGAAAAAGCGGGCGGACTGGTGCAAGGAAATGGAGGACTGCGAGGTTAAGGTCCTGGACAAGGGCGATACAGTAGATACCTTATACTTTGTGGACTCCTGCACCTCTTATGACGACCGCATGCAGGCAGTTGCCCAGGCTAATGCAAAAGTGCTGGCGGCTGCGGGGATCGATTTCGGTATTCTTGGCAAAGCAGAGAAGGACTCCGGCAATGAGATCAAGCGTTTCGGCGAAGAAATGCTCTTCCAGGACATCAAGGCACATAATACCGGGGCTATCCTGCAGAGCGGGGCCAGGCGCATTGTAACCGGTGACCCGCATGCTTACAACGCTCTGACCAAGGAATATTCGGGTCTTCCGCCCGTGGAGCACATCAGCCAGGCAATTCTGAAAGCGGTGAAGTCCGGAAAAATCAAACTCTCCGGTGTCACCGAGGAGGAAAAGGACAAACTTTTTGTCTACCACGACCCTTGTTATCTGGGTCGCCACAATGAGATCTATGAAGACCCGAGGGCTGCCATTGACTGCATTCCCGGAATTCAGAGGGTGGAGATGCTAAGGAGCCGGGACCGTTCTTTTTGCTGCGGCGGCGGCGGCCTGATGCTTTTCTATGAGCCTACAGAGGATGAGCGAATGGGTGTCAAGCGGGTCCGGATGGCACGTGAAGCAGGGGCACATGTTATTGTCACCGCCTGTCCCTTCTGCCTGACCAACATCGAGGACGGCATTAAGGTGGCCGGTCTGGAGGGCAGGATGGAGGTGATTGATCTGGGCGAACTGATCGCCTCCCACCTGGCCGCATAGCAAAACGTGTCAGGCTTGCAACTATACAGACGTAAGCAAAACATCTGTTAACTTATTTCAAACAGATTAGGTGGAGGAGAATATGGAAATTTTGGTATGCGTCAAGCGAGTTCCCGACACTGCTGAAAACGAGATTGAAATCAACAGCGAGGGGAACGACATCGAAAGAGACGATCTTGTCTATTCGGTCAATGAGTGGGACAACTACGCAGTTGAAGAGGCCATCCAGATCGTGGACAAGGTCGGAGGCTCTGTAACAGTCGTCACAGTAGGCGATGAAGAGGCTGAAGAGGTACTGCGCCGCGAGATGGCAATGGGCGCTCAAAACGGACTGCTGCTAAGCGACGATGCATTCGAGGGCTCGGACGGCAAGGGCATTGCCACCCTGCTGGCGGCGGCAGCCAGGAAGGGCAGCTACGACTTGATTATGACAGGCGCTCAGGCTGATGACGGGGCTGCCGAGGTAGGCGGCATGCTCGCAGCCATGCTGGACTGTCCCTATGCATCTCTGGTCAATACCATCGAGGTTCAGGATGGCAAGCTCAAGGTGGGCCGCGAAGTGGAAGGCGGCAATCAGGACATGTATGAGATCGGGACCCCCTGTGTTCTTTCGATTCAAACCGGTATCAATGAGCCTCGTTATGTGGGAATACGCGGAATTCGCAAAGTCGCATCCGTCGAGATCCCGCAGTACGGAGCCTCTGAACTGGGTATAGACGCCGGAAGCGTCGGCGCCGGCGCAGCAAAAGTCCAGCGCATGGACTATTTCCTTCCGGAGATGGGCGAAGGCGCAGAGATGCTGGAGGGCAGTACAGAGGAGATCATCGAAAAACTCATTGATTACTTGAAAGCCAAAGGAGGGTTGAAATAATGGCTGATATTTTTGCATATATCGAGCATACTCAGGGAGTGGTGGATGACTCGGCTCTGGAGCTGCTGACGGTTGCGAAAAAGATTTTTCCCGATGCTTCGGTGACCGCCATTGTCATGGGCTCCGGAGGAGATCTGGACAAGGTCTGCAATGAAATGGCCGCCTCTTATAATGCGGTCTGGAAGGTGGACAACGACGCTTTTTCCTTTCCGGACGCCGAAGCCGCGCGCAAGGCGCTTGTAAATATTCTGCCCGCAGACGGTGTGCTGCTGGTTCCGCACGCACACTTCGGCATGGATTTGAGCCCGGGTCTGTCCGTGAAGCTCAATTCCGCTTATGGACCTGATGTCGTGGAGGTAGAAGGCCTTGAAGGCAATACCCTGAAAGTGGTCCGGCAGGAATTTGCCGGTCAGGTCCACTCTCACGTGAGCGTGGATATTTCCGCCGGTGCCGTGATCAATGTGCGCCCCGGCGTCTTTGCGGCTGATGAAAGCAAAGCGGGCGGCGGCGAGGTAATTGACAAGTCCGGTGAAATCGGTGATGTTTCCGTAAAGCGCAAATATCTGGAAACGGTTCAGGCCGAAGCCGGCGAAGTGGACATCACTAAGTCCGAGGTCCTGGTGTCCGTGGGCCGCGGTATTGAAGAAGAAGACAATATTGAAATGGTATTTGATCTGGCCGAAGCCATGGGCGCCGATGTTTCCTGCTCGCGGCCGATTGTGGACGCCAAATGGCTGGAAAAAGCCCGTCAGGTGGGCACCTCCGGTCAAACCGTCAAACCCAGGGTCTACATGGCCCTTGGCATCAGCGGCTCCTTTCAGCACATGGGCGGCATCAAGGGCAACCCCTTTATCGTGGCCGTCAACAAAAACCCCAAGGCCCCGATATTCCAGGTGGCCGATGTCGGCGTAGAGGCAGACATCCTGGAGTTCGTGCCGGAGCTGACAGATAAAATCAAAGAAATGTGATAAAAAGAAGGCTTACTGCGGCGAGCTGATAGAAAAACCCCGGTGCCGATGCTTCGGCGCCGGGGTTTTTTGCGTCAGAGGCTCGTGCCGGCCGGCGGTGATTCGCAGGCGGCAGTTCCCTGGATTTATTAGGTGCCTTCCTCCCAGGAGTTGAGGTATTCCTTCTGCTCGTCGGTTAACTGATTGATGTTAATGCCCATGGCAGTGAGCTGGAGCTCTGCGATTCGATTGTCGATTTCTCCGGGTAGCTGAAGTACCTCTACGGGCAGCGTTTCCCGGTTTTTTACCCCGTATTCGCAGGACAGAGCCTGGCCGCAGAAGGATGTGGACATTACCTCGCTGGGATGGCCTTCCCCGGCAGCCAGGTTGATGAGCCTGCCCTCGCCAAGGACAAACAGTTTTTTGCCGTCAAGGGTATATTCTTCCATAAAGGGCCGCACCTGTTTGTGGGCGCTTGCAGCCTGGTTTAAAGACTTAAGATCCAGCTCGATGTCAAAATGGCCGGAGTTGGCCAGGATGGCGCCGTGCTTCATTTTTTTCATCAAATCCAGGTTGACCACATGCTTGTTGCCGGTAACCGTACAGAAAACGTCGCCGATCTTTACGGCATCCTCCATTTTCATTACCCGGAATCCGTCGTAGACCGCCTGAAGAGCGCGGAATGGATCTACCTCGGTTATGATGACGTTGGAGCCCAGGCCATGGGCCCGCTGGGCCACACCCTTGCCGCAGGAGCCGTAGCCGCAGACCACGAAGGTTTTGCCGGCATAGAGCATGTTTGTAGCCCGGAGGATCCCGTCAACTGTAGACTGGCCGGTGCCGTAGTAGTTATCCACGAGATGCTTGGTTTTGTTGTCATTTACCGCGATCATGGGATACTTGAGGGCCTTGTCCGCCTCCATGGCCTTGAGCCGGATAATGCCGGTTGTGGTTTCCTCGCAGCCGCAGATGATGTCATCGATCAGGTGGGAATGATTCTTATGGATCTCTGAAACCAGGTCACATCCGTCGTCAATCGTGATTTGCGGCTTAAATGAAATGACATTGGTGATGTAGCGGTAGTAGTCCTCGGTGGACTCGCCCTTGTAGGCCCAGACGCGCACGCCTTCTTCGGCCAGAGCCGCTGCCACGTCATCCTGGGTGGAAAGGGGGTTGCAGCCGGTTATGGCAATTTCCGCGCCGCCCGTAATAAGGGTGCGCACAAGCACGCCGGTTTCTTTGGTCACGTGAAGGGCCAGTCCGATGCGCACGCCTTTGAGCGGCTTCTCTTTTTGAAAGCGTTTTCTGACCTCCATCAGGGCCCCCATGTTGAGTTCTGCCAGCTCCATGTTGCTTTTTCCCTGGCTGGCGGAAGAGAGGTTTTTTACTTCATAATTTTCGCCTTTGTCCATGCTTTTCTCCTTTTGTTTTGTGATTCATTCATCCCATCATTTTCTATCATGAGTGTGACAAACAGAGCAGGCCTTTTAACTGAAAGGCCCGGGAATGACCATCTTAGCCTGAATCTAGTTGTATCTGATGACAAAGACAAATAATTATAACAAAAAAAAGGGGGGGTCTGCAAATACGAATTCCTGCGGGCATACTGGCGCGGAAAGCGGGCAAAATCCTTCCCTTGTTTTCCGGAAATGAGTTTGATATTATTATTTAAATAGACATGCAATACAAATATGCAGGGAATCACTGTCTGACAAGGATAAATTACAGCAATGGAAAAAACTGAGATAAGCCGGGTAAACTTTGAGCTTCCCCGGTTGCGGCGTTTAACCGAGCAATACACAGTTGTTGATCTGCATTTTCATACCCGTTATTCCGACGGCGCGAACACTCCACAGGAGCTTGCGGCCAAAGCCCGAAAACTTGGCATCGGAATAGCCGTAACAGATCACAATGCCATCTCCGGCGCAATGGAGATGGAGCGTTACCCTGATTTGCTAAGCATTCCGGGAATTGAAGTAACATCCAGGGAAGGGGCCCACATCCTTTTGTATTTCTACGAGGCAAGCGCTCTTGCCTTTTTTTACAGAAACGAGGTGGCGCCCTTTGCCGGAAAAGAGACCATGTCCTCTATAGCTCTCGGTATGGATGAGATTATTAAAAGAGCGCGCCGGTATGAGGCGCTGGTGATATTCGCCCATCCTTACTGCGCCATGTTTACCGGAATCTGCAACTGCATGTTTTCTCCTGCCAGGCAGAGCGAACTACTGGAAATGGCAGACGGGGTGGAGGCCATTAATGCAGGCAATCTTAAAAAATGGAATTTTAAATCCACTGTTCTGGGTTTTAATCTTAACAAAGCCATGACCGGCGGAAGCGACGGCCACATCCTGTATCAGATGGGCAAGGCGGTTTCCTGCGCAGTATGCCCTCCTGACCGGACGGCTTTTCTGGATGCAGTACGCCGTGGGGAGAACTGCGTTGTGGGAAAGGAGATTCCCTTTTTTCGTAAGGTTGTCTCAAATGGCGCCAAAATGCGGACCAACCTGAAAAATACGCCCGAGCTGATGGAAAAAAACGTGCGCTACAGCTATGTGTTTTTAAACCATAAGTCCCGCCAGGTAAAAGTCAGCATGCAGCGCCGCATGCATGAGCGGCGGCTGCGCAGAAGCGGCTCCCTCTAAAAGTAAGGCGAGAACAGCCACATCAGGGCATCCCGGATTTTTATGATCAAGGGGCGCTGCTCGATTTCCGACAGCGCCAGCGGGGAGGCATGTTTGATGCGGTGTTCAATGTGGCCGGCAATGGTCCGGGCTACATGCTGCTCGTAGATTTCCACGGCTAATTCAAAATTCAAGCGCAGACTCCGCGGGTCCAGATTGGCCGAGCCGATTTGGGCATACTGCTGGTCGATAACAAAAAGCTTGGTGTGGGCAAAGGGCGGCGGCTGATAATAGATCCTGACTCCCCAGTAGAGCAGATCGCGGACCATATTGTTTGTGGCCCAGTGAATAAACGGCAGATTGTTAAGGGCCGGCAGCACGACTTTGACATCAATACCCCGCAGCGCAGCGCTTTGAAGGGCAGAAATCATCTCCAGGGAGGGAAGGAAATAGGGGGTCATGATCAGCACCTGCTCCCGGGAAGAAGAGATGGCGCCGACAATAATTGTGGCCAGCTTGTTCAGATCCTCGTTCGGCCCGTCGGTAATCGTCCGGCATATGGCGGGACCGCTGGGGATAGGAGTCGGCGGGGGCGGTGCACTCATATCGCCGGTGCAGAAGGCCCAATCCTCCAGGAAGCTCTGCTCCATCTGCATCACCACCGGTCCCTTGAGCCGGAAATGCATGTCCTGGACACGGGAGCGGTTTTTGATTTGATGGGCCAGGTGCCGGTCGCCGATATTCATGCCGCCGGTATAGCCGATCTGGCCGTCTGCAATCAGTATTTTCCGGTGGTTTCTTAAGTTGATATGCAGATTGGGCGGAAAAAGCCTCGGGGGGATGAAGCGGGCAACCCGGACGCCGTTTTTTTTCAACAGTGTGCCGGCTCGCGGGAAATAGTAGTATTCTCCCACCCCGTCTATCAGCACCCGCACATCCAGGCCGCGCCGCACCGCCCGGGTGAGGGCGTCAATGAACTGGCGTCCGCTGTGATTGGCCTCAAATATATAGGTGGTGAGAAATACGTAATGCTCGGCCTGCTCGATGCTCTCCAGCATTTCCGGGTAGGCGGTTTCTCCGCCGGGCAGCAGGTCCACGCGGTTGCCGTCCACCAGCGGCAGCCGGGTGACCTTATCGGATATACGGGCGATTTGGGCGTAGGAGCGGGGTAGCCTCAATTCCGAGGCCACAAGGGAAACCGCTGCGGCTGCCTCCTCATAGTTATGCTGGGTATGGGCGGAAAAGCTCTGGCTTTTGCTCTCAAGCTTTCTGGCCCTGGTCTCTACCCGGTTGATGCCGAAAAGAAAGTAGAGTAAGGCGCCTGCAAAGGGAAAAATCAGGCAGACAGCAATCCAGCCGAGGGCAGAGGAGGGAGTTTGCTTGTGCAGCAGTGCATGTCCGGCTGTCACCAGCGAAAGCAGTATGCTGATGCCGAAATAAAAGTTGTATATAATTTCCATGTCCGGCCGCTACAGTTCATGGCTTGCAGTTACAGGGTCCCGTAATATCAAGTCAATGGCATTTATTGCCGTTTCTGCGGCATCCGGAAAGACATGGCCGATATTGCGGATATGGCGGAGATTGTCCGCGGTTCGCATAATCAGCATTGCCTGGTCGCCCTCAGCCATGCCTGAGGTCTCGAGCACTTTTTCCCACGGCACCCCTCTTGCCCATAAATAAATTGTCAGTGCAGGCAGAAAGTACAGGTCCGGTGCGTCAAAACCCTTGCGCAGCAGTTCAATGGAGAATGGGTGAAGGCCTTTATTTACCTGTTCGAACTGTTTCCACAGGGATTTTGGAATATCCCCGTGGGCTATCGCATCATCGTCGGTTTCCCTTTCATTGACAAATGCCGCCATTATGCCGGCAAGCACTGCGGGGTCCGTGCTTGGGAACAGGCCCAGGCGAAAGCCTTCGGCCACCATCAAAGGATGATCGATCCGTAACTGCGAGGCCCAGCGGCCTTTTTCCGTCAATCGTGCATTTTTTGTAACATATTCTTTTTCTTTTAAAAAGTCAAGGTGCCGGAGAAATTCTTTCCAGAGGCTATCCGGGTCGCTGCCGAAGATCTGTTTGAATTTTTTCTTGCGGCCCCGGCTGGAGAGCAGATAGGTGGCAAAGGACTTGTCCAGCAGCACCTTTGCTTCTTCCGGGGTGTGCGAGAGAAGCAGATTCAGGACCATGGAGAAGTTGATTTTGATCTGGCTGTAGACATCCGAGGCAGGGGCGTGAAAAAGCCTGGCCATAAGCCGGATGTCCATAAATTTTGCGGGAAGCAAAACTGCAAACCCGATATTGTCCATGCCGCGGCGGCCTGCACGGCCGGTCATCTGGTGGAATTCCGTTGGATTTAAAGCCACAAACTCGCGTCCGTTGAACCGATCCGAGTTCATGAACAGGATGGTGCGGGCCGGGAAATTGACTCCGGCGGCTACTGTAGATGTGGCAAATACAGCATCCAGCAGGCCTTCAGTCATAAGGGTCTCGATCATTCACTGTCATAGGTAAAGTTATACCATATACTGTCTGTGTCATTCGTAGAATTAGCTTCGTCTATATTTTCATTAACATACTGAATTATTTCTTCTTGTATGTAAGCCCTATTAGCCTGTAAAATAGCCGCTGCAGTATTATAATTTCCATCGTTAGTAGGAGTTACTCCAACATTTATATCTTTGTAGGGATTTTCTAAATAAAATCTTCCAAAATAGCCCTGTATATCATTTATCTGATTAAGAAAAGGAGAAACTGCGTCAGCTACCACAAACATCTTACCGGTTTCAGACGTAAAGTCTATATCTGTCCCGCCTTCTGTTTCAGACACAGTGATGATATCGTTGTCATTGGAATTTATAATGACGCTTGTAATAAAGTAGGTCTCGTTTTTTACAAGTGTGCTTCCAAGAAGTTCATCTCCTACGAATTTCACAGGGCCATTTACACTTGCCCAACTTGCATCTTTGACTGCTATCTCTTGTGGAGAGCCTACTCCGATACTAACTACTTCTCCGTGTCGTTTTTCAAGTATTTCTATATCATCAAATTCTAGGTCTCGATAAAAATACATGTTAGCCCAAGTCGACTGAGAAATTCTACGTCTTGGCCTAATAATCACTCTGCGGAATTCGTCACCTTTTAGAGA
>JAWOFF010000099.1:0-6495 GCA_046482325.1 Desulfosalsimonadaceae bacterium
TTTAAGATCTTGCATTGCCAGTTGGCCGATGATAGGATTTTTATCCAGAATTCGACTGATGCGCATGAGTTCATCTGCTTGTGGATGATCGATTGCCGATTGCATCAGGGGCAATTGTTTTTGGTTCTTTTCGCGCATTTTGTGATCGGCTCCTTTTCTTTTTCTGCTGTTATTTTGGATGGTTGGCGACTTTCAACATACTACAGAATAAAGAAAAAGGCCATCATAAAATGCGCTTTTTTTTATGACGGGAAGTTATTCCCGTGGATGGACACTGATATGGTAAAAATAAACAAAAGGAAAAGAATGAAGTTTATGTAACACATGTGCCAGAAAAAAATGGGAAATATCAAAAGTTGATTGAAAGTATTTATTTGAATCCTGTATAAAAGACCATTATATCCCTGTTTATAAAAACGTCACAGTTTGCGTGACATGTCTCATCTGTCTGTTAATAATATGTCTTTTTTTCATATTCTGCGCCTGCTTTTAATAAGCTTCCTTTCCGCCGTTCTGCTCTGCACTGCAGGCTGCGTGAGCGGCTACAATCCTGTAACAGGCGAGAACAGGTTTTACGCGTATTCATGGGAAGAGGAAAGGAAAATAGGGAATAAAACAGACAAGGAGATTACAGCTCAATACGGGGTATATCCCGACGAGTCCCTGCAGGCATACGTTGACCGCGTAGGACAAAAGGTTCTGCAAGGCTCCGATCTCAGGTCTCCTGAAGTACCGGCCAGATTCCGGGAGACCCCGTTTACATTCCGCGTGCTTGACAGCCCTGTTGTAAACGCATTCGCGCTTCCGGGCGGATATATTTATATCACCCGCGGTCTTCTGGCGCATCTTCAGAACGAAGCCCAGCTTGCAGTTGTGCTTGGCCATGAACTCGGGCATGTAGCAGCCCGCCATTCCTCACGCCGGGCGCTTAAGGCAAGGATAGGTCAGGCAGGACTTCTGGCCGGGACGGTCCTGGGATCCCAGGTTCTCGAGAGCCCTGCGCTTACAAGGCAGGCGCTTAATTTAAGCAGCACTGCAATGCAGCTGCTTTTTTTGAAATACAGCCGGGACGACGAACGGCAGGCAGATCGGCTGGGCGTCGAATACTCAGGAACCGCGGGCTACTGTGCAGAGGAAGCATCAGGGTTTTTCAGGGTCCTGGACCGCATGTCAGAGCAGAAGGGCGAGTCTCTGCCAGCCTGGCAGTCCACCCATCCGGATCCGGGCCGAAGAGAGGTGAAGGTCCGCGAACTTGCCGGGGAGCTGTCGTCCAAAGAAAAGATGACCTTAATCCGCACGGAAGAGTATCTCTCTCATATTAACGGGATTGTGCTGGGAAAGGATCCAAGGGAGGGCTATTCCGAAGAGGGTTATTTCTATCATCCGGATATGCGGTTCAAGTTCAGGGTGCCTGAAGGGTGGAAGGTTAACAACCAGAAGACCATAGTAGTGCTGCAGTCTCCCCGCAAGGATGCTGCAATAACGTTTCAGCTTGCCCAGGGAGATACAGCCCGGGAGGCTGCCCGGAAGTTCAGTTCATCAAAGGCTGTGCAGGTGCGGAGAAGCGGAAGCACTCTTGTAAACGGCCGCCCTGCATACGCGGTCACGGCAGTTGCAAAAACCAGGCAGGGCCTTGCAGGCATACGCTATTATTTCATTGAACACGAAGGCCATGTGTTTGCTTTCGGCGGCTTTACTTCGGCTGAAAACTTTTCAAAAAGGCGGGCTACGTTCGAGCAGACGCTGAGGTCCTTTTCAGCCCTCAAGGACAAGGAGAAGATAAACGTTTCGCCTCTCAGGCTTAAGCTGGCAACTGCAGACCGTACAGCAGAGTTCAGGACTTTTGCTGCTTCAATTCCGGGAGAAATGACAGTTGAAGAAGCAGCCCTGCTCAACCAGACCGAGGCAGACGCAGTCGTGGAAGCACGTTCCAGGCTCAAGCTTCCTGCCCGTTAAATCAGGGCATTGTTTTGTTTTTAGGTGTTAGGTATTAGCAATTAGCAATTCAATGTCATTAACTTTAGCATCTTAAAAATTTAAATTTTTCTTGAAATTATAAACAATTATCTTATATTCCGCACTTTCTATCGTCCGATTTTGCAATTATGACGAATAAGGACTTGCAGGGAGCGGGGAAAGCGCGAGGCCACAAGCACGATCACACAAAGGAGAGCCCCCAGGCCGCTAACCCGGAATTGATCCGGGCCGGATCCTGCAGCAGAACCGACTGGAACCCCGGGTGTTGATGGACCCAGTAAAAAAGGCCCATTAATATCAGAAAGCAAATGAGCCATAGCGTTGTTTGCCTGTCCTGGAGCTTCATGAAAAAAAGCGGCGCCTGGGTGATTGTTATTGCCGGTTGCTGGTTAAGCGGCGCAAATAGGGGCCGAGGTAGCGCGCGGTGAGCGAATTTTGGGCTTTGGCCACTGCCTCCGGCGGTCCCCGGGATACCACCTGCCCGCCGTTTTTTCCGCCCTCCGGGCCGAGGTCGATAACGCAGTCCGCCGCAGCGATCACATCCATGTCATGCTCGATTACCACAACAGTGTCGCCCCGGTCCACCAGCCGCTGGAGAACAGAGACCAGTCTGGCCACGTCCGCCATGTGCAGGCCGGTTGTGGGCTCGTCCAGAATGTAGAGCGCCCCCCCGTTTTTTCTGGCCGAAAGCTCGGAGGCGAGCTTGATGCGCTGGGCTTCTCCGCCCGATAGGGTGGGACTCGGCTGCCCGAGCCGGATGTAGCCCAGGCCGATCTCGGACAGGAATGCAAGGGGTCTGACAAGATCCGGGAAGGCGGAGAACAGATCAAGCGCCTCATCCACGGTAAGGGAGAGCACATCGGCAATGGAGTGTTCTTTGAACTTCACCGCGAGGGTGTCCGGGTTAAAGCGCCTGCCGCCGCAGATTTCGCAGGGAACGTGTATCACCGGCAAAAGCGGCATCTCCACCCTGTACCGGCCCTGTCCCCCGCAGGCCTCGCAGCGGCCTCCGGAGACATTGAAAGAAAAACGGCCTGCCTTGTACCCCCTGGCGCGGGCCTCCGGGGTCCCGGCAAAGATCCGGCGGATGCCGTCCATGATGCCCACGTAGGTGGCCGGCACAGAACGCGGGGTCCGCCCGATGGGCGATTCGTCCACCTCCTTGACGCTTTTTACCGTTTCTGTCCCGGAGAGCCCGCTAAGGATGGGCGGAAGCTTTTTGCCCCCGAGTTTGGCTTTCAGCCCCCGGAAGAGGATATCCCGCACCAGGGTAGACTTGCCGGAGCCGCTGACCCCTGTTACACATGTCAGCCGGCCTGCCGGAAGGCTGATTGTAAGGTCCCTGAGGTTGTGCAGGCTTGCGCCGGAGACAGTAATGCAGGGACAGTCGGCAAGGGGACGCCTTGGTGCCGTTTGGTTTTTGGCCGCCCCTTTGAGCCACCTTCCGGTCACCGAATCTTTGGATTTCTCCAGCATTTTCGGGGTGCCCGTGGCAACAATGCGGCCCCCGCCGGTGCCTGCCTGCGGTCCCAGATCGATTGCATGGTCTGCCGCGCGGATAACCGATTCCTCATGCTCGACCACCACAACCGTATTCTGCTGATCCCGGAGATTGGAAAGCGCTTGGGTCAGGGCCCGTGTGTTGTGGGGGTGCAGGCCTACCGTGGGCTCGTCCAGTACGTAGCAGACCCCCCGGAGGTTGGAAGAGAGTTCGGCTGCGATGCGCACCCTTTGGGCTTCGCCCGTGGAGAGGGTATCCGCCGGCCGGTCCAGGCTTAAGTAGCCCAGGCCGAGGGAGCTGAGGAGATCGAGCCGCCTTTCCAGTTCGGGAATTATCTGTTCGCCGACGGCTCCAGCATCTGCGGCAAGCCCGGAGAGCCATGTTCGTACCTCGGAAATCGGAAGTGCTGCGATTTCGGCTATATTTGCACCGTTAACACGCACTGCAAGGGCTTCCGGCCGAAGACGGGTGCCGCCGCAGGCGGGACAGCAGGCGGGTTCGGCTGCTTCGTCGGCCAAAGGCTTCGGGCAGCGTCCCGAGCCTTCGCATCGCGGGCAGGCGCCGAAGCGCTGGCTCCACGTGAAGAGCCGGGGATCTGCAGGCGGAAGGCCGGACCCGCATTGGGGACAGGCTCTTCTGGTGGAGTAGAACTGCTCGTCTCCGCCTTTTTCCGAAACAACCAGGATGGCGCCCCCTCCCGCCTCCAGCCCCTGCTTAACCCCGTTCCGCAGCGCATCCGGTTTATCGTCGGAAACGCGGCATTCCTGCACAAGAGCTTCGATGTCATGGATTTGATAGCGATCCAGGCGCGGCGGCCGCTCCGTCTCATAAAACCGCCCGTCAATCCGGAGCCATGCAAATCCTTTTGCAGCCGCCCGCTTGATGATATCGGCATGATAGCCCTTTCGGCTTCTTATGAGCGGGGCCAGGAGCAGGACGCGTTTGCCGCAATAGTGCGTCTCGATCTGCTCGCATATTTCCGGCACGGTGGCCGCCTTTCCGGCCACCTGGCACCTGGGGCAGAAAACCGTGCCCAAGGCGGCAAAAAGCAGGCGCAGGTAATGGTATACCTCGGAGATCGTACCTGCCGTGGACATGGCGCCTGCACGCGCGACCTTTTGTTCCAGGGCAACCGTTGGGGGCAGCGCCTCGATCCGGTCCACATCCGCCCGCGACAAGGGCTGCATGTATTGGCGGGCATAGGCGGGCAGGCAGTCCAAAAAGCGCTCCCTGCCCTCGGAGTAGAGGACGTCGAAGGCAAGCGTGGATTTGCCGGAGCCGCTGACCCCGGTGACCGCCACCAGCCGGTTGCGGGGGATGGAGACACTGATGTTGTCCAGGTTGTGCTCCCTTGCACCGGAGATATGGATACTTCTGCGGTTTCCGGCAGAAACCGGATTTTTTTCAATCTGCTCCCGGCCTGGCGCAGGGGCATGTTCGGCCCCCTTTCCGGAAAGCGCGCGGAGTGCCCGGCCGGTGGGGGTGTCCATTTCCGCGATGGTTTCCGGCAGCCCCTGGCCGGCAAGTTGACCGCCCCTGTCCCCGCCTTCCGGGCCCAGGTCGATCACCCAGTCTGCAGCTTCGGCCAGATCCATGTCATGCTCGATTACCACCACGGAATGCCCGGCGGCAACAAGGCCCTGCAGGGCGGATACCAGCTCGGAGACATTGGCCGGATGCAGTCCTGTCGTGGGCTCATCCATCAGGAAAAGCAGGTTCTTCGATTTTTGGGCCCGGGCCAGATGCCGGGCCAGTTTCAGGCGCTGGGCCTCGCCGCCGGAGAGGGTGGGGGCGGGCTGACCGAGCTGGAGGTAGCCAAGGCCGATCTCAAGCAGGGGCTGCAGGGCTTGCTGGATTTTGGGGTTTCCGCAAAACATCGCGGCCGCGTCGCGGGCCGGCATGGCCAGCACATCGGCAATAGAGCAGCCCTGTATCCGCACGTTGAGCACATCCGGTGCGAATCGCCGGCCGTCGCAGGCCGGGCATTTCACGAACACGTCAGGCAGGAACTGGAGCTCCACGCGCTCAAAACCGGCCCCCTGGCAGTGCGGGCAGGCGCCTGCAGCGGTGTTAAAGGAAAAGGCGGATCGGGAAAAGCCCATGGCTTTTGCCTGTTCCGTGCCGGCAAAGGCGCTTCTGAGGGGATCCAGCACGTTCATGTAAGTGGCGGCATTCATGCGGGCGTTTCGGGAGAGCGGGGTCTGGTCCACAAAAACGGCCTCCGCGATATGTTCCGTGCCGCTGATTTCCCGGCACCTCCCCGGTTCCATGGCTTCAAGCCCCTTTTTGCGCCGCAGGTTCCTGTAGAGCACGTGGTCTATAAGGCTGGATTTGCCGGAGCCGCTGACGCCCGTGATGCAGACAAGCATGCCGAGAGGAATGTCCACGTCCAGATTTTGCAGGTTGTTCTCCGCCGCCCCTCGTATATGAATGCTTTTGCCGCTTTTTTCCCGTCTGCTTTGGGGACGGGGGATGCGGAGGGCGCCGCGCAGGTATCGTGCCGTGGAAGACCGTCTGCTCCGGATCAGGCCGGATAGCGTTCCCTGGTGGATAATCTCGCCACCTTGGCTTCCCGGGCCCGGTCCCAGGTCTATGATCCGGTCCGCGGCCCGGATAAATGCCGGATCATGCTCAATAACCACAACGGCGTTGCCGTCGGCCGCAAGCCGGGAGAGCACCCGGGCCAGGCGCTTTTTGTCGCGGGGATGCAGGCCCACGGAAGGCTCGTCCAGGATGTAGAGCGTGCTGGTAAGCGAGGTTCCCAGAGCGGTTGCCAGGGTAACCCGCTGGGTCTCGCCGCCCGAAAGCGTGCGGGATTGACGGCCGAGGCTCAAATAGCCGAGCCCCACGTCCTGGAGAAAGCGCAGGCGGCCCGTGATTTCACCGAGCAGCATTTGTGTCGCCCGGTCAGCACCCGAATTGTCGGTTTCCGGGAAAAAGGCCGCAGCCTGCGATATTTGCATCCGCTGGATATCGGCGAAGGTTTTTCCGTTTAAGCGAAACTGCAGGGCCTGCGG
>JAWOFF010000105.1:0-33523 GCA_046482325.1 Desulfosalsimonadaceae bacterium
CAAAAACATATCCGTATCCGTGGTAGAGCCCGCTGTTGTCTCCATGCTCGTCATCCATCATCATGGACCAGTCCATGGAACCGGAATCATCGAGCAGAAACATGAGGTTGCCGGGAGCTGGCTGCTCCTGGGTATCAAGGGGGATCTCGGCGAGGTTATCAAAAACGCACTGAGACTGAGCCCCGGCGACCGAAATAAAGCCAAAAAACACCAGGAACGTTGCGAACACGGTCGCCATCACGCCCAACCTGCTTTTGTATTGATGCAAAAAATCCATAATCCCTTCCTGCCTTTCCTATCGGAAATCGGTTCTTTAATAGAAATATCTCCTGACCCCCAACTCCATGCGCAGCATGCCGAAGCCGTTGTCCTTGTCGCTGCTATCGAGCGACACATATTCCCCGAGCACCCGGCCCTGTTTGCAGGGGGGCGCCCCCCCGCCCGTCATTTTGGCCGTAGAGCCGCTTTCCAGCTCCCATCCCACTATTGCGATCCGGAGGTTGTTATTGTCATCCTCTCCCCGGTCCTTAAGAATGGAGATGGAATTGGCCTTATCATGAGTGACAAGCTCCGGCGTATCAGAATTGCCACTTGTCAGAAGCTGGCCGGTAGAATCAGGCTTATACCAATCGTCCGTAGTCCAGTTCGTATCCTTGCTGACTATCCAATCGGAGGGACTCGAGTCCGGATCCAGATTGGAGGGATCTGTGGCATCGATTTGAATAACGTCCTGCAATCCCTCCATGAGGGCAGCCTCCACAAGGTTTACATTCTGTTTGTGAATTGCCGTGTTCCGGACAATAAAATTCTCCGTCATAATCGTATCAGCTGACATAATGCCGATAACCGTCATGATGGCGAGAATCATTAAAGCCAGCACAATAACCGAGCCGTTCTCCTTATCCCGGGCAAGCGGGAGCTGCAACAATTTTCTCAACATAAGGCCATACCTGTTAGTCATATGAAAAACCTGAAAATTTAATCGATTTCCGGATTACTCAATCTTGTCAGCGGCCCAGGTTTTGACAAACTCCACCTTTGCCAAGGATTCAGTCGCCGGATCACCGCCCGGCTTCGTCACAGCCACGGTTATGGTCTTGGAAACGGTATACGTCCCATTCGGCACCCCTGTGAGCACAGGATCCCCGGCTGAGGGAGGCGGAACAGTAACCTGCCCGATCGGCTCGTCATTTTCCACCCGCCAGTGTACCTGGTAGCGTCCATTCAAGCGGTTCTCGTTATGTTCGAAATCCGGAAATGCTTGGGTATCCTGCAATAACGGATCTGTCTCATCAATTTCATCCGTATCCCCATCAGAATCGTCGTCATCACCGTTATCATTCGCGTAAAACGGCATCGCTTTCAGCACCTCTACCTGGTCTTCCAGCACCGTCCAGGCCTCTGTTTTTCTGGCAATTTCTCCTGTTCTCATCAACGCCCCGGTCTGCAGGGCGCCCACGGCCATAAAACCAATGGAGAATATCGCCAGTGCAATGAGCACTTCAATAAGCGTAAAACCGGAATCTTTGCCTATCCTGTGTCTGGAGCGCTGCATAAACCCTATTTCCCCTTCTTAAACTGTTAGCGGCCCATATTGCGGCAGTTGATCGTGGTAGTCAGCCGCAGGCGCCGGAAGCTGTCGTTTTGTGCCGAAAGAATTACGTCTCCCTGCTGGTTTTCATAGGCATTGGTATTTGTATAGGAGCTTAAAAATCCCCCAACTTCCTCGCCGGCGCGGGCTACCAGGGTAACCTCAATCCTTCGGATCTCGTCTTCATCTCCTGCGCTTACAGAATTTCCATCTCCGTCCAGGTACACAAAATTCAGGGCATCCACATTGCGGGCAAGCGGCTCCAGCCCGCTAAGGGTGCCGCCGCTACAAGAGGATCCCGGCGGGGCATTGGGCGAACCGGTTTCCCTGCCAAGATGGCATTCCACGCCGGCAGCAATATTATCATTGAGACCGTCAGCAGGACTGTCTCCATCATTTGTCAAGCAATATCGGATCACTTCATCATCATCGCATATATCCCCGTCAGAGCGGTTGTTACCTCCATCATCATCGACATCGTGAGAAAAAATCAACTCCCCCGGATCTGCAGTAATGATCCCGGCATCGGAGCTCCCCTCGGGATCGCAGCCCGCCATCCGGATTTCATGGGTCATCACTTCCAGAGCAGCCCTGGCATTCTGGTTCATATCGGTAAGCACCTCCTGAATATTCTTGGCCCTCACCTGAACCTGGTAGGCTGATACAATTGCCGCCATTACAATCCCTGCAGCAGCCATGGCAACCAACAACTCGATTAACGTAAAGCCTTTTTCCTCCATATCCACCATAAATATCCTCTGTTCTCAGGGGCATCTTTCTATTCGGGAGCTGCCAACCTTAGAAATCTTTATTTCCCTGCACAAGCCTGCATTATTCTGAATTGTAATCCTACCTGTGTTGGCAGCCATTCCCCTGCTGTTATACTGCAAGGGGTTATTATCGTATGAAACGGTGATGCCGGTTTGCAAATTATGGGTTTGAATTTGATGCGTGTCCGTCCCGCGGTTCCACTTGTCCGTCTGAAAGCTGTTCGGCGGGCCGCCTGATGCGGGGAATTCCACCTTCGCATTGGAGTTATTTTTAACCGCAAACATCCGCACCCCTTCAATGGTGGTTTTGACCTGGCGCACCGCGGAATTGAACTGGGCGTTTCGATACCAGGTGATGGCATTCGGGGTGGCTATTGCAGTAAGAATCGCAAAGATGGCAATAGCGGTCATCATTTCAATCAGTGTAAATCCACCTTTTTTATGCATTGTCTCCCCTTTAAAGATAGATGTTCATCCGAGCTTCTTTTCGTTCAAGTAATATGCCAAAGCAGGTCCCTAATCCTTCCCGGGAGTGGAGTGCTCAAGAACTATCTTGCTGATTTCAGGAACTATTCTTTCTAATAAAACTCTGCCTAAAATCGGCGTTGAAAACTTATGCATCAATATTGAAACTCCGGAAATAAGTTAAGCTATAAAATAATTTTATAGCTTACTTAAAACATTTAATAGAAAAGAATGCACAGAAGATCAGGTCGACAACAAGGGAAGCGAAAAAATCCTTGCTTTTATCGGTGAATATGTTAGATTTTGACTTATATATTTATACGCTAAATACGTAAAAATCAATTTATGAAATATCGATTTTTTTATGCGTGTATTCCCGAAATCCGGTCCCACTGAAGAGGCAGGCCGCAGAAACCGGGTCCGCAGCGGCGAGGGCTTTACCCTGCTCGAACTGATGACGGCTGTTGCTGTAATCAGCATTATGACGGCCATCGCCATGCCTGACTTTTTGGCGTGGCAGCGGTCTGCAAGGCTCAGATCCGCGGTGCGGGGCCTCATAACAGATCTGTCCATGGCGCGCAGCCGGGCTGTAAACACCGGCAATGACGTGATAAGCAGCTTCTCCCGGAGGGGCTATCAAATCACAGTGGACAAAAACGGCAACAATAAAGCGGATGCAGCAGACGAGCGCCTTCGGAACAAAACTTACCCCACGGGCGTTTCCATGAGCGCCACCACTTTTTACAAAGAAAAGGCCCTTTTCCATCCCAGCGGCTCTGTAAACGGCGGCACCATATATCTTGGAAGGGATGCCGCACCTGAAATGAAGGTGGTTGTCAACTTCGCAGGCCGCATAAGAACAGCATTGAACTGACCTCAAATATGCAGACAAACAGTTCGCGGCACAATCCTGCGGCAGGCTTTACCCTGGTGGAACTGATGGTTGCCATGGCGGTTGCATCCATCCTTATGACCGCATTGTATGGATTCTACAGCGCCTATTCACGCACCATAGCCATCCAGAACGCATCAGCCTGGGCGCAGCAAAACCTGCGAACCGGCATGGCTCTTATGACCCGGGATATACGGATGGCAGGTTTTGACCCCACAGGCACGGCATCCGCGGGACTTGAGGAAAGTAAAAAGCAGAAAATCCGTGTGACCTCTGACAGAAACGGTGATGGAAATATCGAGCAGAATCATTATGAGAATATTACGTACAAACTCTCAGGCACGGATCTGCGCCGCATACTCTACGAGGGCAGCAGCAGCCAGAGCAGCCGCACTGTAGTAGAAAACGTTTCCAAACTGGAATTTCGCTATTCAGGCTCTGAAATTGCCGTCGCACTGGCTGTAAAGGAGCCTGCGGGCATGGAGGA
The DNA here is from genome assembly GCA_046482325.1 of Desulfosalsimonadaceae bacterium. Lineage (GTDB taxonomy): Bacteria > Desulfobacterota > Desulfobacteria > Desulfobacterales > Desulfosalsimonadaceae > M55B175. The sequence goes on from JAWOFF010000105.1 coordinate 4,206, forward strand.
GACAGTAACCCGAAGCCTTGAGACCAGGCTGTACTGCCGCAACCTGGATCTTTAAGGTAAGAGGTAAGAGGTAAGAGGTAAGAGGTAAGAGGTAAGAGGTAAGAAGGATGAAAAAAGAAGGGTTCAGCCTGATTGAGGTTTTGATAGCCATGGCCATTTTTGCCGTGGGCCTCCTTGGGATAGCAGGTTTGCAGATCAGCGCATTTCAGGGAAACAATGCCGCCAGGCTGCAGACAGAGGCCGTCCATTTGGCCGAAGCACACCTGGAGGAGCTCGCCGCCCGGGCCTACGATGATCCCGCCCTTGCTCCGGGCAGCTACAGCCAATCCGGCACAGGCCCCGCCGGCCGATTCGGCCTTGATTGGACAATAAACAAGGACGCACCTGTAAAGGGCGCCAAGACCATATCCCTGTGTCTTCGCTGGGGTGCAGGACAAAACCGTAGCGCGAAATTCACCCACATTGTAAGCAAGGCCCCGGCCGCAGCCCCATAAAACAGAGGCACCGGCATGAAAAAAAGAAACTTCCGGCATACAGCCTGCGGGCAAAAAGGCAGCATAATGGCAGCCGCACTTATGATCATGGCGATCCTGACCCTCATCGGGGGCTACTCCGTCGCCGTCTCCACCACAGAGCAGCAGATTGCCGCCAATATGCACATCCGGAAACAGGCCTTCTACAGCGCGGATGCCGGGGTGCAGTTTGTGCTTGTTTGCCTGGAAAAAGATCTGCAGGCGGATAAAGCCGTGCTGCCAGAAAAAGCAGGCGAGACCCAGCGGTTTAAGCCGGTAGTCTCCCCGCCCCGGGCAACCAGCTTTACCATTTCGCCGATACAGATGGTAAAGGCGACAAAAAAAGGCAGAATCTACGAATTCAGCAGCACCGGTTCTGCAAAAAACGCGTTTACCATGATCAAGTCCCGTATAAAGGCCCGTTTTGTCCGGTCCTTTACCAGCCCCCTGCGCTACAGCGCGTTTGGCGACGCAGCAGCGGCAATAAAAAACCGCGGCGCGGTTTTAAGCTACAACAGCAAAAGCGATGAGCCCTGCCACAAAAATCCGGATGCTTACAACTTCGCCTCCACTCACCAGGCGGATATCGCTTCCAACGGAGAATTGACAGCAGGAAACAGGGCTCATATAGACGGCGACTGCGCCCTTGGGGAAAGCGGCGGCAGCACGGCGGAGAACAAGCTGCCCGAAGATGCGGATGTATACGGAAACACAGGGATGGAGGCGGGCAGAATTGATCCGGATCCGCTGGGGATCAATTCCGGCGGGCCATACGATCCTGGAGTATACAAAACTGAAAATGACAATGGGGCCATTGCAGCTTCTCTGAATTTGGGAAATGGAGAGAGCGAAACCCTGACCGGAGAACCGGGTGGTGCGGATTATTATTTTACAGATGTGGTCCTGCAAAAGGGGGCAGCGCTTGAAATCGACACCAGGGCCGGGCCGGTAAATATTTTTATCGACCATGGCGGGTTTAGCGCCGAAAATGGCTCGGCCATAAGCTCCGACGGAAGCGCCCTGGATCTTGCCATTTACGCCAACCATGAATCCGACTGCGAAGCACCCGCAATCAAACTTCGCAGCAGCAGTGTCATAAAGGGCCTTGTTTATGCGCCCCGGGCAAACGTTGTTATCCATAACAATGCAGATTTTTACGGCTCCGTCTGGGCAAAAAAGGCGATAATAAAAAACAGGGGCAACCTTTTTTATGATGAAGCATTAAAAAAACAACACGCGGCTGTTTCAGACGATTTGCGTCTTATCGCCTGGGCGGAGCAGCCGGAGTAGCATCATGAACAAGGTCCGCCAAAAAATTTTTGCGGGGCTGCCTTTCTGCATCTGGGTTGCAGCAGTTTTTGCGTGCCTGTTAACATCAGCCGTATGCCGGGCATCATGCCGCATTGAGCTCAATAACGGTGCAGCATTTGTCGCGGCCCGCTGCCGGGCGGAAAACGGGCTGATTCAATTTTCCTACTGCAACGGCAGAATAAGTATTCCCCGCCAGATTGTTGCAGCAATAAAAAACTCCCGAAGGCTGCCGCCGGCAGAAACTATAAAAAGCCTTCCGCCCCCGCCCTGCTTCAATATCGAAAAACAGCCGCCCGGCAACATGCCAGGGAAATTGGCCGATACTGCCAGGCAGTACAAAAAAGCACTTACAAGTAACCGGAAAAAAATCCGGGAGCAAAGAAAAATTTTCAGGCGGGCCAAATCCCGAAATCAAAAACAGGCGCGGCAGGAGGCATGGAAGAGGCTCGGGGATTTAAAGAAAGCACGAAGGCGGCTGCGCCGCAGGGTTCTGCAGCTTTATGACGGAACTCTGCCGGACTGGTGGCAGCAGTAATCCACAGCGTTCTCAAACAGGCGGACGCCGGTGGGTGAGAGAGCTTCCGCCGCCGGGGCGCCGCTTCTGGCGGCCCGCTCTTTTGCCCGCGGCCAGTCGGGATGATTGGTGGGATGGTTGAAAGCTTCCGGATGCGGCATCAGGCCGAAGATCCGGCCGGTGGGATCGCAAATGCCGGCGATGTCATGCATGGAGCCGTTGGGGTTGTCCGGAAATCGGCCTGCTGCCGGGCGGCCGTCCGGGCCGGCATAGCGGCAGACAACCTGGTTTTCACTGATCAGGCGGTTTAATACCGTCTCATCCGCTACAAACTTGCCCTCCCCATGGCGGACGGGGAGTTCGATCCGGGTCAGCCCGTTGGTAAAAACGCAGGGGGTCGCGGCATTTACCTGCAAGTGCACCCAGTCGTCTCTGAAATTGCCGCAGTCATTGAATGTGAGCGCCACCGAGCGGTCCTGGTAATTGCCGTCAAAGCCCGGCAGCAGGCCCAGGTTGACAATGGTTTGAAACCCGTTGCAGATGCCCATGATCAGGTTACCGTCATCAACAAATTTCAATATCTTTTCGCCCGCGTTTTTTTTCATCCGCACCGCCTGGATGACGCCGGCGCCGTGATCGTCTCCCCAGGAAAATCCGCCCGCGAATACCATGAGCTGAAAATCGGCCAGGTTCACTGAACCGTCGATCACCGAATTGATATGGACCCGTTCGGCATTCGCGCCGGCCAGTCGAAGCGCATGGGCGGTTTCAATGTCGCAGTTCAAGCCGTATCCGCAGAGGACAAGGGCGTTTATTCGACGGCTCATGCCAAACCTCCAAACGGCCCCTTCCAGGCAGATTTCAGATCGGTTATCCGGGTTGATATTAACTGATGCCGCCGCCCATTGCAAACATCAAGTATGCCTGTGTCCGTTACTTCGCCGATGCAGGCGCAGACACCGCTGTCAAAGAAGGCTTCAAAAGCCCGGGCGTTTTCAGGCGGAAGGGAGATAATCAAGCGGCCCGGGGTTTCCGAGAATAAAAGATGATCTGCGCGCATATGTTCTGCGGCGGGCGCCTTGCTGATATCCACGGACAATCCCAGGTTGCCGCCCATAGCGGTCATGGCCAGATGCACGCCCAGCCCTCCCCGGTAGATGCCATGGGCGGATGCGATCAAGCCTTGGCTGATGGCCCGGTAAAGCGCCCTATAGGTCTTCATGAACCTGTTATGCCGCACCCGGGGCACGTTTCTGCCGGTATAGCCGAAGAGTGCATAATACTCGGAGGCGCCGGGCTCGTCGCAAGTATCGCCCAGCATATAGACGAGATCCCCCGGGGCTTTGACATCCATGGTCACGGTCTGTTCAATATCGGCTATAACGCCGATGGTTGAAAACTGGAGCGATTCCAATGCTGACAGCTTATGGGTTTCCCCGTACCGGCCGGGGAGATGGCCGTCCACATACATGGAATCTTTGCCTGAAAGAAGCGGTATCTCCCAGGCCGTGCAGATTTCGGCAAGCGCGCGACAGGAGCGTACCAGCTGAGCGGCCTTGAATCTGCCGTCCGGATTTTTTTCCGGGTCATACTGGATGCTCGGCCAGCAGAAGTTGTCCACCCCGCCTATATGATCCGGGTCCGCCCCAACAGCGATCATCCGCCGGAGCGACTCGTCAATGGTACAGGTGGTCATGTGCCAGGCATCGATGGCCGAATACATGGGCAGCATGGCCTGGGCAAAAACAAGCCCACGCTTTGAGGAAAGCACCGGCCGCAGCACCACCGCATCGCTGTTCACATCCCGCTTTGCCCCCACAAGCGGCTTGATGACGCTGCCGCCCTGAACCTCATGGTCATACTGCCGGGTAATCCATTCTTTGGATGCGATGTCGGGGCGGGACAGCAGGTCGCACAAAAGCCGTTCGTAGTCGACGGGCTCGCCGAGTACGGGTTCATACAGACCGCGTGCCTCCGGGGATCGCCATTGCGCATCAAATTCCCACTGCGGAAAGCCGGACTGCAGAAGATCCATATCCACATAAGCGCAGGTGTTGCCCTCATAACGGATATGGAGCTTTCCGGAGTCCGTGTATCTTCCGATAACCGTGCTCTCCACCGCATGCTTTTCGGATAAGGCCATAAACCGGTCCACATCCTCAGGCTTGACTGCCGCGGTCATCCGCTCCTGGGACTCAGACACCCAGATCTCCCATTGATCCAGGCCGCTGTATTTTAGCGGCACCTGATCCAGCCAGACCTCACACCCATTTGAAAAGCGGGCGGATTCGCCCACAGAAGAGGAAAGCCCCCCGCCGCCGTTGTCCGTGATAAATTGAATCAGGCCCTCATCCCTGGCTTCCAGAAGAAAATCATGCATTTTTTTCTGGGTATAGGGGTCGCCGATCTGCACATGGCCGGCCGGGGTATGCCCGGAGAAGGTCTCGGAAGAGGCGGTCACCCCGTGGATGCCGTCTTTTCCCACCCGGCCGCCGCACATGATGATGCGCTCTCCCGGGCTTGTGGTTTTTAGCTCAGCCGGCTTTCCTGCGACTTTGGCCGGCATGATGCCCACGGCCGTTACATAGACCAGGCATTTGCCCATGTAGCCTTTGTCAAAAATCACCTGGCCGAATGTGGTGGGAATCCCGCTTTTATTGCCTCCGTCCCTGACCCCTTCGATGACCCCGTCCAACAACCGCCGGGGATGAAGCCGGGGTTTCAAATCCCCGTCATAATCGCGCGGACCCACGCAAAACCCGTAGCTTCCCATCACAAGCCTTGATCCAAGGCCGGTGCCCAGCGGATCACGATATACGCCCACAATTCCGGTGATAGCCCCGCCGTATGCCTCCATGTTGGAGGGGGAATTGTGGGTCTCGCCTGTAATCACGTAATAGTGATCCCTGTCAAAGCGCCCTGCGCCTGCGTTGTCCCAGAGCACCGAGACCACCCATTCCTTTTTTTCCGCAAGCGCCAGTGTGGGTTTCCGGATAAAAGTCTTAAAGAGGTTATCAATCACCTCGTCCTCTCCGGTATCAGCATCTGAGTAGCGGAAAAGGCCCTGGAAGGTATTGTGGTTGCAGTGGTCGCTTCGTGCCTGGGAGATGTATTCGAGCTCCACATCCGTGGGCTCCGAAAGCCCTACCTGCTCTCTTTCCGCCTTTACCCGGGAGTCCAGGAAATATTTGCGGATCACCGGAATGTCGGCCGGATTCAGGGCGAGATTGCGCTCATCGCTTATCCGCCGCAGGGTTTCATCGGAGTCAATGCCGATTGTGGCAACCGTGGGCCTGTGATCGAGGCGGACCCTGGGGATTATAAGGCCTATGCCCTCGGCGGGATCCCAGTCGGCTGCAGAATAGACGCGCACCTGCTGGATAATTTCATTTGATAAAAGCTCTGCTGCAATGAGCCCGGCATCGGCGCGCTCAAGCCCGGGGCCGCAGATGCAGTAGCGCCGCGAGGTATACACGTAGGCGCCTTCAGGAAAACAGATCTCAAGAACATCCTGGATTGCCTCGACCGCGGTGCTGCCCGGATTATCCCGGACCCCCGGACGGTAGCCCACCCAGACGCACCAGTCAAAATCGACTGCAAGCGGCGCATAAGAAGAAATCTGGGTTACAGGATTGGTAAAGATTTCCGTGCGGACGCGCTCCAGCTGCTCGCCGGAAAGATCGGCATCAATGGTGAGCACATATACAGTGCGCACCGCCTGCACGGGCAAATCAAACCAGGCGGCGGCCTTTTTGCGCACGCCTTCGCCTTCAGCATCGAACAAATCCGGTTTCAGCGTAATTTCCAGCCGATGGGCCATATCGCAAAACTTACCTTTTCCCCGTGTTAGCCGGAGACAATCCGCATGATATCGTTATAGAATACAAACACCATGAGCATCATCAACAGCAGAATTCCAACCTGCTGTGCGATCTCACGGGTTTTCAGGCTGACTGGCCTGCCTGTTGCCGCCTCAATGGAGAAAAACAGGAGATGGCCGCCGTCCAGGACAGGTATGGGCAGAAGGTTCAATATGCCCAGGTTGATGCTTACCAGTGCGATGAAAAACAAAAGATTGACCGCTCCCTGCTCGGCCTGTTCGCCGGCCATCTGAGCGATCATGATCGGCCCGCCCAGAGTTTTGACGGAAACAGCGCCCTGAACCAGTTTAACCACGCTTACAATGGTGAGCTTGGTAATCAGATACGTCCTGTAAAGGCTCTCCCCGCCCGCCTCCAAGACCCCGAGCTTTTTGCTCATGACCTCCCCCGAAGCGGTAATGCCGATCACGTAGCGCGAGGTCTTCTCGCCGAAAATATTTTCAGTCTCCTGCTCCTCCGGTGCTACCCGGAGCTCCACGGTCTCTGTTCCGCGCCTGATACGCAGCTCCAGGGCCCTTGCCCGGCTCCGGCTTATAAAATCGGCCATCTCCGACCAGTGCTCCACCTCATGGCCGTTTATGGCAGCAATCCGGTCGCCTTTTTCAATGCCTGCCTCAGCAGCCGGAGATTTTTGGCCGACCTCCCCCACAACCGGCTTTAGCACCTTTACCCCGGAGATGGAGAAGACCATAAAAAAAATCAGTGCGGCCAGAAAAAAGTTAAACAGCGGCCCTGCCGCCACAATCAGCATTCGCTGAGCCACCGGCTTGTGCGTAAAGGACCGGGCGAGATCTTCGCTTGCAATCTCCTCATCCGGCTGCTCGCCCACCATCTTCACAAATCCTCCGAGGGGCACGGCGGAGAGGCAGTATTCGGTGCTGCCCACGGTTTTGCTCACGATTTTGGGACCGAATCCCAGGGAGAACTTCTGCACACCTACGCCAAAGGCCTTGGCGCAGAGAAAATGCCCCAGTTCATGAAAAAAAATCAAAACGCCTAAAACGATAACAATGCCGATGACCATGCTCATGAAAATACACCCCCGCCGTTACGCCCTACCCATTGAGATGCGCTCTGCCTCGCCTGCCGGTCCGCCTCCAGTATCGCTTCCACGCCGGGAGCGGCAACGCGCTCATGAGCGGCCAGGGCGGCCTCTATTAACTGCGGAATCTGGATAAAAGCGATCCTTTCGTTTAAAAAGGCATCCACAGCCACTTCATTGGCTGCATTCAAAACCGCGGGCATGGTGCCCCCGCTTTCACAGGCCCGGCAGGCAAGCTCCAGACAGGGAAATTTTCCGGTATCCGGCGGCTCGAAGGTTAGGGTGTGGATATCGACAAAATCCGGAGTTGGAATCTGCGTCGGCAGGCGCTCGGGGCCGGAGAGCGCGTAGGCGATAGCTCCCTTCATATCAGGCACGCCCATCTGCGCCATAACCGCCCCGTCCTGAAAGCATACCATGGAATGGACGATGCTCTGAGGGTGGATCACCACCTGTATTCTGCTTTCCGGCATGGCAAAAAGATGCGAGGCCTCGATGACTTCAAGACCCTTGTTCATAAGCGTGGCCGAGTCAATACTGATTTTTGCCCCCATCTGCCACGTTGGATGGGCCAGTGCGTCCTGCGGCCCGATCAGCGGAAAACGCTGCCGGGACAAATTGCGGAAAGGGCCGCCTGAAGCGGTTAAAAGAATCTTGCTAACATCCTCGTGCCGGTTGCCGCAGATGCATTGGAAGACTGCGCTGTGCTCGCTGTCTATCGGACGAATCGCGGCCTTGCAGCGCGCGGCCTCGTTCATTACCAGCTCGCCGGCCATCACAAGAGTTTCCTTGTTGGCAAGGGCCAGTTCTTTTCCAGCCCGAACCGCAGCCAGTGTGGGAAGCAGCCCCGCTCCGCCCACCATGGCGGACACCACGGTATCAACGCACTCCATTGTTGCAGCAGCCCTGTAGCCGGCCTCGCCGGCCATGATTTCCGTGGAAATATCTGCGTCAAGCATGCTTTTCAGCTCCCGCGCCCCGGCCTCCTCATATACTGCGGCCAGCTCGGGCCGGAACTGCTCAATTTGCGCAGCCAGCAACCGGATGTTGTTTTTTGCGGTAAGCGCTCTTACGGCAAACCTTTGCGGAAACATCTCTGCAACGGCCAAAGCATTACGGCCAATAGAGCCGGTAGCGCCCAGGATGGAAATATTCTTCATGAAAACAGAACCAATATATACTTTTTCACCAGGTACGCGGTGGGCGCAGCAAACAAGAGTGCGTCCAGACGGTCCAGAAGCCCTCCGTGGCCGGGCAGTATGCTGCCGGAGTCCTTGATCTGTCTGACCCGCTTGAACTCGGATTCAAAAAGGTCGCCGGCCTGACCCGCAGCGCCGGCAGCAACACAGAAAAACAGGCATCCCGCAGCCGGCAGATCAGGCAAAAAAAAGAGCTTGAAGCCGAAGCCCACTGCCATATTGACCAAAAGCCCGCCAATCGCACCTTCCACGGTTTTGCCCGGGCTGATGGCGGGGGAAAGCTTGTGGCGGCCGAAAAACCGGCCTGCATAAAAAGCCCCCGCATCTCCGGCAAAAATAATAAAAAGCAGGAAAAAAATCCAGCGAAGCCCGTTGGGATCCATCCGTAGCAGAATCAAGGTGGAAAGGGCAAGCGGGATATAGATCAGGCCCTGCATCTGTTTGGAAACCACCTCAACCACACCGCTGTGGATTTTAAAGCGCCCGAGGGATAAAATCCCCGCGCCCAGAGCGTTGGCAAGAATGATATCCGGCACGTGCCGCCAGCCGGACACATATACCGCATACAGAAGAGCAAAACCTGCAAAGACACCCAGAAGCGGAATCATAATCCCTGCCGCAGGCTTCAGCCCGGACAGTACGATCCGATAGTATTCCCACAAACATATCAGGGAAAGCAGGGCGATAAAAAGGGCAAAGGGGCCGGGAGGCGCTTTTATAAGCAGCGCGGCAAGTACGGGGATAGCCGCGATGCTGGTGAGCCAGCGTTTTAAATGCATACTCTCACACCCGGCCGAACCTGCGTTCGCGATTCTGGTAATCCCGGACAATACTGACAAGTTCTTCCCGGCTCAAATCCGGCCAGAGAGTTGATGTGACATGGATTTCTGAATAGGCTATCTGCCAGAGAAGAAAATTGCTGACCCGCAGCTCACCGCTTGTGCGTATTAAAAGTTCGGGGTCCGGCATGTCCGCCGTATAAAGAAAACGGGAAAAGAACTCAGGGGTAATGGCCGAGGCATCCAGGCTCTGATCGCGTGCCTGCAAGAGGAGCCTTTTAACAGCTTCGACAATTTCCGTGCGACCGCCGTAGCTAAGCCCAAGGTTCAGGCACATGCCGGAATTTTCTGCCGTAGCGCACAAAACGGAGTCCAGCTCGGCCCTCACATCCTGCGGGAGCCGCTCGAGCTGACCAATGGCTTGCAGGCGGATGCCGTTTTCCATCATTTCCCGCTTCTCATCTGCCAGAAATTTTTTGAGCAGCCCCATAAGGGCATTCACCTCTTTTTCCGGCCGATCCCAGTTTTCCGTGGAAAACGCATAGAGGGTCAGATAGGAAATCCCTATTTCCCGGCAGGTCCTCACCACCATGCGCACGGTCTCCGCCCCCTTTTCATGACCCTTGATGCGGTTTAACAACCGTTTCCGGGCCCATCTGCCGTTGCCGTCCATGATGACGGCGATATGGGAGGGCAGCTTTTCCGGATCCAGACCGTTATTGGCCAGATTAGAGTTCAAGAATTTCTTTCTCTTTATCCTTATAGATCGAATCGATCTCTTTTATGTGCTCATCGGTCAATTTCTGGATGTCTTCCTGTGCCTTGAAGACATCATCCTCAGAGGCATCTCCGTCCTTTTTGAGCTGCTTTAAGGTGTCGTTGGCCTCCCGCCGGACGTTGCGAACCGCAACCCGGTAGTCCTCGCACATTTTGTTGACCTGTTTGACAATGTCTTTGCGCCGGTCCTCGGTAAGCGGCGGGATGGTAATCCGGATGATTTTTCCGTCGCTGGAGGGGGTTAAGCCGAGGTTGGATTTTAAAATCGCCTTTTCAATGCTGTTGACAGAAGAGACGTCCCACGGCTGAATGGTAATCAGCCGGCTTTCGGGGACAGAAAGAGTTGCCAGCTGATTGAGGGGGGTCATGGTGCCGTAGTACTCCACCCGGATATCATCGAGCAGACTTAGCGAGGCTCTGCCCGTACGAATCTTTTTCAGCTCCGCCTTAAGGGCATTGACGGATTTGTCCATTTTTTCTTTGGCTTCCTGCTTCACCTCGTCAATCATAGCGTGTCTCCACTTTATAATATCTGATCCCGGATCGGCCTGTCATAAAAACGAGCCGCGGCAGCAGTCCTTATTCAGCAGGCTCAGGTTCATAAATCCGTGTGCCGATGGGCTCGCCTGCAATCACCTGTCTGATATTGCCCTCTTTTTTCAGGTTAAACACAATCAACTGGAGGTGATTGTTCATGGCCAGCGAAATGGCTGTGGAATCCATCACCTGCAGCCTGCGGTTCAGGACCTCCATATAACTGATTTTTTCGATGAAAACCGCAGCGTTGTTACCCACAGGATCCGTGTCGTAGACGCCGTTAACCTTGGTGGCCTTTAACAGAACGTCGGCATGGATCTCTTCGGCGCGCAGCACCGAGGCCGTATCGGTCGTAAAATACGGATTTCCCGTGCCTGCGGCAAAAATCACGACCCGCCCTTTTTCCAGGTGGCGGATGGCCCGCCGCCGGATATAGGGCTCGGCCATCTGGTGCATTGAGATGGCGGACTGTACCCGCGTGGGCACCCCATGACGCTCCAGCGCATCCTGCAGGGCAAGCGAATTCATCACTGTGGCCAGCATTCCCAGGTAATCGGCGGAGGCGCGGTCCATCCCCTGGGAAGCCGCAGCCATGCCCCTGAATATGTTGCCGCCCCCCACAACAATGGCAACCTGGGTGCCGGTATCATGGGCGGACTTTACCTCTTGCGCCATGTAATCCAGCATGTCCGGGCTGATGCCGTAGCTCTGCCAGCCCATCAATGCTTCGCCGCTCAGCTTTAAAACTACACGCCTGTATAAAGAATCCGCCACAGCCTTTCACCCGCCGATCTGAAATCTGGCAAAACGGTTGATGGTAATCTTTTCCCCGGTTCTGGCGATCATTTCGTTTAACACCTCGGATACCGTCAAATCCGTATTGCGTACATACATCTGATTCATCAGGCAGTTTTCTTTGTAAAACTTGTTCATTTTGCCCTCAACGATTTTTTCAATCATGTTCTCGGGCTTGCCCATCTCCTGGGCCTGCTGCCGGTACAGCGTCCTTTCCTTTTCCGCTTCCGCCTCGGGCACATCCTCGGGCACGATCCCCAGCGGGCTGGAGGCCGCTATATGCATGGCGATGTTTTTTGCAAATTCCTTGAAGTCATCTGTTTTTGCCACAAAATCGGTCTCACAGTTGATTTCCACGAGTACGCCGATCTTGCCGCCCATATGTATATAGGACTGGATCACACCCTCAGAGGCCACCCGGTCCGCCCGTTTCTTGGCTGTGGCAAGCCCTTTTTTCCGCAGATAATCCGCCGCCTTGTCCAGATCGGCATCACATTCTGAAAGCGCCTCTTTACAATCCATAATTCCGGCCCCGGAACGCTCCCGGAGCTGCTTTACCAAATCCGCACTAATCGTCGCCATAAACTTCTCCCCTGTCTATTCTTGTCTTTTTCCTAAACTGATCCGGCTTTGTGCGCATCACCGGAAACGGCCTAAGACTGAGTGTGGGCCTCCTGGCTCTCCCGGTTCTCCGGGGCCTCATCTGTTTCTGCTTCTTCAGAATTGGGGCCGGACTTGCGGATCACCTCGACCACCGGGCCCTGCTCGCTCTCGGAGAGCGTCCGGCGTTCCTTCTGACCTGCCGCCTTCGGCTCCCCCACGGCCTCCTTGTCCTTGTCAGCCTCAGCCTGCCGCTGCTCCTCAAGCCTATGTGCTCCTTCAATGCAGGCGTCAGCAATGCGCGAAGTCAGCAGATTAATGGCACGGATGGCGTCATCGTTTCCGGGAATCGGATAATCGATCAGATCCGGATCGCAGTTGGTATCGACCACCGCGACAATCGGGATCCCCAGACGCCGCCCTTCATGCACGGCAAGGGATTCCTTTTTGGGGTCGATTATAAAAAGGGCTCCTGGAAGGGATTTCATGTTCTGGATGCCGCCGAGGTTAGCGTCCAGCTTGGATCGCTCCTTCTGGAGGGAGAGCTGCTCTTTTTTGGGATAAAGGCTGATGGTGCCGTCGTTTTCAATCGTGTTCAGGTAATTTAAGCGGTCAATGCTTTTTTTGACCGTCTGGAAATTGGTCAGCATACCGCCCAGCCAGCGGTTGTGTACATAAAACATCTCGCAGCGGTTGGCCTCTTCATAAATGGTTTCCCGGGCCTGTTTTTTTGTGCCCACAAACAGCACGGTGGAACCTCCCGCCACGGTATCGGCCACAAAGTCGCAGGCGACTTTGAATTTTTTGACCGTCTGCTGCAGATCGATAATGTAGATGCCGTTTCTGGCGCCGAAGATGTACTTTTTCATCTTCGGGTTCCATCTGCGGGTCTGGTGGCCGAAATGCACGCCCGCCTCAAGCAGCTCTTTCATTGTTACATAATTCATAGACATCTCCTTTTCTGGTTTTTCCCGCCGCCATGATCTCTCCGGCAGGCTGACTTTAAAAAAAGCACCAGGCCGCACCAGTCCCATGGCGTGTGGTCTTTATTCGATATAAACCAAAATTATCTACCAAAAAAAATTCAGCCGGGCAATAAAAAATTCAGACACGGCAAACTGCCTCCACCACCCGTTCGCGGCCGGCGTAATCCTTTATAGTGCAGGCCCGGTCGAGCCGGCGGTTTTGATCCAAAATCCCTTGTACCCGTTCCGCCTGTCCGTCTCCGATTTCCAAAAGCAGGCGCGCACCCGGTTTCATGCATGAAGGGGCGCTTTCAAGGATATATTTTACAGCAGAAAGACCGTCAGCGCCGCCGTCAAGGGCGAAAGCCGGCTCGTAGGTACTGATCTCCGGCGCAAGCCCGGGGATTTCACCGGCAACAACATAAGGAGGGTTGGATACTATCAGGTCCGCTTCGATTCTGCCGCCCACAGGCTCCAGCCAGGCGCCGGCGAAAAAATAAATCCGGTCCGCCGCCTCATGGAGCCCGGCATTTTGCCGCGCCAAAGCCAGCGCATCCAAAGAGGCGTCCGAAGCGTAATACAGATGGCCAGGCCGATGAGCGGCAAGACATATCACAATCGCCCCTGATCCGGTACCCAGTTCCAGAACGGTTTTTCTCCCGCCGGCCGCCTCGCCGGGAATCCTGGAAAGAGCGGCTTCAAGCAGAACCTCGGTTTCCGGTCTGGGGATGAGAGCCCTCTGGTCAACGGCAAAGGTTTTGTCCCAGAAGTCTTTTCTGCCAAGGATATAGGCAAGAGGCTCGCGCCGGAGACGGCGTTTGATCAAATCCTTGAAATCAGCCAGTTCTTCTTCAGTTAGCGGCTGATCAAAACGCACATACAGATCAATCCGCTCGATGCCAAGTGCGTGGGCAAGAAGCAGCTCAACGTTAAGACGGGGGCTGTCAATTTGATGGGATTGAAAATAGGATGTGGTCCACCTGACCAGATCAATGATGGTCCACTGCTGATCAGCTGACTTCTGCATTCTGCAGCGCCTGTGCCTGAAAATACCGGGCCAGCTCATCGATGATCTCATCAAGATGCTCGCCCTGCATAATCTGCTCCAGCTTATAGAGCGTCAGACCGATTCGGTGGTCCGTGACCCGCCCCTGAGGATAGTTATAGGTGCGGATCCGTTCACTCCTGTCTCCTGAGCCCACCTGATTCTTGCGCTGTTCGGATATCTCGGCCTGCTGCTGCCGAATTTCAAGATCATAGAGGCGAGCGCGCAGGACTTTTAAGGCCTTGGCCCGGTTCTTATGCTGGGATTTCTCGTCCTGGCAGGTCACCACCATGCCGCTGGGCAGATGGGTCAGCCGGACAGCCGAATCCGTGGTATTCACAGACTGTCCTCCCGGACCCGTGGATCGGAAAACATCCATCTTGATGTCCCCGGGATCGATATGGACCTCGACTTCTTCGATTTCCGGCAGAACGGCAACCGTTACTGCGGATGTATGAATCCGTCCCTGGGTCTCGGTAACAGGCACCCGCTGCACCCGGTGGGTTCCGCTTTCGTACTTCAGGTGGCTGTATACACCCTTGCCTTTGACCAGGGCCACAAGCTCCTTGATGCCCCCGGAGTCGCTGAAATGCTCCGTCATCAGCTCGATCTTCCAGCGCTTGGATTCCGCATAGCGGCTGTACATTCGAAACAGGTCAGCCGCAAAAAGCGCTGCCTCCTCGCCGCCGGTGCCCGCCCGAATCTCCAGCAGGACATTTTTCTCATCATTGGGATCCCTGGGCGTCAACAGGTCCTTAAGCTCTCCCTCCAACTGCCCGGAGCGGGCGGAGAGGCTGTCTACCTCACTTTTGGCAAGCTCCTTGATCTCCGGATCCGTGTCTGCAAGCAGTTCCCTGCTCTGCTCGAGTTCGGAAAGCGTCTGTTTGTAATCGCGATAAACGGAGACGATTTTGCCCAGGTCGCTGTGCTCGCGTACGTACTGCGGGTACAGCTCCCGGTCCTGGACGATCCCGGGATCGCTCAGAAGCCGCTCCAATTCATTATAGCGCTGCTCTATACTTTCTAACTGCTCCAGCATAAGGGCCTGTCGGATTCCGGCTGTTGATTACTTTTTCTGGCTCTGGGCCTGATAATTGCCGTATTTTCTGCGGAAACGCTCAATCCGGCCGGCGGAGTCGACAAGCTTCTGTTTGCCGGTATAAAAGGGGTGGCACTTGGAACAGATTTCCACGGTAATATCTTCCTTGGTCGAGGCAATGGTAACCTCGTTTCCGCATGCGCACTTAACTGTTGTTTCCTTGTATTGCGGATGTATATCTTTTTTCATAAGGACATCCTTTCTTTTTCTTTGTTGCTGCCGCAAATTCTCTCCCCCGGCCGGCGCACTGCGGGCCGGGCCCGGTCAATCCCCGGTCAGGAATTCATGGAATCCAGAAATTCCTGGTTGGTTTTCGTGCCCTGCATTTTATCCAGCAAAAATTCCAGGCTGTCAACAGGATTTAGGGTAGACAGAAGCTTTCGCAGGATCCAGACGCGGTTTAACGTCTCCTGCTCCAGCAGCAGTTCCTCTTTTCGCGTGCCGGACTTGTTGATGTCAATAGCCGGATACATCCGCCGGTCCGCAATCCGACGGTCAAGCTGCAGCTCCATGTTGCCGGTGCCCTTGAACTCCTCAAAAATCACTTCGTCCATCCTGCTTCCCGTGTCCACCAGTGCAGTTGCAATAATGCTCAGGCTGCCGCCCTCCTCAACGTTGCGGGCTGCACCGAAAAACCGCTTAGGCCGGTGCAGGGCGTTGGAGTCAACACCGCCTGAGAGAATCTTGCCGCTAGGCGGCATAACCGTATTATACGCCCTGGCCAGCCGGGTGATGCTGTCAAGAAGAATAACCACATGGCGCTTGTGTTCCACCAAACGCTTGGCTTTTTCGATGACCATTTCCGCCACCTGGATATGGCGCTCCGCCGGCTCGTCAAAAGTGGAGCTCACCACCTCGGCGCGTACCGAACGCTCCATGTCTGTGACTTCCTCGGGCCGCTCATCGATTAATACCACAAAGGGCACCACACTGGTTTTATGACTGGTGATAATGCTGTTTGCGATATTTTTGAGAATCATCGTTTTGCCGGCCCTGGGAGGAGAGACAACCAGGCCGCGCTGGCCGAAACCAAGCGGGGTAAGAAGGTCCATGATCCGGGTGGTGTAGTTGTCCCGTGCTGTCTCCAGCTTCATTTTCTTTGCGGGGAAAAGCGGGGTCAGGTTGTCGAAGAGGATTTTATCGCGGGCAAGCTCCGGCTCCTCGTAATTGATCGCCTCCACTTTCAGGAGAGCAAAATAGCGTTCCGACTCCTTGGGCTGCCGAATCTGGCCGGAAACCGTATCCCCGGTTCGCAGGTTAAAACGGCGGATCTGGGATGGCGAGACATAGATGTCATCCGGCCCCGGCAGGTAATTGCAATCCGGGGACCGCAGGAAACCAAAGCCGTCCGGAAGCACCTCCAGGGTCCCTTCTCCGTAAATAAATCCGTTTTGTTCAATATGGGCCTGCAGCAAAGAAAAAATAAGTTCCTGCTTGCGCATCCCCCCGGCGTTCTCGATATTGAACTTTTTGGCCATCCGGGTCAGTTCACTGATTTTTTTGTTCTTTAATTCAACAACATTCATCAACCACTTACCTCGCCATCCTTAATTGAATTATTAATTAGACACTATCCCTTCCCAAGGCCTGCACCATCTCTGCGAAAGGCGCCGTTTCTGCTGCAGAACAGTCTGCTGGACTGCTGCAGCAGAAATCGGTAATCCGGGCTGTTTGATTAAACAAAGGCGGAACACAAGATTTTTTAAGGAACTAAGTACTGCTCTGATTGACCGTATACGCAGAATAAAGATACGTACCAAAGGCAGGTATTATAATGTACATTTATAAATTATACCACGCCGTAAACCCTGTCAACATTTTTCATGCTTTTCTCTCACCTTTAAAAGCTCTTTATACAATCTGTCCACATCAGCGTGCGTTTGCGAAAGGCTGCCTGAATTGTCTATAACAAACTCCGACCTGCGGCGCTTTTCCTCCTCCGGCATCTGAATCCCCATAAGAGCACTGGCATCCTCCCTGCTTATATGATCGCGGGACAAAAGCCGCCGGATCCGTACTTCAGGATCTGCGGAAACCGTCAGGACAAAATCAAAAAAACTCTCCATCCCGGTTTCAAACAGGAGCGGCACCTCAACGGCGGCCAGGGCCGCCCCGCTTTGCCCGGCAGCCTCCAACTCCTTCTGCATCAGCCGGGAAACCTCGGGATGGACGATTTTCTCAAGAAGCTCTTTCTTTGCGCTGTCAGAGATAATGTTCCTGCGCAGGCGCGCCCGGTCGATACCCCCGTCGGCCGCCAGAACAGCCTCGCCGAAGGCGGCAACAATTTTTTCATAGGCTGGCATTTCCGGCATCACGGCCCGGCGGGCCAGTTCGTCGGCCTGTATGACGCTCGCCCCTTGCCAGCGCAGTCTCTCGCAAACTGCGCTTTTGCCTGAACCGGCACCGCCGGTTATTCCCAGGCGAAGCATCCGCCCGCCCGCCTTGTCCATGTTGCGCCCCCTTCTCCGCGGATGATACCGGTTCAATGTAACCGGAAAAAGTTTTTCCGGCGGCAGAAAAAACATTATATCCGGAAGGCACTGAAATGCTAATACAGTAGAAATGAGTTTTGCGACGGTATCAAAATTTTTTTTCCGAAGGCACTATAAATCAAAAAAGACTTTTCCATAATAAATTCCATAATGGAAATCAACACAAAATTTATTCCCCGGCAACCCGGCGTTTTTATTGTCGGCGGCACTGTGCGCGATGCATTGCTGGGAGAAGAACCAACGGATTTTGACATTGCCGCTGCTCCGCCATGCAGCGCTCTGGCCCGGCGGATTGCTGAAAAAACCGGAAGCCGTATGGTCGCCATCGGAAAAAGCGGGGGCTATATCTACCGCATTGTCTCCGGCAATCTGCGCTTTGACATTGCTCCGCTCCAGGGCGGCAGCATTGAAAAGGATCTGCAGCGGAGGGATTTTACCGTAAACGCCATGGCCTGGGACTTGTACCGGCAAAGGCTCGTGGACCCCGCCAACGGACAGGGCGATCTTAAAAGAAAATGCATCCGCATGGTGGCCGAAAAAAACCTGACGGCCGATCCGCTGCGCATGCTCCGAGCCTTCAGGCTTGCTGCAGCCCCGGGCTTTGAAGTGGACACCAAAACAAAGGCTGCTATCACCCGGCAGGCCCGAAGAATCAAGGAAGCGGCAGGCGAGCGGATACGCGATGAACTTATGAAAATTCTGGCCTGCAGCCGCAGCCTGCCCTGTCTTCTGGAAATGGATGAAACCGGCCTTTTGACCGCTGTTTTCCCTGAACTGGAAGCCCTCAGACACTGCCGGCAGAACGGACGCCATGAGTTTACCGCCTTTTCTCACACCATGAAAGCCTTTTCACACCTGGAGCGCCTGCTGCTTAAGCCGGAAGAAGCCGGCACCGGCAGATACCTTCCTGCGTATTTTTTTTCTGCAAAGGAACGGATTAAGCTTTGCCTGCTGCTTCATGACATCGGAAAACCAGCCTGCAGGAGCATGGACACAGAAGGCCGCATCCATTTCTATCAGCATGAAACCCTTGGCGCAGCCATGGCCGAATCCGTCAGCTGCCGGCTCAGGCTCTCCAATGCAGAGCAGAAATTTCTGGCCTTTATGATCGGCCGTCACGGAAAGCCTCTGTCCCTGTTTGCCGCCCACAGTGCAGGAGAGCTCACACGTAGAGGCCTTGTTCGCTTTTTCGGAAAAACTCACCCTTTCACCGCAGACCTTCTCATTCATGCCATCGCCGACAACAGGGGCAAAAAGGCCGGGCCGCCCGCAGACAGCTTTGAGATGTTCTGCAGACAGCTCCTGGAGACATACTGCTTTGATTTCACCGCCAGGCTCGCGGCCCGGCCACTGATTACCGGTCATGACCTGATTCAAAAATGCGGCCTTACTCCTTCCCCGCTTTTTTCCACCCTGCTTTCCCGGATTGAAGAAGAACGGCTTACAGGCCGCCTTCGGACAAGAGAAGAAGCCCTTGACTGGATTACAAATTTTATGGAGAATAACAACCTTTCTTGACAGCAGTTTTGTTTTTTATTAAATAGAAATACTTATATTAGGTTTTTATTGGGTAGGCATTTTCAGACTGCAACAAATACAAGGGGTTATTTTATTCCACCATTTTGACACGCATTCTTGAACAAGGGGAGGGTTTTATGAACATTTTATTTTTCGGTCCCAACGGCAGCGGCAAGGGTACACAGGGCGCCATATTAAAACAGAAGTACAATATTCCCCACATTGAATCCGGAGCCATCTTCCGGGAAAACATCAAAGGCGGCACCGAACTCGGCAAAAAAGCCAAGGAATACATTGACAAGGGTGAGCTGGTGCCCGACGACATTACCATCCCCATGATCCTTGACAGACTCAAAGAAGATGACTGCAAAAACGGCTGGCTGCTGGACGGCTTTCCCAGAAACAAGAATCAGGCGGTCAAGCTGCTGGAAGCGCTGAAAAAAGAAAACATGAAGATAGACATCGTCATCGAAATGGAGCTGGACCGGGAAATCGCCAAAAAGCGGATCATGGGCCGCAGGCTCTGCGTCAACGACAACAACCATCCCAACAACATCTACATCGACGCCATAAAGCCGGACGGCGACAAATGCCGGGTCTGCGGCGGAGAGCTTACCAAGCGCGATGACGACCAGGATGAGGCGGCTATAGACAAACGGCACGCCATCTACTATGATACAGAAAACGGCACACTGGCTGCCGCCTACTATTTCCGCGATAACGCCGATAAGGAAAGCATCAAATATGTAACCCTGGACGGCCGCGCCAGCGTGGAGGAAGTAAGCGATGAACTGGTAAAAAAGCTCGGGCTGTAAGCGAAATCTTCCCGGTTGCAAACCGGGACATTCCAATTTATAGTTGTTGAATAAAATATACTTGTAAAGGGGGCGAAATTTTTGAAAGAAATCTCGGTTCGGGTCGATGACAACGACGTCGAGCGTGCATTGCGCGTACTGAAGAAAAAAATTCAGAACGACGGCTTGTTTAAACGGCTCAAAATGAAGAAAAACTATGAAAAACCGAGCGAATACCGGCGGCGCAAACGGCGAGAAGCATTGCGGCGGCAGCGCATCGCTGAAGCCAAGCGGCAGAAACGCTACCAGCGCTACCGCAAAGCCAGACGCTCATAGTTTTTCCGACGATTTTTATCCATTGAACCCGGTCAGGCCAGGACATACTGACCGGGTTTTTTACTGGCAGAAGCTGCAACAAAATGACAGATGCGACAAAGAAAAGCAGATATCAGCAATGCCTTACAGAAATGTACGGCTTGCGCCGCTTCGGCATTGTCCTGGGCTTAGATATTATCTCGGGCATGCTGGAGAATCTGGGCAACCCCCAGAAACAGTTCTGCTGCATTCATATAGCAGGTACCAACGGCAAGGGCTCCATTGCCTCGGCCCTCACAGCCATCCTGCACCAGGCTGGATACAATGTGGGCCTGTATACTTCGCCGCACCTGGTGCGCTTTAACGAGCGCATCCGCATAAATGACCGCGAAATAGCCGACAGCGAAGTGGTTGCCGCCTATGATGCCGTAAAAACAGCCCATCACGGAACAAGGGAAGCCACTTTTTTCGAGTACGCAACCGCCATGGCATTTTATGCATTTGCAAAAGCCGGTGTGGACTGGGCGGTTATTGAAACCGGCATGGGCGGACGCCTGGATGCAACCAACATCATCCGCCCGGAAATATCCATTATATCCAACATCAGCATGGAGCACCGCGAATATCTCGGCCGCAGTATAGAAGCCATAGCCGGGGAAAAGGCGGGCATTATAAAAGAGAACACTCCTGTTGTCACAGGAGCCAGGCAGAGGGCAGCGATCAGCAGGATCCGCCGGGTTGCCGGAGAAAAAAACGCCGCCTTCTACCGCCTCGGCGAGCATTTCCGGGTTCGCCGGGATACCGGCGGAGACGGATTTGCCTATTACGGCATCAGCCACCGCTGGAAAAAAATGCACACCCGCCTTACCGGCAGCTACCAGGTTGATAATGCGGCCCAGGTTCTGGCTGCCTGCGAAATTTTGATGGAACAAACCGCCATTGATTCCACCGCCATTGAGGCAGGTCTTAAAAGCCACAACTGGCCCGGCCGACTGGAGATGAGCCCCACAAATCCGCCAATTTTGCTTGACGGGGCCCACAACCTGATGGCGGCCCGTCATCTGGCTGCATTTCTGAAGGAACAGATGTCAGAGCGCAAAATCACGCTGGTTGCAGCAATCCTGGACGACAAGCCATACCGCTCCATGCTGCGTGCTATTCTGCCCTGCTGCAGCAGAGCCATTTTCACCCGGCCGAAAATCAATCGCAGCCTGCCGGCACAAACCCTGTGCAGTGCGGCACGGCCCTATATCGCGAATACAGAAATCATTGCAGACGTGGCAGAAGCCGTATCCCACGCATATGAGACCACTCCGCGAGAGGATCTGATATGTATTGCAGGCTCGCTTTACCTGGTAGGAGAGGCGAAACAGGCACTTGCCGCCGAAAACCGGCAAACTGATTTTTCACCTTGACGAGGTCCCGGCCCCTCATGTATCTTTTAAAGGTGTGCGCCCGTGGCCCAGTGGATAGGGCGTCAGCCTCCGGAGCTGAAGATCGCAGGTTCGAATCCTGCCGGGCGTACCACTTCCCCTCCTCTGAAAGACCCGTGGCCCAAAAGCCGGGGCCGGTGCCTTTTCTTTGCCGCATGCCGAACACAGTTGCAAAGCCGGTAAAGATTCTGCTAAGAGATAATTTCAAAAAACTGCCAACTAGTCCAAAGGAGGTTTAGAGATGTCTGTCAGTCAGGAGCTTCTCGATATCCTGGTCTGCCCGCAATGCAAAGGCTCCGTTTATCTCAATCAATCAGGCGACGGCCTGATCTGCGACAACTGCCGTCTGCTTTATGAAATCCGAGACGATATACCGGTGATGCTGATAGACGAGGCAAAACCGCTGGAAGAGAACAGCCAGGGCTAAAAGGCCGCTTATGAGCAGGCCCCGCCCGCCCCTGCCGGCCAAAATAGTAATCGGAATGTTTACCCGGGAGCCGGAGCTATACCCGCAGGTACTTGAACAAATGCGCTCGATATTCGGCCCGGTCGAGCTGATCAGCCCCTGGTTTGCATTTAACCTGACCAGTTATTATGAATCGGAAATGGGAACAGGCCTTTACAGGCGCATGGCGGCTTTTGCCCCCCTTACGGGGCAGGAGCGGCTGCCGGCTGTCAAAGAACAGACCAATGAACTGGAAGCCCGCTACAGTGCAGGCGAAAACCGCAGAGTCAATATCGACCCCGGCTATCTCCTGCCCGAGCGATTTGTGCTGGCCACCGGAAAAAATTATGCACACCGGATCTATATCGGCAATTATACATATGCGGATCTTACGCTGATTTACCGGAAAGGCGGGTTTCAAAGCCTTGCCTGGACCTATCCTGATTATGCGCAAAAAAACATACAGGACTTCTTGTACCGCGTACGCAACAAATACCTGAAAGACTTGAAAGCAGAAGGGCTTTTATGATTCGCAGCATGACCGCCTATGCGGGTGCGGAAAACACAGCCGGAGCGGTCCGCGCCGCAGTTGAAATCCGCGGCTACAACTCCCGGTACCTGGATATCTTTCTTAAGTTGCCCCCCGGTTATCAGTTTTTAGAGGAAAACATCCGTCCGGCTGTAGCCGGGCGCATCAGCCGGGGACGGATAGAAATCCGGCTCTCCGTCCAATGCGGTGAAGAAGCGGCGGAAAGCTTTGCACTCAACGAATCTGTTGCGGACGGCTATTATGCAGCACTTGCCGGCCTCAAAAACCGCTTCGGCTTAAAAGAGGATGTTCCCCTGAGCCTGCTTGCCGCCAAAACCGGCATTATTGAGCCGGTTCAGCCGGAAACGGACCCGCAGACCATCTGGCAGGCGGTCGCAGAACCCCTAAACCAGGCGCTGGAGGACTTTACCGAAATGAAAGCCGCCGAAGGCGCCAACACGGCCGAGGATTTGGAAAACCGCCTGAACGCTGTGGCCGGCTATCTCGGCGAAATTCAAGAGCGGGCGCCCGAACTGCCGGCGCACTATCAGCAGCGCCTGAAGGAACGGATCCATAAGCTCACCAGCGGGATGGTCTCCATTGATGAAGCCAGGATCGCCCAGGAATCCGCCTTCCTGGCGGATAAATGCGACATCTCCGAAGAAATCAGCCGCTCCCGAAGTCATCTGAACCAATTCCGGCACCTGATGGATGCCCCGGAGCCTGCGGGCAGACCGCTTAATTTTCTGCTGCAGGAGTTTAACCGGGAGTTTACAACGATGGGCAGCAAAGCGGCAAATGCAGAGATCTCGCATATCATCGTCTCTGCGAAAACAGAGCTGGAAAAAATGCGGGAGCAGGTACAAAACATCGAATAACCCGGGATTTGCAATCTATGTCTTATAATTTGCTGAGCATCGGCTTTGGCAGCAACGTGGTAGCAGACGAGGTGCTTGCCATTGTATCGCCCAATTCCGCACCCATGCGGCGGCTCAAAGAAGATGCAAGAGAGGAGGGCCGGCTTCTTGATGCCACTTTCGGCCGGCGAACTCGCTCCATTATTTTGATGAAAAACAATTACGTGGTGCTCTCGGCCATCCAGTCCGAGACAATCGCCCAGCGCTTTGCCGCCTTAAATGAAAAAGGCAGAAGCGTAAGCGGGGCAGCATCTGCCCGTAGCTCGTGAAGGCGCCGCCGCGCCAAACGCCAAAAACAAAACAAGCAGCCATGACGGATCCGGATAGTACAAACGCAAAGGCCGCGGACAACAAACAGGCAGGTCTCTTTATTGTATCCGCCCCTTCCGGGGCCGGCAAATCCACTCTTTGCCAGGCTGCCCGCCGTCGCCTGCCGGAGCTTGTCTACTCCATATCTTCCACCACGCGGCCGCCACGGCCCGGCGAGGCCCACGGGGTGGACTACTTTTTTCTTTGCCGGGCGGAATTTGAAGAAAATATCCGTCAGGGAAGGCTGGCGGAATGGGCAAAGGTCCACGGCCACTACTACGGCACCTCGGCGGATTTTATCAGCAGGCATTTGCAAAGCGGCCGCCCCGTGCTTTTAGACATTGACGTTGCCGGCATGCAGCAGATCATTGAGAAATTCCCGGACGCCATTACCATCTTTATCATGCCGCCTTCCCTTGAAGAGCTTGGCCGCCGCCTGGAAAAAAGGGGTACAGATGACATGCGGAGCATGGAAAAGCGCCTGGAAAATGCAAAAGAAGAAATCTCCAAAAAGGGGCTGTACCGCTACGTAATCGTAAACGACTGTTTAAGCGAGGCGACAGAGAATTTCTGCCGCATTATTGAAAAGCATTGGCACAGCGCCGGGGGTCAGGGATAAAAGCCGGGGGAAAGGAGATGGCCGCTTGGAATCCAGCGCATACGAAGATATTCTATACGGACTGCACCCGGTTTTGGAAGCACAGCGCGCCGGAAGGCGCCGGTTCAGGGAAATCCTTGTGGCGGCGAAAAAGCCCGGGAAAAACATCCGTGAGGTTCTCCGGCGGGCGGAGGCCGGGCGCATCCCTATATCCCGGAAGGCCGGGGGAAATCTGGAAACGATTACCGGAACCAGCGCACACCAGGGTATAGCGGCACGCGTCAGCCCTTATCCTGCCACCGAATGCGCCGAGCTTTTTGCCGCCCGTGACGGGCAGGATATATTCCTTTTTCTGGACGGCATCAAGGATCCGCAGAACCTTGGCGCACTGATTCGCACAGCCCTGTGCACGGGAACCAAAGGGGTTATTATCGCCAAAAACCGCCAGGCAGCCCCCACACCGGCCGTTTCCAAAACTTCAGCCGGGGCTCTTGAGCATATACTGCTGGCCAGAGTGACCAACCTGGTTCAGGCCATTAAGGACTTGAAAAAAATCGGCGGATGGATTATCGGGTTGGATGCGAAAGCCCCGCAGTCTATCTACGAAACCGATTTCACGGGAACTGCGGGTATCGTTGTGGGCGGCGAGGAGGCCGGCATAAGGCCCCTGGTCCGCGGCGAATGCGACTTTCTAGCCCACATTCCCATGGCCGCTTGCGCGGTCAGTTCCTTAAACGCTTCTGCTGCCGGCGCAGTGGTCCTCTATGAGGCCTTCCGCCAGCAGCGCACAGCAGGAGTCCCGCAAAAACACTAAAGCGAGAATTGATGCACCGGTAAAAATCATCAGAAAGGATATAAGCCCGCATGGAACCATCCTCACTCATAGAAAAAAAAGCTGACGGCACGCTCCTTGTTCCGGATCACCCTGTTATTCCCTTTATTGAGGGCGACGGAACAGGCCCGGATATATGGCGCGCGACACGAACCGTTATCGACGCAGCAGTCCGGGCTGCCTACGGAGGCGGCAAACAAATCGACTGGAAAGAGCTGGCGGTTGGAGAGAAGGGCCACCAGCAAAGCGGTGAATGGCTTTCAAAAGAGGCTCTGAAGACAATCCGCTCGCATACAGTTGCCATCAAGGGCCCCCTGACCACGCCCGTGGGAAAAGGCATCCGCAGCCTTAATGTGTCCATCCGCCAGGAACTCGACCTCTACGCCTGCGTTCGGCCTGTCCGCTACATAGACGCCGTTCCCAGCCCCATGAAGCATCCGGAAAAAATCAACATGGTTGTCTTCCGGGAAAACACCGAGGACCTGTATGCAGGCATTGAGTGGCCTGCGGGCAGCAAGGAGGCAGAGCAGGTGGCCGAATTTTTGTCCGGGCAGATGGGAACGCACCTGCCGGATAAGGCCGGCATCGGCATCAAGCCAATAAGCGAAAAAAATACAAAGCGGCTTGTGGCAAGGGCCATTGCCTATGCTCTTGCCGAAGGATACCCAAGCGTTACCCTCATGCACAAGGGCAACATCATGAAGTATACCGAGGGCGCCTTTGCAGCCTGGGGTTATGAAACAGCCGCCGGGCAGTTTGCGGACAGCACCATTACAGAAGAAGATCTGTTTGAAAAATACAATGGCGAGCAGCCCCGGGCAAAGGTGGTGATCAAGGACCGGATTGCGGACATGCTGTTTCAGCAGGTACTTTTGCGGCCCGAGGAATTCGGCGTTATTGCAACGCCGAACCTTAACGGCGACTATATCTCCGATGCCCTCGCCGCCCAGGTAGGGGGCCTTGGAATGGCGCCGGGAGCCAATATCGGCGACGAATGCGCGGTTTTTGAGGCAACCCACGGCACCGCCCCGAGATACGCCGGCATGGACAAGGTAAACCCCAGTTCCCTCATACTTTCCGGGGCCATGATGCTCGATCACATCGGATGGAAGCAGGCGGCTGAAAAAATCCGGACAAGTCTGCAGGAGACAGTCCGGGCCGGAAAGGTCACCTATGACCTGGCCCGCCAGATTCCCGGGGCAAAAAAAATCCCCTGCTCCGCGTTCGGCGAAGCGATTGCCGCTGCCATGCAGTAAAATGAGTACAAAGCCTCTAAAAATCCTGGCCGCAGCCCTGGGCGAGACCCTGTTTCCCTCAAGATGCAGCGCCTGCGGACGCCTTTTTCACCCGGAGACGCAAAGCGATCCGCCCCTGCAGCCGAAAGCGGCGCCGGAACCCGGCTGCGGGGTCTCTGCAGAACTTTTTGCAGAAGTTATGTCCCCTTTTCTGTGCAGGGATTGCCTCGGCTTTTTCTCTCCGGTCCAATCGCCCAAGTGTTCGGTCTGCGGGGTTATGTTTCCAAGCCGGCAGGGGCAGGACCGAATCTGCGGCCGCTGCCTGGAGAAAAAACATCATTTTTCCCGGATCCGTTCCGCGGGACAGCACAAAGGTGCCCTGATGACAGGCATACATGCATTGAAGTACAAGGCAAAACTCCAGCTTGCAAGGCCTCTTGGATGCCTTTTGTTTTACGGACTCATGAACTCGTCCAGCCTGGATCTGCCGGATGTGGTCGTGCCGGTACCGCTTCATCCCTCGCGGGCAAGGAAACGCGGGTTTAACCAGGCAGCCGTGCTCCTGCGGCACTGGCCCGGTCTTTTCCGTGCATGCGGCCTGCAGCCCCCTGAAATTGCAGGAGACGGCACCGTTGTTAAGCGGGTAAAAAAAACGCCGCCCCAGACAGGGCTGGACAGAGCCGCCCGGAAAACAAACATCCGGCATGCCTTTGCCTGCCGGCGTTCCAGCTTTCTTGCAGACAAAAACGTGCTGCTGATTGATGATGTGTGCACTACAGGGTCCACGGCCGACGAGTGCGCCGGGGTGCTGCAAAAGGCCGGAGCAGCAAAGATAAATGTATTGACTCTGGCCCGGGCTGCATGAAAAAGGGAAAGGGAAAGGGAAGGTAAAAGGAAAACCGCTATGACCAACCTCTCAGCCGGCATATTTCAGTTCAACATCCGCACAGGCGATGTGAATGGCAATACAGAAGCCGCCAGCCATGGAATCCGGCAGCTGGCCGCACAGGGTGCGGGACTGGTGCTGCTGCCCGAACTTTTTCCCTGCGGCTTCGACTATGAACGGCTATCCGGGCATGCCGCCAGAGCGCCGGAAATTCTGTCATCGCTTTCCGGCATGGCCCGGCGGGAAGGCATTGTCATTGCGGGCTCCCTACCGGAAGAGGACAGCGGCGGCATATACAACAGCCTCTATATCCTGGACGCAGACGGCACGATTGCAGGAAAATACAGAAAAATCCATCTTTTTCCTCTGACTGGCGAAGACCGGCATTTTCGGGCAGGCGGCGAGGCTGTGGTATGCAGTACGAGCCTGGGGCCCGTGGGCCTTATGATCTGCTTTGATCTTCGCTTCCCGGAGCTCTGCCGCGCCCTGGCACTGAAAGGCGCCACGATCGTGCTTGTCTCCGCCCAATGGCCGGCCCGGCGCATCGATCACTGGGACGCGCTGCTGCGGGCCCGCGCGATCGAAAACCAGATTTTCCTGCTCGGCGCCAACCGCTATGGATCGGAGGGGAAGGTGTTCTTCAACGGCCACTCCCAGATCATTTCCCCTGAGGGCTGTGTGCTTTCCATGACCGCCGCAGCCGATTCTTTTATTTCGGCTCCGCTCAACCCGGAGGCTGTCCAAAGCAGCCGCGGGCGGTTTAACTGCCTGCAGAACCGGGCACCGGATGCCTATGCGATCCGTACCGAATGATAAAACTTTAAAATAATTCAGAAATAAATAGATTTAAAAATTTGAAACGCCCAGTTTAGGTAAAACAAAGCAAACAAAAGTAAAAAGGCAGCCATGCCATGATTGCCCGCCGATGCAAAAATCTTCTGTATTTCAGGTTCCGCAGACTCGCCGAATACAAAGGCCTGGAACACGCAGTCTTCACCCGTCTGGGCGGGCACAGCGGACCGCCCTTTGCAAGCCTTAACGTAAGCAGAACAAGCGGAGACACCCCTGAGGCCGTTACGGAGAACCGCCGGCTTATAGAACATTGCCTCCTATGCCCTGAGCCCGTACTCTACCCTGCACAGGTTCATGGCGCAGATGTCGTAAGCATAAAAAAAAACGAGCCTGAAACGGCGGCCCGCCAGAGAACAGAAGGCATAACGGCAGACGGCGTGATAACCGACATTCCGGGGCTTGCCCTGGGCATCCAGCTGGCCGACTGCCAGGCGGTTTTCCTGTATGACCCGGTACGGGCTGTTGTTGCCAATGTGCACTCCGGCTGGCGAGGCAGCATAAAAAATATTCCTGGCTCCTGCGTCCAACGCATGCATGATGATTTCTCCTGCGATCCGGGTGATATCCGTGCCGCGGTGTCCCCCTCTCTGGGCCCCTGCTGTGCTGAGTTTACGAACTACAAAGAAGAGATCCCGCTGCAGTACCGGAGCTACGGGGACAGAAAAAACCGCTTTAACTTCTGGGCCATAAGCAGGGATCAGCTCTCAGGCGCCGGCCTCAGTCCTGAGCATATCGAATGTGCCTGCATATGCAGCAAATGCAATGAACACCTGTTTTTCTCCTACCGGAAAGCTTCGTCCACAGGGCGGTTTGCCGCCGTAATTAGTCTTTCAGCAGGCTAAGAGGCAGACAATGGATCAGCAAAAAACAAGAATATTATGGAATCAGCCAGCAGGGCCAGGGGTTTTTCGAATAGCTCTTGACTGCGGCAGCCACTACAGGGCTGCATATCCCGGCCAGTTCGTCACCCTGCGGTTTCCGGAAGAATCCGCACCCCTTCTGCGGCGCCCCTTTTCCATTCACCGTCTGCTTTGCGATAAGAGCCGGGTAACTGGAATCGAGATTCTGTACAAAGCCGTGGGGCAATTTACCCGCAAACTATCCCGG
>JAWOFF010000066.1:0-5936 GCA_046482325.1 Desulfosalsimonadaceae bacterium
GCCGTGAATGCCGCCCGCCGTCTTCGGTAACCGCAATAGTAGAGTGTCCGGTTTTCTTGCTCAAAGCGATGGCCTTTGCCAGCGGGTCATCCGGCGAAATGTTGGAGTCGGAGTCGACAAAGCCGGCCTTATGATCTTTTACCCTGCGTACCATCGCCGCCTGCTCCTCGACCGTTTGGCTGCAGTAGGTAAATGAGCAGCCCCCCTTCCGTGCCAGGGCGATGGCCAGATCAGTCCCGGATACCGCCTGCATAGCAGAACTCGTAAAGGGAATGCCCAGGCAGTAGGGTTCTTCTTTACCCGGCCTATATTTTGCCACCGGGGCTTTCAGTGACACATGTTCGGGGTAATGTTCTTTTGTAGTAAGCCCGGGTAGCAAAAGATACTCGTCAAAGGTTCTGGATATTGCCTCGTTTATTTCAGCCATGGGACTCTCCTTACATTTCGCTTTGTACGCTTAGGCTACGTCTTTTATCTCTGTAAGACAAGGGGTAGACGCCGCTCTGTCTTTTTTTTTCAGTCCTCCTTTTCTTCAGGCCTCCTTTTCAGGCCCCCTTTTGAATGCTGAATTTATGCATTGTAAATCTATACAGCGGGGCTTATACTTTCTATTACAATTTACAGGAAATCAGGTGGTTTATGTCCAAAAAAATCCTTTTAGTCGAAGATCAGGCCCTCATCGCTATGTCCGAAGCCAAACTGCTCAAAACCTACGGCTATGATGTAGTAATTGCTTATAGCGGTGAAGATTCAATAGCGGCAGTGGAAACCGACCCGGAAATATCTCTTTTATTGATGGACATAGACCTCGGGCAAGGGATGGACGGCACTGAAGCTGCACAAAGGATTCTTAAAACCCACGATCTTCCCATAGTATTCCTGACAAGCCACTCGGAAAAGGAGTATGTCGATAGGGTAAAAAAAATCACAGGTTACGGATATGTGTTGAAAAACAGTGGAAAGTTCGTAATCCGCGAATCCATACAAATGGCCTTTCAACTGTTTGATTCACGCAAAAAACTGCAGGATAAGGAAGAACAGTTGAAGCTGGCAATGGATGCCGAAGACCACGGATATTGGGACTGGAACCTAGACACGAATGAAGCTTATTTCAGCCCGAAATACTGTGAAATGCTTGGCTATGAAGCTAATGAACTGCCGGGAGATTACCGGACATGGGAGAAACTTCTGCATCCTGAAGACAAAGAGTATGCTAAAGAGACCGTACAGGAAAAGCTGAAACGCGGAGAGGCCTTTGAACTCGAGTTCCGCATGCTGACCAAGTCCGGTAATTGGAAATGGATAAAGGGGAAGGGCAATTTATACTATATTGATAAAAGTGGTGTACCCCATCGCTTTGTCGGAACTCATGAGGACATCACCGAACGCAAGCATGCCGAGCAGCAGTTAAAACTACGTGAACAGAATCTTCACACTACCCTGAACTCTATAGGAGACGCAGTTGTTGCCACCGACAGCCGGGGGAATGTAATTCGCATGAATCCGGTAGCGGAAAGGCTGTGCGGGTGGTCGATAGAAGAGGCTGAGGGGAGACCCCTCGAAGAGGTGTTCCACATTGTAAATGCACATACCCGGCAGCCTCTTGAAACCCCCGTCAAGAGAGTGATGGAAACAGGGAACATCGTCGGACTTGC
This sequence comes from Desulfosalsimonadaceae bacterium, assembly GCA_046482325.1. Taxonomy (GTDB): domain Bacteria; phylum Desulfobacterota; class Desulfobacteria; order Desulfobacterales; family Desulfosalsimonadaceae; genus M55B175. The sequence continues at coordinate 1,656 of JAWOFF010000066.1, forward strand.
AAATCATACCCTGCTGATCTCAAAAATGGGGGATGAGTATCAGATAGCCGACAGTGCCGCGCCCATACAGGGTGATTCGGGAGAGATACGAGGGGTGGTACTGGTGTTCCGGAATGTAACCGAGGAATACAGGAAAAACCGCCAGATCAGAGAATCAAAGGAGTTTCTGGATGCGGTTTTTCTGAGCATCCAGGACGGAATAAGTGTTTTAGATACCGACCTTTCCATAACATACGTAAACCCGGTCATGGAGAGGTGGTATGCCTCAAATATGCCCCTGATCGGTTCCCACTGCTATTCTGCATATCATAACAGAGATACACCCTGCGAGCCCTGTCCCTCCCTTCGCTGCATGAAAACCGGCAGAACCGAGACGGATATTGTAACGGTCGAAGAGGACATTAACTCTCCGGTGAAATGGGTTGAGCTCTTCAGCTATCCCCTTGTCGATGAAGAAACAGGAAAGATAAAGGGGGTAATTGAGTTTGTCAGGGACATAAGCGACAGGCGGAGAGCAGAGAAAAGGCTTGAGGAGAGCGAAGCACGCTGGCAGTTTGCCCTCGAAGGGGCCGGAGACGGAGTGTGGGACTGGAATGCAGAGACGGACAAAGTGTTTTTCTCACGGCAATGGAAGAATATGCTTGGATATAATGAGGATGAGATTGGAGATACTCTTTTCGAATGGGAGAGCCGCATTCATCCGGAGGACAAGGAAAGCTGTTTCGCCGATTTAGAGGCACATCTGAGCGGGAAAACCCCTTTTTATAAAAATGAACACCGTATGAGGTGCAAAAGCGGAGAATACAAATGGATATTAGACAGGGGAAAAGTAATCGAATGGTCCCAGGAGGGCAAGCCCCTGCGTGTTATTGGGACACATGCGGATATCAGCGAACGTAAAAATAATGAATCCCAGCTGCAAAAAGCACTTGAAGAAAAGGATTTCTTGATGAGGGAACTCAATCACCGAGTAAAAAACAACATCGCCATGGTTTCCTCACTTATCAGTCTAAAAAATTCTGAAATCGAGGCTGATCTATCCGACTTAAAAAAAAGAATAGAGGTAATCAGCTTAGTCCACGAGAAACTTCATCAACACAATGAGGTAGACCGGATTGAAGTGAAAGACTACTTTCAGGAGCTCCTAGAGTCCGTGTTCTATTTTACCGCCGATCGTGATGTGCACATAGTCAATGACATTGAACAGGCACGCATTCACACAAAGACTGCGATGCCCCTGGGTTTACTGGTAAACGAAATTGCTACTAATGCAATCAAGTATGGATTTACCCCCGGCGAAGAGGCGCGCTTTACCGTAAGTCTCAATAGAGATGAAAAGAACAGACAATACATCCTCAGCCTCTCGAATACCGGCAATCCCTTTCCCGAAGAAATCGAATTGGAACATCCAGAAACCTTGGGTTTACAACTGGTTTCTACCTTGGTACAGCAGATAAAAGGAACTATAGATCTGCAGAAACAGCCGTATCCGGTATTTACCATACGCTTTCCGATTGAAAATCACAGATAGTCCCACGAAGAGCTACGACCGCCATAACGGGGGCTACCTAGCCCTTCAGTGCCTTGCTAAGAGCACGCCGGTAGATCTCCGGCGTACTCTCGGATTCCAGCATAAAACTGATCCGTGAGTGCGAGGGGTCCACCGCTTTTACATAAACAAGTTCCTGGGTCATCTGTATCTTTTTGTCTGCGGAGGTGAGTTTAACAAGGTGCTCGCGGATTCGGTTGGTTGGTACTTTAACAAGAAAGGATATGCTTGTAAGACTTGCATCGATAGTGTTGCCCGTGTAGACCCCGTTGGCTCCAAAGTCAAGCCGAAACTGCCGCATCCCCGGCGGCAGTTTCTCCGCCCTTACCCTGGTCCGGCTTCTCCTATTCGGGCTATCCATTGTTTCTGCATGCTCCCCCATACTCCACCCCCTTCGCTGTGTTTATTCTATAATAAACGCGGCTTAACTTAAAGCTTTAAGGCGATTCTTATTTTTGGAAGGCATTTTTTTGGAATGCATTCCAGGAAAACCAAAAGTGGTTAATAGAAACAGGCGATTCAAGCTGAGCCCCTGCTAAGGGACCGTCGATTGCCCGGCCGGAGACACTCCAGCGGCTTCCGGTCTCCTCATCGCGAATGGCCTCCCCGTCCCATTGGAAGATGAGGGAGGTACGGGCGCCGGAGGGTATCGCCCCCGGATTCTCTACCAGGCCGCCTTGACCAGCCTCTGGCGACCTATCTGCCGGCTCTTCAGCCTTCTCTGTAGTGCCGGTACCACAGGCCATAGCAGCACTCACTAATAAAATAGTTAAAGAAACCATGAGGATACGCATAATCCCACCTCCTCTCACTATTTGAATATAACACTATATGGATTTAGTGAGTGCTATTCATTACCTTTTTTGTAATATTTATTAAAGCCGGCTCCCACACAATACTGCTCAAAGCGCACGTGCCGGGCTGCCGGCCCCCATACCCCTTGAGCTCGATGCCGAAAGTCACTCATAATTTACCCAAAAAGCATTGACTTTCGGCATCGAGCTACAGTGGTTTCAACCTCGACGACACAGCCAATTCGAAATCCGAGCCATTTTCCGGACCAAGCTAAGCCAAAAATTTCGAAAAAAGCAAAAATACTGTTTGACAAATTCGGCGTATCTATGTATAGTAACACTCAATGAACAAGAGAGTAATTGTACATAACATTACTAACATGTACTCCTGGTGGTGGCGGAATTGCGGAGAGGCACCGCGTTCCGGACCCCGCTAGACAAAGCGTATTCCGGTAAAGCCGCGGGTGGTCCTCTCGTCTATAGAGGTAACCGCCCGCGGTTTTTTATGGCAATGACAAGCCCGGGCCTGTGAAGGTACCGGGCTTTTTTATAGGAGATTATTATAGGAGATTATTATGGAAACCATGCGAATGAGAAACAACGAACAGACCACACAAGTGACCACCCCTGCCGGCAGCACCCCCGGGCAAAACCAAGGCTTTCAAAGCCCCTATGCATATGCAAAGATGCCCCAATTTGCGGGTACTATGGGCAGCCCCCGGCCGGCCCCGCCCAGATCGGCCGACGGCCGGATCCGCAGCCACTACACCGGCAGCCTCTGCTGAGGCTGCCCCCTCGGGCTGCCTAGCCGGGCCGCACTTTTCACTTAGTAAACAGGCAGCCGGAGTTGTTTTTTTTAAAATACCTGCTATAGTTTATAGTAGAGAGGTCGTTATGAGAAATCACCCGTTCCTTTTAGTAGTAGTGGTATTATTCCTGGCAGGCCAGACCCTTTCCGCCGAAGATTTTCAGCTTATCTACAGCAACGGTGAAGTGTCAGTTAAAACCCAAAGCGGCTGGTCGGAAGTGATGAACGGTGACAGCCTAGCCGCCGACAGTACGGTCCGCCTTGGACCCGGGGCCGTGGCCGAGTTCAGCAGCCCGGGAACAACCCTTCTATTCTCAAAACCGGGAAGCTACCGGATCCAGGCGGCTGCCTCGCAAAAGCCGCAGGATGAATCAAGGGTAATATCCTCGGTGTTTGGCCGCATAGCCAGGATGGGGTCTGCTGCTCAACCGGCCCAAAGCCAGGCGATGGGAGTGCGCGGGGATATCGCCGACAGCGACCCAAGCATTACCTGGGTAGAAGAAGACAGCATAAGCTTTGATGAAGCCCGCACCGCCTATGACAACGGCAAATTCACCCTGGCCATCGATATTCTTGAAAATGAAGTGGATCCCATTGTCCTGAGCGATGAAAGCGAATACTGGTACTACCTATCCGCCTCTTATCTCGGCAACGGCCAAAAGGGCCCGGCCCTGCAGATAGCTCAGCAGCACTCGGCCAACCAGTTCAGTACGGTCTACCCCGACTTTCTGTTGTTAAAAGGTCGCCTGCAGCTGGAATCCATGGATTACCCTGCGGCTAGCGAAAACTTAAAAAACTACATCTACTGCGTCAACGACGATAACCGCAAACAGGTAGGCTACTACCTCTACGCCCTCGCCCTTAAGCAGCAGGGGCAGGAGGACAATGCCCGCCGCGCCCTGCAGATGGTCCTTCAACTGGACGCCGACTCCGAACTTACCCAGCTCGCCCGCCAACAGCTAAACTAAGCTCCCCCCAGCCCCGAGAGCTGGTAGGCGGAGAACAGCAGCAACAGTGACAAACTGCCGTTCAGGGCCAAGCGAACCGGACGACGGGAGGCAAAGCGGCCAATGCCGGGGGGGTGGCGGTATCCGGCCTCGAAATGAGCCAGAACGCAATGCGCCTGAACT
>JAWOFF010000183.1:0-8146 GCA_046482325.1 Desulfosalsimonadaceae bacterium
AGACGGTGTCATTAATATCCCAGATGTTTATCCCCAAAAGATTTAATTGCATAGGCGAAAAACAGTCCTGAAAGAACATCTATGCTGTAGTGGGCCCTTGATAAAAAAAGCATCCATATAATTATCAGCATGCTGCAGAGCAATAAAAGCTTATAATAATTGTCTTTGGTCAGCAGGAAAAACATGAATGAAATGCCTGTATGCCCGGACGGATAAACACCAAGTTCGAATTTTGAAAATCCGTTAAATAACCCGTCGGTTCCATCGAACATGGGCGGATTGCCAAAAGGGGTTAAAACGATAAATACGCCCCTTACCAGATAAAATATTCCGCACAAGAACAAGAAATGAGGGGCTTTATCATATTCTCGCCTATGTATCACATAGGCGAAAAAAACAATAATAGAAAAAATAGTAAGAATATCGTATAAATAGTAAAAATCCCAATAAGGAAGATTATCCAGAATTAAGTCGGAGAGCACTGGCAGTGCTTCGCCCTCCTGCATATATTCATGCAGATAAGTCTGCGAAAAAAAATTTATTTCGATGCCACAGATAAATACCAGAAGCCCGATATAAAAATATTTATTTCTTAATAAGTCGATACTTGCCCTGAAAATTTCTTCTAATTTTAAAACCACTATGCCGCTCTCTCTTTTTTTGATAAAAACACTCACCATCTTAGCCCTTATACCAAATATTTCCAATAAAATTATTTGTTAAAACAATAACATATGCCATATTTCAACGTCAAACCAATTCTTTATAAAAATACTGATCTTCTTTTACATCTTCTTGTTCTATCAACGCTTAATATCCTTTACTGATCTTTAACAGTGTATCATGTAATCTTCTTTAAAAACAGATAGATATAAGGCGCAAAAATGTCTTTGGCACTACCCTCATGTCCAAATTGTAAAATCCGCACGTTAAATTTTGCGGATTGTCGGCAGCATCGCCATGGAGACAGCCTGGAACCCCTTGCCGCATACGCCTTCGGCCCTGCTGCGCACTACAAGCTTGTTGCCGTTTTCCTCTATATAGGTCTCCTGCAATGCCTGCAGATCCTGCTTTATATACGACCACTCAAACACGTGACCGGCTTGAGGACCACACCGACCACCATCTGCTTGAGATTCGGCCGGTAATCCTTGCTAAAGCCTCTATCACCAGGATTTTCTCCACATTCGCCCTCGTAGGTTTTAAATATCTCTTCTTCAACCTTGTCCTTATTGCACTTGAAAGCGTTGCCCCCCGGCCGCAGCCCGGGACCGAACCGGTCAGCAACTTCTGCGGCGCCGGGTTTTTATGAATGATATCGGGGGAAGGAGGTTTCCGAGCGACATTCAGGGAATTTTGGGGGAAAGCGGGAAAAACAGCCGGCGTTAAAAATTTCTTGCCTGTTTGAGGGGCGAAGCCCCGAGTTCAAGAAATTTAGCCGGGTGTTTTGAACGCTCCCAAAATGACCGGGGAGCGAGGCAACCGGCTTCCCCCGATACCATCAGCATAAAAGTTACTCAGAAGCGTAAGCCCATAGAGAGAGAATTGCTGGTTTTCTTTTTAAACGGACTTTTATTTGCTGATTATATTGAACAGGTGGATAAATTTCCGGATTATTTTAATCGGGGATATTTCAGATTGGCATAAAATATCCCCGGCAACAAGTTTTGGGTTAAAATTTCATCTCGTCCTTGGTTTTCTCGGCTGATTGAGTGCACCTGGGACAGCTACAGACTGCAGGAGGCAGTGAAAAACCAGAAAAAAGCCTGATGATCCCCCAAAACTAACAGGGGGTGGTCAAAATTATATTATCACACCTGGTCAATTTTGGATTGTCACAACGAAAGGGAATATGAAAAAGCGCTAAAACAAGGCGCAAGGCCCCGGAAAAAACCTTGTGAAAACCTATCAGGCACTTAAACTTAATTTAGGTTTTACTTTGCGGCTTGTGCAGCTGCATGGAAGGGCTGCCGCAAAACTCCGCCTCTCAGTTATTTTGTATTGAATTGCATGAATTTTTTGGCTATTCTCTAATTAATGTCTGTTCGAGAAAGCTGCAAAAAGCATATCATGAATTTCTCCCCCGGAGTTTAGTCCCGGGGCAATACGCACTTAATAACTGTGTCATAAAGCAGTAAAAGCTCTGCCCTGGCCTGTAAAAGTCCACGGAGACTACGGCTCATGGAACAGCAAAAAACTGAAACATCCCGCAAAGATTTTCTTGACTTCCCTGCCCGGGGCCAAGAACTGCACGAAATCAAAAACCGCCTCCAGGCGGCGGTTGACGCTACGGGCGGCGCCATATATGAACACAGAGTCCCGCTGGACGGTACAGCATACCATGATGACCGATGGGCCGAAATAATCGGTTATAATTCCAATGAACTTCCCCAGTATGATAATTTTGTCGAATGGCTGATAGAACAGGTTCACCCGGAAGACAAATCCCGGGTTGAGCAGGCCTATAGCGACTTTGTCGAGGGGAAGAGGCCTAACTACCGTATCGAGTTCCGTCTGCGGCACAAGGAAGGACATTGGGTTTGGGTTGAGGCATATGCCCATGCAGTCGAACGCGACAAGACGGGACGAGCAACCCGGATTGTCGGAATGATGCGGGATATTACCGACCGAAAGCGTGTCGAGCAGGAATTGAATCAATTAAACGCCAGGCTTGAACAGGAAATTTCCGAACGCACGGCTTTGGCGGAAGAGCGGGCAAAACAACTGCAGTCTCTGGCAGTGGAACTGGTCGAGGCCGAAGAGCGCGAGCGATCAAGCATTGCAGAACTTCTGCACGATGACCTGCAACAGATACTGGCATCCGCTCACTTACGCCTACAATCTGCCGACCCGAATGAGACAAATGCTGCAACCATAGAAAAAGTCGATGAACTGCTTAAGGAGTCTATCGCAAAAACACGCCAGCTCTCCCATGAACTAAGCCCCGCCATACTGAATAATTCTGATTTGCCGGACGCTCTGCGATGGCTGCTACGCCATATGGGTGAACATTTCGGTCTGGAAGTGGAATTAGAGTCAGACAGTTGCGGCCCGCTTCCTGAGTCCTTAAAAAGATTTTTATTTCGCGCCGCCCAGGAATTTTTATTTAACACCATTAAGCATGCAGATGTAAAAACCGCAAAAATCGCCGTCACACAATCAGACAAATATCTCAGCCTGACTGTCAGCGACCATGGCTGTGGTTTTGAACCGGAAGCCCTGGATAACAAAGCGAAACCGCCGGGCTTAGGCGTAATGACAATACGGGAGCGGGCCAGTTACATGGGAGGAAGCCTGGATATTCAGGCGGCACCCGGCCGGGGTAGCTGCTTTACCTTGACAATCCCCTGCCAGTTGACAGAATCAAGATCATCCCGGGCTGTTGATCAGCCGGCAGAGACAGGAACTTCCATGGCGAAAAACGACGCCGCCGTGGTTGCTCAAACAGACAAAAAAGTGCTCTTTGTCGACGATCACGGGGTCATGCGCCAGGGTCTTATCGAATTGATTGCTGATCAGTCGGGCATTCAGGTTGTAGGGGAAGCTGAGAACGGGCTCCAGGCCATTGAGCAGGCCAGGGAGCTTCAGCCGGATGTCATTGTGATGGATATCTCAATGCCTGTGATGGACGGTATCGAAGCGACCCGCCTGATTAAGGCCGAAATGCCTCATACCCGTGTAATCGGGCTGTCAATGTTCGATGACGAGCATATCGTATCGAAACTGCGGCAAGCCGGTGCGGAGGCCTATATCAACAAGTCCGCTTCCTCCGCGGAACTGCTCAGGGGCATTTATGGCAGCGGGCATCAGCTATAACTGAGAGAAAAGCCTGACCTGGCTTTTCTGGCCGGCTCCAGAGTGGCCGCAAAGCTGCTGCTTGCTCTATCGCTGCTGCAGGCGGCAAAAAGAAACAGGCTCTACCGGAGCTTTATCCGGCCTTGAGCAGGGCAATCATGCGGTAGACCAGCATACCGGCCAACCAGGCGGCATCCTCCGGCGAGAGGTATAATCCCGCTGTTTCATCGAACAAGATATTGGCCTCTGCGGAAAATTCCTCATCAGCCTCCCACAGGATCGCCTGCAGAGGGACTTTCGGGAACACGTAAAATTCATATCCCACATCCCCGCTGTCTATCGCACGGCCCCCGAGTTTTTCCGCAACTGCCGGCAGGGACCGGACCTCATGTCCGAATACCTTTTTTAACGGATCAATGGCGCGCTTGACAAAAGTGCTGTAATAAAAGGCCGCCCCCGGAATTTCGCGGTAGGCGATCCACCTGCCGGTGACGGGAGCCTTTTGCATGGCATTCATGTAATGCAGAATAAGAACCTGCTCCTGGATGGGAACCTCGGCTTCACTGTTGTGTGCATCCACGAATTCAAACTCCGGATAGGAGACGTTGTAGGTCCTTGTCAGAAAGGGAATCAGTAAGCCGGAGCCCTGCCTTGTCTCAAATTGTGAGCAGGCGGCGATATCGTCCAGGGAATAGCCGGCAAGCTGCTCCACAACAATTTTTTTTGCGTTAAAATAATCATCTATCCGCGCCATCAGAACACCTCTTTCGAAAAAAAAGCCTCACCTGCTCTTTTGCAGCATGAGGCTTTTTCTATTACAACAAATCCAGAAAACTAGAGTTCCAGCCAAGAATCCGAGTAAAGTTTGCGTCCCAGAATAACTTCCACGGTTTTCACATAGTCGACCATTTCCTGGGATAGTTCACTGACCGGCGGCTGCTGCTCATCCATTGTCTTATAGATAATATCCACAATATCCTCGCGCTTTCCCTTGGCAATCTCGGTCAGTTTCTCATCGCGCGGATCGGAAATAACGGAAGTCATGCCGCAGCGCTGCAGCATCACCATGTAGGTCTGGTTGAGAATCGGCCGCAGGTGGGCCGGCGGGCCGTTCGAGATATTGGACAGGCCGCAGGTGCTCTTGGCCCCGGGTGCGATATCCTGGAGCATCGCATAGAAATTCATCAGGGGCTCTACCTGCTCCTGCTGCACGTTGACCGGCGTTACAATGCCGTCCACCCAGATCTTTTCATTGGGAACACCTGCTTCATTGGCGTAATAGAGCAGCTCCACGCAAAGTGCGGCCCGCTCGTTCTCGTCGCGGGGAAGCCCCTCCGGGCCCCACAGCAGGGCGATAAAATCCGCGTTGTATTCAGCGGCAATGGGAACCATTTTTTCATATCGCTCCGGCCGGCACATGATGGAATTGATCAGCGGCGGCTGCGGGGTTTCCTTATAGACCTTGAGTCCGGCTTCAATAGCATCGATATTGGACGTATCCAGAACAAGCGGGATATCAGGCACAACCTCCTGCACCGTCTGCACCACCCAGGGCATCAGCTCCACCCCGTCCTTTTTGGCAGGGCCGAGATTGATGTCAATATAGTCCATGCCCTTTTCCTTCTGGAACCGGGCCTCCTCCTGAATGGGCTTTGGATCCCGGGCTTTCAGGGCCGCTCCGATTGTTTTGCCCATTACGTTCAGACTTTCTCCGATTAGCAGCATAAACCAACCTCCATTTCTAGTTTAACATCATTATAGCAGCTTGCGCAAATGCCGGAATATCCCTTCGTTTGACCGCGAGCTGCTATAATCGCCCCTTGATTAATTTTTATCTGGCTTTCAGAAACGCCGGAATGTGAGCGGCCTCCCGCGGCCCAACAGTCACCGTCCAGCCGGGCAGCTCCTCTTCCATTTCACCGACAATGGCAGCTGCATATCCGGGAATGATGACCTCGGAATGACTGAGTTTGTCCTTGATGCCGCTCTTGTTGATAAACATGCCAACGTCATCGCCGGCAAACTTGCCGGCCGCCCAGGCTGTTAGTACAGAAAGTCCCTCCGTGTCCTTTACAAGCAGCCAGGTCGGCACTTTGCTGCTTTCAATTTCGCCGGAGACCACAAAATAGGTAAGTGCAAAATTGGTGGTAATCATAACCGGGGAATTCTCGTTCGGTTTGCCGATCTCATAGATACCCTCTTCCATGGTCATGGGCCGCTGCGGGTCGGTGTAAATATTGAGGCGCTCCAGCAGCAGCGGGAACAGGCTCTCCGCGGTGAAATCCGACAAGACGATGATCGCACCGTATTTGGCAATAAAGGTAGCGCTGATCATGGTCTCCGCATCCAGGTTATCGGCCATTTCACAGGGAAAAGTGATAGTGGGATAGCCCAGCGCGCGGTTCCCGCCTTTCAGAGCCGCCCGGCGAATCGCTACCTGATCCTGAAATGCCTGCCTGAGCTCTCTCGAGCCGGGATCAATGACCAGGCGCTTTAAGCCCATTTCCCCCAGCTTAGTTGACAGCGGGATCAGATTATCGATGGAATCCGCCTTAACAGCCAGGGGAAGATCATATTCCTTGGCCAGGTTGCCGTAATCATCGACGGTTTTGTCTGTCGCCGCATAGATCAAGGGAGCCTTGAAAGCGCAGGCTTCCACGCCGGCCTTCATCACATCGGCGTTTTCCGACATCAAAATCAGGTTGAACTCTGAGGTCTCCGCAATGGTTTTGGCCACCCTGGCAAATGCGTCCTTATCCCCGTTGGTATCCTCTACTGCCACAAGCTCCGGCCGCATAATAAAGCCGACGCGTTCAAACTGAAAAGCATTCCATGTGGTCAGCTTTTTTTTCAGCTCATCTTCAGCAATGTCGGAGCTGACTTTTACCGCAATGGCCGTCTGGTTGAAAAATGTTTTTTCATGGCGGTACAATACGGTTTCCCCGCCAATGGTCCGCTTGCGGACCCCTTTGCCAATCTGTACCGGCAGGATGGGAGGAGCTGAAGCCTCCGCGAGTTTCTCCCTTGCTTCATCCGAAACGTAGGGGCAGGCGTCCAACTCCGCCTTGCCTGATGCAAGCTGCATGGCAAAAGCAAGGCAGGTTGGAAAGCCGCACTCTTTGCAGTTGGTCTGCGGAAGAAGCTTAAATATCTGAATTCCGGTTAATGCCATATTACTCTCCTTCTGTATTCAATCAAATTCAGTCTTCGCCAACACAATCATTGCAGCTCCATGCGGGACAGCCGGGAAAGGGCTGTCCCGCATGGCTGTATACGTCAGCCAACGATGGATTCGAGCTTCAATGCCGGATGTCCCTTTTCCTGAAGGAATGGCAGAATTTCTTCTTCCGTTGTGCCAACAGTTTCATCGGCAATTTTATCATACAGATCCGGAACACCGAGTTCTTCGCCCCTTTCATCCAGCCGCTCCTTTATCTCATCCTTGAGCATCTTGGGCATCCAGACGATTCGGAGCGGCCCGCCCTCATCCATATCGGTCGGACCGTCGCCGCGGATAAATTTCCTCTGGGTAACGTTGAACTTGGAGTGTCCCACAAAGCCAGGGGTGGTGGCGCCGCCGCCGATCACGCCGGCAAGCGTGGTAAACTTCATGCCGCAGGGGGTCTCGCCGGTGAACTCGCGGTTTACCGTCATCACGCCGTTGCAGGTCGGCAAGACTGACGCGATACATTCACAGCACCCACAAGTCGTCATGGGGTCATACACAATGGAGTAAAAATTGTAATGATCCACCGTACCCCGGGATGCTTTGTATACAAACTCGTTGACCCCTTTCCACTGCCCGAGCCGCTGATCAAGACATTCACCTTTCTGGATCGGCTGGTTGGGACCCGTGGGATTGATTTCATAGGAAGCCTTGCAGTCCATCCAGTTGTAGGCGCCGCAAAGGCCGGTACGCTCGGGGCTTACCGTGCATACGTGGTTAGGGGCAAAAGACTGGCAGAGGGTGCAGGAGTAGTATGTTTCCACATCCTCGTCGCGCATGTTTTCCACCCGCTCGTCACGCTGCTTGTACTCTGCCCGGGCGCGCTCGGTAAGCTTCTTCACGTCCTCTTTCTTGGTGTAGAGGGTTACCTCCACCTTGTCCAGAATCTTGCCGAAGTCCTGATGCATCTTGGCATGGAGCACCACGCCGATATCCTTCAGGGTAAAGCCCTTTTCCACGGCTGATTTGCTCACCCGGATCCAGGAGATGTCGCGCTGTCCGATATGCATGACGCCCTGGATATAGTTGACCAGGTGGTGTATCTGGCGCTCCAGGATGGGCTCAAAGTCCGTCTGGAACTCGCGTCCGGCGATCTGGACGTAGATGCCGAGCGGCAGGGTGTCG
>JAWOFF010000092.1:0-17023 GCA_046482325.1 Desulfosalsimonadaceae bacterium
GGAATATACGCGATTGCGAGTAATTTTTGGAAAAAGCCAGAAAATTGATGACATTGCTGCCCCGTAAGTCGTAAATCGCATGCCAGTCGTCGCCCACGCAGAAAAGATGGCCGTTTCCCAGGAGAAGGCGGGTCAACTCTTCCTGCAGGTCGTTGGTATCCTGGTCCTCATCCACCAGGATATAGGAAAAAATCCGCTGATACTGCTGCCTTACTTCCGTATAATCGCGGAGCAGATCCCGGGTCAAAAACAGCAGGTTGTCAAAATCCACGGCATTGCGGGACTTGAGTTCTTTTTCATAGCGCTCGTAAATCTCGCTGATCGGCAGTTCCCGAAGGCGTTTGTGATTGTCAAGGTATTTAAGAGGAGCGCCGGAGTTTTTGGCATAGGATAAATAAGACCGGACGGGATAGGTGTGCTTTTTGTCAACATTGCATTCGAGGAGAATTTCCCGTACCAGTTTCTGCTGCTGGTATTCCCCCAGGATCTGCAGAGGCGGTTCAAACCCCAGCAGATGGCAGTGCGTCTTTAAAATCTTTAGGCATGCGGAATGAAAAGTGCGCACCCAGGGAAAACTTTCCATGCCAAGGCCTGTGAGGGCAACCAGGCGGCGTTTCATCTCGTCTGCCGCCTTATTGGTAAAGGTAATTGCGAGGATGCGCTCCGGCACGAATCCCTGCCTGATCAAATGAGCAATTTTCGCTGTAAGTGCCCTGGTTTTTCCGGAGCCTGCGCCTGCCACAACCAGGGCGGGGCCAATATGTTCCACAGCTTCTTTCTGCTGATCTGAGAGTTCCATGATGTGCTCCCTGCAATTCGGTTTTGCCCTAACTGAGCATTTCAAATTGTTAAATTTTTAGGTTTAATAATTGCCCGTTGTGTCCGCTATTATGCTTGCCAGCCCCTGCCGGGTCAAGACCTGAATCCGCCCGGCAGAAATGAATTTGGCCTTTTAAATGCTTGTAAGCCGTGGTATAGAGAAAACAATCAGGCGAACAGCAGCCTCCGTAAAGCTTGTTCGCTTACAGAAACTGTCAGGTTTATGCTCACATGCTCGGAAGCCTGCTTTTAAACATCCGGCAGCACACATTAATTCAAAGGCTGAAGGCGGAAGTCACCCGGCTTGAAAAATCCGCCCAAAGCGCCAGGCAGGAAAAAAAGCAGCTCTATGACCTTATAAACAACCTCTATGATTATGTTTTTTTCATGACATGGAGGGCAGATTTTATGAAGGCAATGAGGCCGCACTGAAGGCTTCAGGCTACAGCGAAGCCGAATTTAAACAGATAAGCATCGATGAACAGGGAAGGCCCAATGGATTCCAGGGCATCATCGCGGCTAGTCCCATTGCAGGATTTCCGTGTCGTAGATCTCCTCGATTTTGCGCTTGTGCTTGAGTTCTTCGTTGGCAAGAAAATCAAATACGCCGGCGCTTTTCTCGCTGGAGCAGCGCTTTTTCCAGGCCGCATAAAAGGCGTGGGCTTTTTCCTCTTTTTTCATGGCCATGGTAAGCGCCTGCTGATAGTTGATATCTGGTCGGAACGTAACATCCACCATGAAATCGCTCAAGCGGAAATCCTCCCCGGCGGGTTCGGCAAACTCCGGCTCCCCGCTCATATCCTGCTCCTTTAACAGGTCCCGGTGCCGGGCCTCTTCATCGGCCATTTCCCTGAAAAACTCCTTGATCCCCTTCCTTTGGGCTCTTTGCATGCATTGCAGGTAGAAATCGCGGGCTTTTTCCTCGCGGTCAATCGCAAAGGCCACCACATCCTCCATTGATCGACAGGCCATCTTGGTCATAGCCAACCTCCGAATGTCTTACAGGCGTTTGATCTTTCGGGAACTTTTGACCCGGTCCGAAAGCAGCTTGGCACAGGTCGGACAGTACTGATGATGCTCCTTGACATGGGGGTGGTCCTCGGTTTTCTCCTCCACCCGGGACAGAAATTTCTGCGTGGCAAACGTCCGGCCACAGGCTTCGCAACGGACCAGCTCGCTTCTGCCGATCACCTCGTCGCGGATGTAGATGGTACGCATACCGTCCTTGTCCTCCATGCGAATCGCACCGGTTGGGCAAAGGTTAACGCAGGTTCCGCACCCTATGCAGTTATCTCCCGGCTCAGGCACTACGTTGTCCAGGTCATCCATCCTCAGCGCAGCCGCGCCCACGATTTCTCTGCAGGCCCGAATGCAGAGCTGACAGCGGACACAGTAATCCGGGATCGGCCCCACTTCGACGCCGAACTTCCCGGCCATATTCAGAAGTTTTTCCGAATCCGGGGCGTTGCGGAGCAGCCTTCGGAATGCCCTGGTCCGGGCCTTTTGCACACGCTCGGTCTCGGTTTGAATATCCATGCCCTCCTTGGGCTTTAACACGCAGGAGGGCATAATGCGCGGCTTTTTCTCCGGCATGGTAACTTCCACCACGCAGAGTTTACAGGCCCCTGCCGGGGTAAGGGCGGGATGGTAGCAAAGTGTGGGCACCTCGATGTCCAGGGAGCGGATGGCTTCCAGGACAAAGCTGTCCGCATCGACTTCCACCGTCTGGCCGTTGATCGTTACCTTGGGCATTATGCTCTTCCTTTTGCTGCGGTTGATGTACTCCTCCTCCTCCGTAATCGGCGGGGCAGGCCCGCGTCTGCCCCAACGATTACGAAAACAAGTAGGAGTTGCTATATATAAATAAGCTGCTTCCGGCTAAACAACCAGAAAACCGGAGAACAACAGCTTTTGCAGCGTTTTATCCGCTCTTTTCGATCACCCGCAGGCAGTCCTGGGGAAACCGGTGGGTGCCCTTTTCATCAAGGCTTACCTCAATAAGGGCGTCCGGATCGTTCTTGCTGGTATCCGGGTCCGTTATGATCCCGTGCATACCAATAAATTCCTCCATATAAGGCTCCCAGCTCTCATCCTCGGAGCGCCTGTAAATCTCCACCTTCTGTCCCTGGCGAAAAACCATTTGTACTGCCCCTCTCTGATGGTTTGCACCCGGGGCTGGCCCGCCGGGTGTCCGAATTTACTGCCGCTCATTCGGCGGCACTATTTCCGCATGCATCTTGCCTGAGCTCTTCCTGGCACAATCAAGGCAGATTCTCTGGCCTACCAGCGAGGGACTGATCTCACGGACCCGGCGCATTATATAATCATGATAACGCGCCGGACCGAGAACGGCCCCGCAGCTATCGCAGTATTCCAGCTTAAGCCGGTTTAAGACCGTGCCGCACAGAGACAAAATCCGGTATCCGTCCTTGTCATGGATCTGCATGGCTCCAGTAGGGCAGTTGGTTGCACAGGCCCCGCAGGCAATGCAGCGTTCAGCTGTAATTTTTAAATCCGTGGGGCCGGGATTATCAAAGTCCATATAACCGAACTGGAGCGCATCGATCCCCATTTTATCCCTGCATATTTCCACGCAGCGGCCGCAGCGGATGCATACATCGCAGCGCAGGCAGCGCATGGTTTCATTGTGGGCCCGGCTGTCATCAAAACCCAGCCGGACCTGCTGAAAAGTAATACGGCGCCGTTCGTTTCCAAGAAAGGCCATTTCCGGCCGCTTAAAATCCATTTTCAGATGAGCCGGCATATCGCAATATTCCATCCGCCCGCGGCGAACAGGAACGGGCGGCAGCTCTGGCTGGGGAATGTTTTCAAAATACCGGTGAATGGCATAGGCCGCCTTTTTCCCGCCGGCAATGGCTTCCACAACAGTAGCCGGGCCGGTCACGGCGTCGCCCACGGCAAACACGCCAGCCTGATGGGTCTGCATGCTGATGGTGTTCACCCGGAGGGTATTGCGGCGGGTCCAGCCCACTTCGGCAAAGCTATCAAGCCCGGTGCTGTCCACCTCCTGTCCGATAGCCGGGATCACGACATCCACGGGAAGAACGTGCTCGCTGCCTTCCACCGGCACGGGCCGCTGCCGTCCCGAGTCATCCGGTTCACTGAGCTCCGCCCGCATGCAGACAATACCTGTCAATTGGCCGTTTTCACCGACAATTTCCTTGGGAATGGTAAGGTAGGAGAACTGCACGCCTTCTTCTTCCGCCTCGACCACTTCCTCATCATGGGCCGGCATCTGGTCATGGGTGCGGCGATACAGGATGCTTACCTCATCGCAGCCGAGCCGCAGCGAGGTCCGGGCGGCGTCAATGGCGACATTGCCCCCGCCGACGACCGCAATGCGTTTTCCCGGACGCCGGTGGTCGCCGAGACTGACCCGCCGCAGATAATCCACGGCCGATAGAACCTGAGGGAAGTCCTCTTCCCCGGGAATCATCAATTTGTAAGAGCCATGAGCGCCTATTGCCAGCAGGAAGGCCTCAAATCCCTCGGCCTCCAGTTCCTCCACGGTAACATCGGTTCCCAGGCGGGTATTTAACCGAATCCTCACCCCCAGCTCCTCGATCATATTGACCTCCCGGTCAATCACCTCGCGCGGCAGCCGATACCTGGGAATGCCCACTATCATCATACCGCCTGCAACAGGCAGGGTTTCGATCACGGTCACCTGATAGCCTTCGAGAGCCAGGTAATAGGCAGCGGTAAGCCCGCCCGGTCCTGCTCCGATAACGCAAACCTTGCGGCCGTTATCCGGCATCTTCTCCGGGTTCTCGTATTCCCTCGCAGACATGGCCTTTTCGGCGGCAAAGCCTTTTAAATCCATGATAGCTATGGGGCTGTCCATCCGGCCACGGACACACATGAACTCACAGGGATGAGTGCAGACAAGGCCGCATACCCAGGGAAAGGGGTTGTCCCTGCGAATAATTTCAATGGCTTCCGCGTATCGCCCCTGACTGATGAGCATGAGATAGGTCGGAACATCAATGCCGGCCGGGCACGCCATCTGGCAGGGCGCAGGAGTGAGCATGGGGCAGTGCCCCGTAGGACAGGTATGGGTCTGAATATGGCTCTCAAACACCTCCCGGTTATCCCGGACCTGCTTTGCCACCTCTTCGCCCAGCCCCTTGCATTGGGGGGTCAGGGCCTCAAACGCCAGCTGATCGGAAAGCTCCAGAATGCTCGGCAAATGCTCTTTTCCCGCGCTTCCCTGGGAGACGTCATAGACCAGGTCAAATATCTCGGACGCCTTCTGCCTGCACCTGGGATGGGTAAGCTCCCCGGACTGCAGCTTGGCCTTGAGCCAGTCGTGAATTTGTCGTACTTTGCAAATTTTTTCAGTCATTCAAACGCCTATGCCTGTATAGTCTCGTTTTTGGCAAACTTGCTCAACTGCAGGCACTTGCCTGCACACAAGCCCTTCTGCTGTCCCGGGCCCTGCCGGCCTGAGCACGGGGTTTAATTCTCCTGTGCCCGCGCTTTTGCGTAGCGCTCCCGCCGCACCTCAGGAATGTCTTCGGGCTTTCCGAAATACAGGCACTGAGTGGGGCACACGGTAACGCAAGCCGGCTGCAGTCCCGCTTCAAGACGATCACAGCACAAATCACATTTAACCGCTTTTCCGGATTCCGGATTCCACTGAGGCGCCCCCCAGGGGCAGGCGGATATGCAGGTCTTGCATCCCACGCACAGATCGGGATCCACGGTGACAATCCCGTCTTTTTCGCGCCTCTGCATGGCGCCGGTGGGGCATGCAGCCACGCACCAGGGGTTTTCACAATGAAAACAGGGCATGAAGGTAAAGGCCGTACGCGGCAGCTCCCCTACCCACTTGGGCCCAACAGTGACAACAAGGCAGGGCTGCGGACCGACCGGAAGGGCCTGCCGGGTTTTGCAGGCCACTACGCAGGCCATGCAGCCGATACATTTTTTTTGATCCTGGAAAAGGAAATACTGACTCATTATTGCTCACTCCCTTGACGATGGGTAAATGGCAGAAAATCCCGAACACCCGTAGCAGCTCCGATGAATCAAGCCTGCCGCACAGTTACAAGGGTTTCGTGAAAGGCCGGGCTTCCGCCCACTTTATCTGTTACGTTGCGTATCAAAAGAGAATCGTTTACACCACGGTTATAGGAACGCTCGGCAACAGGAACCTCATGACCGAATCCGTGCAGCATAAACACGCATTCCGGATGAATCGTATCTGTAACCATGGCCCGGATCCTGCCGGTATACTGCCCGGAGCTTACCTCTACTTCATCTTTGTTATTGATTCCCAGTTTATCAGCAACATTTTCGCTAATCCATAGCTGATTCTCGGGTACAAGCTCATTTAAATACAGGTTGTTCTGGGTGGAAATGTGGGTGTGCTGGGCGCACCTGCCCACCACCAGACGCAGCCGATCTTCTCCTGCAAGGGACGGCATCGGCTCAAGCCCGGGAAAAGACGCATACCCCGCATCCTCCAGAAGAGAGGAGACAAACTCAATTTTTCCCGAAGGGGTCTTGAACTTTATGCCGTTTTCCCTGTCCCACATAATCTGCTTGTCCGTATAGGCTACAAAACCTTTCTGCCGGAAATCTTCAAGTGTAAATCCTGTCGGCTCAAGCTGCCACCGGACCAGCTCTTCCACACTTGTGTAGGGAAAGTATTTTCCCACTCCCATGCGCCTGGCAAGCTGCTGCAGAATCTCCGGGCCGGGCCGGCTGTCATAGCGGGGGCTTACAGCCTGCTGACGCAGAAAAATCTGGGGCTTTAAACCATTGGCCTGCTGCGGACTGTCCAGGCGCTCCAGAAATGTCGATTCCGGCAGTATTACGTCGGAATACCAGGCAATGTCGCTGTAATTAATCTCGATGGAGACAATCAGATCCAGCTTGTCCAGCGCTTCTCTGGTTTTATTGGTGTCCGGGATGGACATGAGTGGATCAAAACGATAGGCAAACAGCGCTTTCAGCGGATATGGATCTTCATTTAAAATTGCATGGGGAAGCACCTGGGGCACGCCGTGATTTGGGTCAGGCAGGGGAAAATCTTTGGTCCCTACCCTGTCAAAGCGCACGTCAGACGGTTTGGGCAGATCCTTTTGATCCGTAAGCTTGCGAAGCGGCTTGCCCTCCACCTCACCGGGCCCTTTTTTGAAAAAGACCCCGCCTTTGCTCTCAACACTGCCCATCAGGGCGTTCAATATAAGGATGGAGCGGCGGAGGTAGATTTCATTCTCATGGTTGGCACATCGATAGCCGCAGTGAAAAATGACGCGGGGCTTCTGCCGGCTGAGCTCCCTGGCGAAATGCAAGATCTCATCAGCCTTGATCCCGGTCTCCGTCTCCGCCCACTCCGGGGTATAGGCCTGCACGAAATCCTGAAGCTCCCGGAACCCGTGCACCCATTTCTGTACATAATCGGTATCATAGAGCTTCTCATTTATGATTACATGCATCAGCGCATAGTTTAATGCAAGATCGGTGCCAGGCCGAATCATCCAGTAACGATGGGCCTTGGTTGCTGTCACTGTCACCCGGGGATCGATATAGGTAAGCCTGGCTCCTTCTTCCATGGCCTGACTGAACTGCCGAACCGGTTTTACCTGCATGGATTCGAACAGATTTCTTCCATAAAGAATCAGATGACGGGTATTGGAATAATCAAATCCGATCTGACCGTCCGTATAGCCGAAAAGCGAACGGCAGGCTGTATTCAGAGAGCCTTTGCACAGAGCGTCATGGGTGAAATGGTTGGGCGAGCCAAGGGCCCGCATAAAGGTTTTGCTGATATGGGTACTCAGCTGGGTGCGCTCTCCGATCGCAACGCTCCGGCCCCCGTAAGTCTTTATTATTTCCCCCAGCTTATCTGCTATGTAATCATATGCCTCGTCCCAGGTAGCACGCCGCCATTTGCCGGATCCCCTGGGTCCGGTCCGGATCATCGGCGTCTGCACCCGCTGGGTGTCGTTTACAAGGGCAGCGGCTGCCGCCGCTTTGGGGCAGAGACTGCCTTCTATACCCTTCACATGGGGGTTTCCCTCAATAAACTGTACCTGTCCATTCTCTACTGTCACCTTAATGGGACAGCGTATGGAACACATAAAACATAAACTGTATACTTGCTCCTGCATTGTTCCTCTCCTGGTGGTTTTCAGATTAACCGAGCTCCGAACAGCCTGCCCGTCTCTGCAGATGGCCGCCCGTAGTTTCCGTATCTTGCGGACCGTCGGAATCCGTTTTTTCGTTTTTGCCATCCCCGCTTCTGCCTCGTCTTTTCCAAAACAAGCCGAATGCGAAAATAAGAATATAGACAGCCAGCACACAGGCGACAAACCAGAAGGCAGGCCCTGCCGAATAGGACTTTCCGTTGAGCCAGACGAAGCTGAACAATTCTCTGCTCCCGAACATGGCCTCAAGTGCCTTTGGCCGGTACGTGTAATTGACAAAAGCCAACATGGAAAAAATCGGGATATAGAGGGTGAGCAGATTATTTAGCAGGCCTTCAAAAAAATAATTGTAATAGACCTCATTGAGCTTGCCCTTATCAATATTGATTCCCAGCTGTCGGGCTTTTTCCGGCTCCTGCGCCCCGAGCCTCAGAGCCTCCTGCTTTATATTATACCAGTAGTCAAATTCGGCTTCCAGTTCCCGGAAGCGCCGCGTTTTAAAACGCCTGCTGAAAAAGCGGGCCAGAAGCACCGTAGCCGCGGCAATCAGGGCAATGGTTACTGTCGGCCCGAAGACATGGAGGGGGGTGACAAGGAAAAACAGTCCTGCCTGGATATGTTTGACCGCCTGCAGCAGTATGGCCCAGAGTGTATCCATAATCCCATGGCCTATATAATCCCCGGTTGACCGGAAGGTCCGGGCAATTTGCCCGGACCTTCCGTGTCAGGGGGAGGGTGAGCATTAAATCCAGACTTCTATTTTAAAGAAACGGAAGAACAGGAAGAACAGAACAAGCGCCAGGATGATCTTAAGCTGCACCTCGGTGAACAGCTTCTGCATCCGGCTGCCGATGTAGCCGCCCCCAAAACCTCCTATAATGATGGCGACGGCGATCCACAGGTCGGGCAGGTAGCCGTTGATCAGGTATCCGATAAACGAGCCGATACTGGAAAAACAGGTCCCAACCAGGGAAACGGGTACTGCCACATACATGGGCAGGGCGCCGACCATGGTCATGATAGGCGTCAGCAGAAATCCGCCCCCGATGCCGAAGGCACGGGAGACAATGCCGATGCCCAGACCGATTACGCCGAAAAGCAAGGGATTGATTTTAAATTCCTCGCCCCAGAATTTGAAACGATAGTTGATCAGGCCGCTGGAGACAGGCTCAATACGCCCCATCTTGGCGGCCCGCCCTTCCTCTTTGGCCTTTCTGACCTCTTCGTTGAATTTTTCGGTCATGGCCTTTATGTTTTTGCGCTTTTTCATGGCCCGGGGGGTCAGCTCATACACGGTGCGGATGCCCATGAGCACCACCAGTACGGCCAGCCATTCCTTGTAGGAGGTCATGTCCAGGAACTCTGTGACGTACTTGCCCAGCCAGATGGAGCCGATCAGGATGCCCACGCCAAAGGAGAGGCCGACCGGCCAGGCCACGCGCCGTTCCTTGACCGCGTAACGGTAGAACGACCCCAGCGGAGAGAACAGCGTAAGGGCTACATTGGAAGGCCTGAGCACGTTGGCTGCATTTAATCCCACAGGCCCCATGGTGTTTACCACCATCACCTGGTATGCGGCCATGAGCATGCCGCCGGCGGCGCCGATAAGGGAAAAGAATGCACCAACCAGGATTGCGCCGAGAATTATCCAGAGAGGATTCATGTAGCGGCCGCCCAGGGAAAGCCAGAAGCCGTCGCCTTCCAGGCTGTAGCTGCCGATGGATGCGCCGTTTACCTGTACGTCGAACTCTGTGTCCGGCGGTGTATGGCGAAAGGAGTCAAAGGTGGCGGTAAACTCGCCGGTCTCCTTGTTCAAATCAATACTGGTGCCCTCGTCCCAGTAATTGCCGCTTTTCTGATAGTCAGAGAGCACGCTCCGCGCAAAAATTGTCACTTTGCCGACCTGTGTGCGCTCCTTGGTAACCGTGTTGATACCGTATGTGGTTTCATGATTGTATTTGTAAAAATCCCACTTCGCCTTGCCGTCCAGGGGACCCAGCACATTTTTGCTTTCCGGGGGGAGTTCCTCCCATTGGGCGAGCTGGAACATGGTCGTACTGTAGATGCCTTTTACAAAGGAGGGACCTCCGTAGCGCTTTTTGACCACGTCTCCGAACTGCTCAGGCCTTGTGGTAAGCATATAGTAAAAGACCGGCACAGAAGTATCCATTTCAAAAGTGTTATTCTGAACGGCATCTTTGAAGGTTTTGACCTCATTGACTCCTTCAGCCTGCTCCGGTGCAAATTCTCTCTGAGAGGCAACAGAAATATAGAGGTCTTCATCAGCCGGAATTTGGCCGGATATAACGATTTTATCTCCGGCTTTATAGCTTTTCTGACTCATTTCTGCATCAACTCCCTGTGCTGCAAGAAGCGGCGCGGACCACAACAACAGCAGCAGCAGAAATATGGTTAAAATCAGACATGGCCGCTTTGTGCTTTTCATACATCCCTCCTGTAAAAAGTTTTGCAAGTGTAAGCCGGTTTTCACTCCCTTACTAAAACTAACCGCATGGGCAGCAGGTGCAAAAAAAATTGGAGTGGACCTTTGCAGTTTAGGTAGAAATCTATTGCAACATCTATTCCAAAAAATGCCACCCTGGTTCACACGGCAAAAAGAGAAAAATCTGCTTTAATAAAAGGATGTTATTTCATTTTGCGTCAAAACAGCCCTGCTTTTTTGGGCACTGAATGCTACAGGAAAAAACAAAAACTGATATAAAATTATTGCATGGCAATAATTTTGATGCAATGTTGTCTCCTCACAGATTGCAACGACAAATAAATTCTGCAGAGAATCCTGCAAATATTTTATTGCACTTTCGCTGCAAAACCCGCCGTTTGTTTTCGGCAGCCTGAAAAAACCGCATGGACGAGCGCTTTTAAAAAAGGATTCTCACTCGTCACCGGATGGCCGGAAAAAAGTTCCGGGCCCCTTTCTGCAGCGATCTGTCCGGAGTGGAGGTTTCTTATGGCATACCAATTGCAGCAGTGTCTGCCAATGAACTCAATTCCTATTAAAGGGCCTGAAAACTCCGTTATGCAACTGATACGCTCTGTCCTTTTTTTCACAGTGCTGGCGAGCTTTTTGGCCGCTACGGCCGGACCTGCTGCAGCCACACAGACCCACGGCCCGCCTGAGGGACTGTACGTCCACCAGTTCTCTCACTTATTTTTTATCGTTGCCATGGCCATCCTGATTTACTGGCTTCGTTCCCGCAGGCTGGTGCAGGAGACGGGCTGGCGTCACATACAATTTGCAGCGCTGTTTTTCCTGCTATGGTCGCTGGACGCCTTTTTTGTCCATATCCTCGATGAACAGATTCTTCTGGTTAAAGCAACACGCGCCGGCCCCTGGCGAATTCATCTGAGCCTGCCTGAGGGATACAGTTGGCTGGCATTTGTCTATTACCCGCTGAAACTGGATCATCTGCTGTGCGTGCCCGGCCTGTTCTTTCTCTATACAGGCGTGCGCCGGCTGTTTGTTGACAAGCAGATCCCTGCCGGCCGGGAAGGAGAAAAGCCTTGACTGTCTATTCCCTGCCTATACAGCTTGTGGGTATGGCCGGCTCAACGGCAATGATCATCCTTTCTCTGCTCTGTATCCGGCAGACTTTCCGGCTGGTTCGCCAAACCCCGGACAACGTTGTCTGGACCTATCTGTTCTGGCTGAGCTGCTGTCTCGGCATCTTTGCGGTCTCGCGCTCCGGTGGCCATATCCTTAAGCAGATGTTTATTATGTCTGGTCTATCCCCCACATGGAGAGGCCTCCAGCCCTACAGCGGCACTTTAAACACCGCTTTGCTTATCATGGCGGCATCGGTTACGCTGTTTTTCAACAGGATCTGGAAGATATATCAACAGATCGCAAGCGACCGGCAGGCCCTGCAGACAGCCCATGCGGAACTTCTTGAGTTAAATGAAACCCTGGAAAACAGAGTAAAGGAAAGAACGGATGCCCTGGTGCGCCATGAAAAACAGATGGCGCATGCGGACAGATTGGCCTCCATCGGTCAGCTCTCCTCAGGAATTGCTCACGAGATCAACAATCCCCTGGGCATCATCCAGGGCTATACCCAGCTTTTGCTGCGGGATGAGAATCCGGATACCCAGCGCTACAATGACCTTAACACCATACTCAAACATGCCGGCAACTGCAAAGCCATTGTGGAGGATCTGCTCAATTTTGCCCGGCGCTCCAAGCCAACTGCGGAACTTGTGCAGATCAAAGATCTCATTGAGGATGCCCTGGTATTTCTCGAGCATCGCTCCCAGAAGGACAATATTGCAATATACCGGAACTATGCTGATGATGTGCCGGCACTGCGCATTGATGAGAAAAAGATGAAGCAGGTTCTGATCAACCTGATGATGAATGCCAAGCACGCAGTGGGTCAGAAGGGCTGGGTCAGTATTTACGCAGATTATGAAAGCGAAAACGACCGGGTCTGCATTCGGATACGAGATTCCGGATACGGCATAGACCCCAAGCATATCAAGCGGATCTTTGATCCCTTTTTCACAACAAAGCCCACGGGAGAAGGCACAGGCCTGGGCCTTGCCGTAAGCTACGGCATTGTCAAAAGCCACGGCGGTGAAATCGAAGTCGAGAGTACGCCAGGAAGCGGAACCGAATTCCGTGTACTGCTGCCGGTTAAAGAACTGTATTATAATCAATAGGATAAACCGGGATGAGCGCGTCTGAAATCCTGATCGTCGATGATGAACCGGACATGCTCGAACTTCTGAAAGGAAGTCTGGAGCCGGATCTTGGCTGCCGGTTCTCCACAGCATCCTCGGCCAAGGCGGCACTGAAGATATTGTCTGAAAAACATATTGATCTGGCCCTTATTGATATAAAAATGCCGGAGATGGACGGCCTTGAGCTGCTTGAACTGATAAAGCGCAAATGGCCGGATCTTACTGTTGTCATGATGACCGCCTACGGCACGATCGAAACCGCCGTCTATGCGATGAAACAGGGAGCCTACGATTTTATCACCAAGCCCTTTGATCATGACGCCCTGCTGCTGCGGCTGGAAAAAGCCCTGGAGCGCAGCAGCCTGCTTGCAGAGAACCGCCGGCTCAAGCAGGACAATACAGCTGCCCTACCCATGTTTTACGGCATGGTCGGAGAAAGCACAGTCATGCAGCGGGTTTTTGAAACCATCCGTATGGTTGCGGCAACCGACTTCACAGTCCTGATCACCGGTGAATCCGGTACCGGCAAGGACCTGGCCGGCCGCGCGGTCCACGATTTAAGCCTGCGCCGACAGGAAGAGTTCATCGCGGTAAACTGCCCCACGGTACCGGAGCAGATCCTGGAAAGCGAGCTTTTCGGGTATAAAAAGGGCGCCTTTACCCACGCAACCCAGAACCGGACCGGACTTTTCCAGCAGGCGGACGGCGGCTCCATATTCCTTGACGAAATCGGCGATGTAAGCCCGGCTATACAGACCAAACTGCTGCGCGTTCTGCAGGAAAAGGAAATCAAGCCCCTGGGAGATACCCGCACGGTAACAGTAGATGTCCGGATCATTGCATCCACAAATCAGGATCTGAAGGAAAAAATCCAGAAAGGCCTTTTCCGGGAAGACTTCTACTATCGATTAAACGTGCTGCCTGTTGAAATCCCCCCCCTGCGTGAGCGGCCTGAAGACATCCCGCTGATTGCTGAGCACCTTTTTCAAAAACACTGCAAGCGCCTGAACAAGACGGACAAGAGTCTTTCCCCGGAGCTCATCGCGTATCTGCAGGAGTGTCACTGGGAAGGAAATGTGCGGGAGCTGGAAAATACCATTGTCCAGGGCATACTGTTTTCCCCTTCGGATACGCTCCGGCCGGAGGATCTGCGCAGGAACCGGGAAGAAAAGAGCCCTTCCGGCTCAGTATGGCTTCCGCAGATCGAATCCCTGCCCTACAAGACAGCAAAGGAGAAGGTACTGAGAGAATTCAATGAATGCTACATCGGCTCCCTGCTTGCCGAAACCGGGGGGAACGTAAGCCGGGCGGCCCGGATGTGCGGCATGGAGCGACAGGCGCTGCAGCAGGTAATGCGCCGCTACGGCATTTCGGCAGAGGACTTCCGCTAATAGAGAGGAAGCGTTCCCCCAACCTCCATTTCTGTCCCCTCCGCTGCATCCGGTGCCGTCAGGGATGTCACAGGATTTTCTCAAGCTGCCTGCGGATGTCATAAAAGTCTGACCATGGGTAATAGGCGATCTTTTCATCATCCAGATATTTTGCCAGTGAATCCCTGGCAAACAGGATATCACCACGGCGCGCCATTTCAATATCTGTGATCCCGTCTCCGATAACCACCGATTCCACGGAGCCAAAACCCCGTATTATCTCAGCCTTGGCGACAAGTTCGGCATCGCTTTCATAGGGGGAATACACACTCATCATCGGCTGTCCGGTATCTACCTCAGCGGCGATAATCTGCTCCACCCGCTCCATAAGAGGGCCAAGCCGGGCCTCAACCATGCCGCGTATCCCGCCGGAGAGAACAATAAAGGCGATGCCGCGCGCATCCAGAAAATCCAGCAGGTTCTCAAATCCGGGCCTGATGGGAATCTGCCGGACAAATTCAAGAATCTGAGGATAGCTCTCAGAACGAATACCGGCTACCATTTCCTTTACACCCTCACGTATACTTTTTTCTCCGGACTTAAGCCTTGCCATCATATCGTCAAAACAGTTCGGGTTGAACTTCTGCAGCACCGCCTCCAGGCTTTCCCTGGCGGTGATGGTGCCGTCAAAGTCACAGAAAACCTTGCGACTGCTCCCTGCCATAGAGATATCCCTTGCTATATTGCTCTTTTTTTATTGGAAACGTTCTGGTAGATAAAAAAACCGTACGATTCAAAAATACGGGACCGGAACCATTAGGGGAAACCCATGAAAAAAATTCTTTATGTCATTGCCGGACTTGTCGTCGTTTTTCTCATAATTATCGGCATAACCCTGTTCAATCTCGGCCCTGTCATAAAACACGCTATAAACTCCTACGGGCCGAAGATCACCAAAACCGAAGTGCGCCTGACCGAGGCCGAGGTTTCAATTTCTTCCTGGCAGGCAAAACTCTCCGAATTTCTGCTTGGCAATCCTGAGGGTTTTTCCACAACTCACGCAATCACCGTCAAATCCATGCACCTCGATATTGACGGCAATTCGCTGCTGAAGGATCCCATTGTGATTGATCAGGTCATGATCAACTCCCCGGAAATCAATTATGAAATAAAGGGAAGCACCGATAATTTCCGGGCAATTCTGGATAACATCAAAGAAAGTACCGGGGGCGGCGAAGCACCTTCCGGCAAAAAATATCCAAAGCCGGACAAGAAAAAAAAGCCAGGAAAAAACTTTTTGATCCGGGATCTCATCATAAAAAACGGTACCGTAAGCCTGACTCTCGCCAGCCTCGAAGACAAGAGGGCCACTGTTCGCCTGCCGGATATGCATCTAACCGACATCGGAGGAAAAGACAAAGGTGCCAGCCCGGCGGAAATTACCCGGCAGATCCTGCAAAACCTCTACCAAAACATCCGCTCCCGGCAGATAGAAAAGGCTTTCCGCCAGGAGCTGGAGAACCTGGGAGTGAACCTGAATCAGCTTGGCCGCGAGGCAGCCGGAGAGCTTGAGAATCTGCGGGAAAAAACCGGGCGGGACCTGGATTCCCTCAAAAATACAGTAAAAGGGCTTTTCACCAAGTAAGCCATGCTGCAAAGCCTTCCCTGCAGAACCTGAAAAAATTGCCTGCGGTGCTGAATCAGGGCTTTTTTTCCTCAAAAGAGAGAGAAATTTTACCAGCGCCGCAGGCAAGAGTATCTGCTTACCGCCAAAAGATAAGCTGCGTCAAGAAATTTCATTTCACTTTTTCCCGCATTGACCGCAAGGGTTTGCGGGCCCTGCAAATCATGGCTATTCTAACTTGAAAATCGCTCAATTTAGGTTGAAAATTTGGCTGAAGAACTTCGTGCTCAGCACAAAATATTCTGAACCGGTAAAAGGAGAAAAAATGGAGCTGCAATCCTACTTTAGAAACACCAGAGGAACCGGCATTTTGTCAACGGCTGACAGGGAAGGCAATGTGGACTGTGCAGTCTATGCCCGCCCCCATGTAATGGAAGACGGCACCCTCGCATTTATCATGCGCGCTCGCCTTTCCCATAAAAACCTGCAGTCCAATCCCAGGGCAGCCTTTATGTTTATCGAGGAAGGGCCGGGATACAAAGGCAAACGGCTGTTTCTGCGCAAAACCAGGGAGGAGGAAAACAGCGAACTCATTGGCCGCCTCCAGCGGCGCAGCCATCCGGAAGAACAAAAGCTAAACGAAGAGGCCAAATTCCTGGTTTACTTCGAGCTGGAAAAGGAGCTGCCCCTGGTGGGATCCGGGGAAAAATAAACCGGCTGCGAAAAATGTTTTAAAAAATCAAAACGCTCGGTTTAGGTTAAAAAGGGACTTTCCCGGCAGATCCCCCGGCTTTCACCACAATGTCGTCCGGGTTGATGGCAATAATTTTGTAGCCGTTAACATGATCGCCTTCCCTGCATATGCGGCTGTTTATAACGGCTATCCGCCGGGCGGGATCCGAATTCCAGGATATCGCCTGAATCCTGACCTCGGTATCTGTAAGTACGGGATACGCATTCGGAGCCTTCCCCGCCCCGCCTGCCACCTCGACAGCTTCTTCCTTTTGCGGCCGGGCGGGCACCTGCTGTGGGTCTGATCGGGGTTCTATCCGCTCTTTTACCGCCGACTCGTTTGCACTTTGCGAACTGTGGGTTTTCGGCTCTCTGAAGGGCTGCTTCCCTCCCTTCTTTGCTGCGGATGCAGAGTCCGGGATAATCTCGGCGGCTTTGTCCGGCTCCTCGCTGCCGGTTGTCCCCGCAGCACCGGCGGGCTCGCCTTTTGGGGATGCCTCGGCCGCAGTCCGGCTGCTGCCGGAGGAACCGACCGTGTTCACAGGCGGCCTGACTTTGATGAAAATGCCGGCTGCTGCGGCAAGAAATATTGCGGTACA
>JAWOFF010000112.1:0-58207 GCA_046482325.1 Desulfosalsimonadaceae bacterium
CGAAGGAGCAGTTCCAAAATCTCCTGCAGCACCTCGGGACTGCCATGGGCATGGATTTCAACAACGTCCTCGCCAGTATAGGAAAATGGGGCCCGCATAACAACAAACAAAACCTCGTCAAGAGTTTGACCTGTCTTATCATCTAAAATGCTGCCATGATAAAAATACCGTGAAACAGGGGTCCAGTCCGCAGCGGGAAAGGCATTGCCGTAAGCGGCGGGACAAAAGACCTTCAGAGCAATACCTATTGCCTCAGGCCCTGAAATCCGGACAATGCCAATACCACCATATCCCTGCGGGGTAGCAATCGCGGCAATGGTTGTAGTTTCCATGAAAAAAAGGTCAACAGCGCGCGGCTGTTTTTACTGGCTCTGACGCGTCCGGCCGGAAGGTTTCGCCGACCGCTTGCGCCTTTTTGGCAGTATCATCAGTTTTCGGTAATACCCATCACCTACACTCTGGGTACGCACAGATTTGTTGTTTTTAAGAGCAAGATGGACTATACGGCGATCATGAGCATTCATTCGGTTCATCGTGGTCGGCTTGCCGGTTTTGTGGGCTTTTTCCGCAAGACGTGATGCCATCTCCTGGAGTTCGCTCCGGCGGGTTTCCAGATACCCCTCAACATCGACAACAATTCGGTAGCCCTTCCCGCATTGCTTGTTTACGGCCTTGTCAAGAAGATACTGCATGGCTTCCAGGGTCTGTCCTTTACGCCCGATCAGCATCGCAGTTTCCCCGCCGGTAATATGAATCCGGCACAAATCCGGATCGCGATGCACATCAATGGCCGCATCCGGGGACAAAAGCGCCAAAATCCTGGACAAAAGATCCCTGGCCACCGCGACCGCCTCATCGGTTGCAGGCGCAGGACCGGCGGCCCCTTCATCCTGCTCATCCTCTGCATAGCCCTCTTCTCCGATCATTTGCTCTTCTGCGGAATAAGCCTCCGCCGGCACAAAATCCCCGAGATCCTCCTCTCCGGCGGCCTCATCCTCCTCTTCGGAGTCGCCAAAGGCTTCATCGATCAAAGCGCTCACTTCAGAGCGGTTATCCGCCTCAAAATCCTCCCCTTGTTCTCTATTCGCGGTCTCTGCAGTTTCAGATGCCTTTTGCTTCTTTGGCACAGCAACCCGGATCAGTGCCTTCTTGGTACGAACAAGTCCGAAAATGCCGGTAGATCCATAAGAGATAATATCATAAGCAAGCTGATTCTTATCAAGATTTAATTCCTGGCAGGCTCTGTCAACGGCCTGTTCGACGCTTTTGCCCTCAAAATCCAAAAAATCCTTCATGAAACGCCTCCGTCTAGACAGTTTTTTTGGTGATATAGTATTGCTGGGCGATCGAAATCAAATTGTTCACAAGCCAATACAAAACCAAGCCGGATGGGAAATTGATAAAAATAAAAGTAAATATAAGCGGCAGCATCATCATAAACTTGGCTTGGGAAGGATCGCCCGGAGGTGGGGAAAGCTTCTGCTGCAAAAACATGGTAGCGCCCATAATAATTGTCAGAACCGGGATACCGTAGGGAGGAAGCATCAGGGGAATATTCACATCAAAACGAAAAAGCCGGTCCGGAGAGGAGAGATCGTTGATCCACAGCATAAAGGGCGCATGACGCAGTTCAATGGCCTCATAGAGCATCCGGTAAAAAGCTATAAAAACAGGAATCTGGACAACCATGGGAAGACAGCCGCTCATGGGATTGACCTTATAGGTCTTATAGAGCCGCATGACCTCCTCGTTCATCTTCTTTTTATCGTCTTTGTACTTTTTCCGGATATCGGCCATCAGGGGCTGGAGCCTTTTCATTTCAGCCATGGATCGGTAACTCTTGCTGCCCAGGGGCCAGAAAATAACTTTGAATAAAATGGTAAGCAAAATGATGGCCACACCGTAATTGGCGATAATGTTGTCATGAATGGCATTCATCAGCCACAGACAGGGCTTGGCGATTATATCAAAAAAGCCGAAATTTACCGCCTGGGCAAGATGGCTATCATAGTCCCGCAAAACAGAAAGGCGCTTGGGGCCCATGTAGAGAGAGAAATGAAAAGAATCCTGCATATCGGGCTGAATTCGCCCATGGGGGGCAATAAAACTGACAGCCATCAACTCCCTGTCGGGATTGCGGGCAAGGCTGAGCTTGGTCCCTTTTCCGGCTTCCGGGATAGCAGTCGTCATAAAGTAACGGTCGCAAAGCCCGGCCCATTCGATATTTCCCGAATGGGTAGGCTCTTCGCCTATATCGTCAACATCAAACTCCTCCAGATCGCCGTTCATATAGGCAAACGGACCTTCAAAGGCGAACCGGGAAGTATCGGCGGGTAGGGGGTTCTGCAGGGTCAAAACCAGGTTGTCAGTGAGCGCCCGGCCGGATGTATTGTTGACAACGACATCCAGATCAATTTTGTAGGAATCAGGGAGGAATGTATAGCGCTTTTCAACGACGATTCCGCCGGGGCTTTTCCAGAAAAAAGACAGGGTCTTCTCTTCGTTTTTCAGTTCGAGCCTCTCTCCGGATAAATCCGTGGTAAAACGGGCATTGAACCACTTCTCCGGATCAGCGCCGGCCATGTATACAAGAGACGTACCCTGGCGATTGCCCTCCGGCACCAGCTGTTTAAAAGGAGCGTCCTCTCCCGCCTCTTCCCGGTATTTGTGGAGCACGAAACTTGTAAAGGCGGCCCCTCTCTGGGAAATCCGGGCGGTGTAGAGCGGGGATTTTACGGTAACAGTCTGAAACTGCTTGTCCGAGACAACGTTTTGCGCATCTTCCCCGGAAATGTCAGCATCCCCGTCTGAAGACGCGGAAGTTTCGGCCCCTTTGGGCGCGCCGCCTTCTGCAGACTCCCGGTCGGGGCTTCTATCGGTCTGCTCAGAGACCGGCGGCGACTGAACCTCCTTGTGTTCCACAAAAAATACCTCCCAGATAAAAAAAACAAAGATGGAAAGTACAATTGCCAATAATAAACGCCATTGTTCCATAGATTGCTCCTGCCCTAACAGTGATGCCCCATCCCGGCGGGGTAGGGCAAAAGAATTGTATAGAAAACTCCAGGGCCTTTTGTGCCGTTCGCACGACTGACTGATTCACAAAACATCCGGCCTGAACGGTGCGTTCTGCTTTTTTTAACCCCTGATGGCTTCGCAAAAAGCGATTAATGCCGCCGCAAAGTTATTTTTGCAGAAAGTAACGTAAAGCTATGGTCTATAGTTGCGGATTTTTACCCTTTCCCGTTCACAGGGCGAAGGAAAAGCCCCGATAAAAAGGGGCTGCGCCCCGGATTCAGGGCCCTCTGATTTGCCGCCTGAAACGGCTTTTAACGGGCACGCCTGGACTGGAAAAATGAAGGCTGGGGTTCGGCAGCAGAAGGCGGTCAAGAAGCAAAAGGCAGGTCGCAGTTCTGAGGCGGCATCAGGGAACGTGATCCACCCCTCCGGGATGGAAGGGATGACATTTACAGATCCTTTTAACCGCCAAAATTATACCTTTAATGCAGCCATAGCGCTGCACTGCCTCATACGCATATGCCGAGCAGGAGGGATAAAAGCGGCATGTGGACCCTAAAAACGGCGAAACAGCGATCTGATAAAATTTTATAAGAAATAAAATTATAAACCTAATAGCTATCCTGCCTTACATTTGGAAAACAGCCGGTTCAAAGAGACTGCTGCCTCCTGTGCTGTCAAGCCGGAAGCAGCCGGTTTGGCAATAACATTGAGATCCCAGTTGCCTTCCAGCAGATGCCTGTTGTTCCGAAAAAATTCGCGTATCACCCGTTTCACCCGGTTTCGGGTCACGGCGTTGCCCACGCGCCTGGAAACAGTAACCCCAAGTCTGGGGTTATCAGTCCCGCCGGGGCGATAGTAGACGATAAAACAGGCATCCTGAACTTTGCGTCCCCTGCGTGATACAGCCAAAAACTGATGTCGCTTCAGCAAGCGTTCAGACCGGCTGAAGCCTGCCCTTTTGCCCTGCCTCAAATTTGTATCCGCATACTGCTGAGGTCAAAAATATTCCGCACTTGTGCCGACCCCTGCGCTTAGGCGATCAGGCGTTTCCTTCCTTTAGCCCGGCGCCGGTTGAGTGTGCGCCGCCCCTGTTTGGTAGCCATCCGCTTTAAAAAGCCATGTCTTCGTGCCCTTCGCAGTCGGCTGGGCTGATAAGTTCGTTTCATTTGTGTCTGATTCCTTTATCCGGTGTTATGCAGGTTATGCTCAAGATATAAATCAAATAAAAAACCATACAACACTGGATTTTGTCAAGCATTAAATAAAAGGGCTCTTTGCCCAGCCTAAACTTGATGCTACTGCCGGACTTCAACAATGTTGTATTCCTCCAGATGATAGCCGGACATAGGGTAGATAACCACCTGACAGCTCAAACTCTGCTCAAGCAGCGTAATAATATTGCTGGCCTCGCCCAGCAAAAGATCTGCTATTTCGGGATGCACCCTCAGACTGATCCGGTCCCCGGCAAAATCGCTGGACAGGCGAAGAGCCTCGCGATAGATATTGTTGCATATAGTCTGCCTGGAAAGCAGCACGCCTTCGCCGTCACAGTAAAAGCAGGGCTCACAGAGCATGCGGTTTAAGGATTGCACAATACGCTTGCGCGTCATCTGAATCAGGCCGAGTTCAGAAATGGGCAAAACGTTGGTCTTTGCCTTGTCCCTTTTAAAAGCCTCTTTTAAAGCATTATAAACCTTTTCCTGGTTTGACTTGCGCTCCATGTCGATAAAATCAATAATGATAATGCCTCCCAGGTTCCGCAGACGGATCTGGTAGGCAATCTCCTTTACAGCCTCCAGATTGGTCTTCAGTACGGTTTCTTCAAAATTATGCTTGCCCACATAACGGCCGGTATTGACATCAATAGCAACCAGAGCCTCGGTCATTTCGATAATAATATAGCCCCCGCACTTGAGCCAGACCTTCTTCTTGAGCGCGCGGGCAATATCGCCTTCCAGATTATAGGCGTCAAAAATGGGTTCATCTCCGGTGTACAACGAAACCGCTTGGCCCAGACGGGGCATGAACTTTTCGATGAAAGAAGCCACAGAGTTATAGACAGACGGGGAATCAATGGTCACCCGGTCAGCTTCATGGGTGAGAAGGTCGCGTACACTGCGAAGTGTAACCGAGAGTTCCTCGTGCAGAAGGGCCGGAGCGGAAACCACCTGGTAGTTCTGGAGAATGTCGGCCCAGAGGTCCGCCAAAAATTCCACCTCTTTTGCAAGCTTGTCCTCGGAGACCCCTTCCCCGGCCGTGCGGACAATATAGCCAAAACCGGGACGGGCAAGGTTTTGCAGCAAAGTTTTTAAGCGAGTGCGCTCTGCTTCGTCTGTGATGCGCCGGGAAATCCCAATATGCTCCACTGTCGGCATGAGCACAAGAAACCGGCCCGGAAGGGAGATAAATGTGGACAGCCGCGCACCCTTGCTGCCAATCGGCGATCGCGCAATCTGAACAAGAATTTCATCACCTTCGGCAATCATGTCCTCTATGGACGGCTTCTCAGGGGCGGCTCTGGCCTGCTGAGCATGCTCATAGCCTGCATCGCTCTCTTCAGCCCCGATCCAGAAAGCAGGGTAGTCGGAAGAGCCGCGGCCGTTTATAATATCATCCACATAAATAAAAGCTGCCTGCTGCAGACCAATATCCACAAAGGCCGCCTGCATTCCGGGTAATACGCGCTGCACCCGGCCTTTACAGACGTTTCCCGCAATGTTGGACTCATCGCTTCTTTCAACAAAGAGCTCGACAATGGCGCCATCTTCAAGCAACGCTACCCTGATTTCCGGACCGATTGCATTAATTACAATCTCTTTTTCCAATTCCTACAAAAAACCTCCAGGATCCGGCCGGGTTTACATAGCTGCACTCAATGCAGGCCCGGGCCTGCAAAAAAATCATTAGAAGCCGGCGTAACTAACGATTTTGATCCATGCAGCGGTCTTCATCCGGCATTACTTTAATGATTCGCAGGGTCTGTATTTCCTCGGAAGAGAGTGCGAAAACAGCCTGCACGGCGTCGCCGGGGCGAATGGATGGCCCGGAGCCCATAGAAAGACAGAAAAAAAGCTGCTCAGGACTCCTGCGGCTAAGATTTTGAAGCGTGCCCTTCAAATCGATCTCTGTGGATTCACCCTTGCGGCTGCGCCGCACAACAGGAAAAAAAGCAGAGGAGAAAAAGGCCTCCAGCGCATTTTCATCGAAAACGCCGTCATTGCGATAAACCTCATAACACTGTATGGTCTGCCTGGCCGGCCTGCTCCCAACCGCTGCAGGCCGGCATTCCAGGACGCAGAGCCCCTCAGGGAGTTCCCGGTTAACCCCGAAAAGAACGTTTTCGCAGTTCAAAGGCCCCGCTACACTCAAATAAAACTCCTCGCATCGGCTTTCCACACCCACCGGAAGGGCATCGTGAAAAGAAATCTTAGGTTTTGGATGAAAACCCCGGCTGTGCTGAAGCCTGATTCCGGCCCTGCGCAGAGCACGGACAAAAATGTTTATAAGTTCCAGGTGGCCGAAGAACCTGGCGCACCCAAGTTTTGAATAGCGCATTTGAAGCCGGATTTCAACGTCAGTTTCACTGCCGGCCGCATCCGGCTCGGCAGGGACGGCTGCCCGGCCTGGACCATCCGCCTTTTCTGTGGCCAGCTGCGGACGAATTGAAGAAAAATCACAGGCTCCGCAGCCGCTGCATCCTTCTGTGCGGCAGTCCGGAGTGCAGACCTCCCTGCAGGCGTTTTCCCATTCCTGCCATAGAAAAGATTTTGCAATACGGCAGTCAACAAAATCCCATGGCAGCGCCTCTTCCCTATCCCTGTTGCGGTGCAGATAAAAATCCATATCAATACCGGCATCCCGGCAGGCAGAGACCCATGCCCGATAATCAAAAAAGTCCGACCAGCCGTCGAACCAGCATCCGCGATGATATGCCGCTTCCAGAAGTCCGGCAAGCCGGCGGTCCCCCCTGGCCCACAAACCCTCGAGCAGGCTGGCTTGGGGCTTCTGCCATTTAAGCTGCACACCCGGTTTTTTCAAACGCCGCCGGAGATAATCAATGATCCGGTCCGCCTTTTCAACAGACAACTGGGGCTGCCACTGAAAGGGCGTATGGGGTTTGGGAATAAAGGTGGCCACGCTGACGTTGATTTTGGTTTTGCGCCCGGCTTTTCCTTTTTTGCGGCGGATTTTCTCCACCAGCCCGACGATTGCGTCTATATCGGCCTCGGTCTCTGTGGGGAGGCCTATCATAAAGTAGAGCTTGATTACCTGCCAGCCAAGCTCAAAAGCCAGGCCTGCGGTCTCCAGGATCTCTTCTTCACTTAAATTTTTGTTAATAACCCGGCGCAGGCGCTCACTCCCGGCTTCCGGGGCAATGGTAAACCCTGTTTTGCGGACTTTTTGGACAAGCCCCATCATCTCCCGGCTTAATGTTCCGGCACGGAAGGAGGGAAGCGAGACAGCCACGGGATCTTTGGGGCGGTTTTCCACCAGCTCCTGCATCAGCGGCAGAAGGCGGCTGTAATCGCCGGTGCTGAGCGACAACAATGAAATATCATCATATCCGGTGCATGCAAGAGCCTTGTGTGAGAGGCGGATCAGATTGGGAAGAGACCTCTCCCGCACCGGCCGGTAAATCATACCGGCCTGGCAGAACCGGCAGCCGCGACTGCATCCCCGGGCCACCTCCAGCCGAAGCCGATCATGGACCGGCTTGCCAAAAGGCACAACCGGGCTCTCCGGAAACACGGCGGAATCAAGATCCGGCACAACTGCCCTGGTAACACCTCTGTATTCGGCCTTTTTGGGGGCAAGCCGCTCGAAGCCTGCAGCATCCCACCACGGCTCAAAAAAAGAGGGAATGTAGACACCATCAATATCAGACCAGGCCCGGAGCAAGGCCTCTCTGTCATAGCCCCCGGCCTCATGCCAGCGGATCCAGGCACGCGCCATGGAGACAATGACATCCTCTCCGTCTCCAACAACAATGGCATCAAAAAACTCGGCTACCGGCTCCGGATTGCAGGCGCAAGGCCCTCCGGCAATAATGAAAGGACTGGCGGCATCGCGGCGAAAAGCCCGAAAGGGGATGCCGGCCAGATCAAGCATTGCCAGAACATTGGTATAGTTGAGTTCGTAGAGAAGAGAGAAGCCTACTATGTCAAAATCTTTAAGGCCCGTCTTTGACTCCAGGGAAAAAAGCGAAAGTCCTTCTTCCCGCAGTCGGGCGGCCATATCCGCGCCGGGGGCAAAAACCCGCTCCGCACAAATATCTGATTGCCGGTTTAATATATTGTAGAGAATCTGCATGCCGAAATGAGACATGCCGATATCATAGAGATCCGGAAAGGCCAGGGCAAAACGCAGCTTTACTGCATCGCGAAACTTTTGAACAGCGTTGGCTTCGGAGCCGAGGTAGCGGCTGGGCTTTGCAACAAAAGCACGGATATAATCCGCAATGTTTGGATCCATAAAAAATATTAACAGCCTCGCGGTGAAAAGATGTTGAAGGCTAAGATGCAAAAGCGCTCATGTGAGATACCGGCCGCCCGGCAAGAAATCCGCAAAGGGGCAGTATGCAGTCTCTTCCGGGAAACGGAACTCTTACTGCATGCTCTCCTGCACGAACTTCAGGGTCCGGCGCACCTCATCCTTAAAAAAACAGTTGAGTTCCTCCCGCCAGTTCTCCTTGTCCAGCTTCTGCTGTATGCGACGGGCCGTATCCATCCGGAGAAGCTCTTTCATCCGCATAAAAGGCCGATTGGGCGTATCAATGCAGGCCGATACCATCTGTTTGGCCCTGTCCAACAGCGCATCTTCCGCCACCAGTTCATCCACGAGAGCCATTTCCCTGGCTTTATAAACATCCATCATTTCACCGGCGAACATGACATCCCTGAACCTCATGTTGCCATCAAGCCCGAAGCGCATCACTTCGTGCTGGGCTATGGTAAGGGGAAGCCCGATTTTGATTTCACTCATGCCGATTTTGATCTTGGGATGCTCCTTTACAATCCGGTAATCAGCGGCCATGGAATAGATAAGGCCGGCGGCTGCAGCATGCCCGTTTATCGCTGAAACCACAGGCTTTCTGCAGGTAAAAAGCGAAAGAAGCACTGATTCTTCAAAATCAAAAAAGCGTTCCGCAGCATCCAGGTCCTCGAAACCATAGAATATAGGCAGGTCAAAACCGCTGGAAAAAAAACGACCCTCCCCCGTTATAACCAGTCCCTTGGGCGAGGCTCCGGAGTCCGCGCTGCGCACAATCTGCCCGAGCTGTTCCAGGGTTTGGGTATTAATCGAATTGCTTGGAGGGTTGTTGAGTTTTACAATCGCAATATCATCTTCCACATAGGATTCGATCATGGCTTTTCCTCTCTGGATATCAAGCATTGAAAAGCGCCGGCGGATCCTGCTGCGCCCTTGTTTCCGGGATACAGGTCCGGCCGGTTATAAGGAGCTAAACTTAGGCGATACTGTGCCGGCCTGTCAAGCAGGAATCAGCCTTTCAGCCGCAACCGGCCCTGCTGCCGGAACAAATTCCCGCAATTGACAGCAAACAGTCCTTCTATTATAAACAGGCAAATTTGATGCTCTCGTAAAAAACAAAAAAACTTCCCGGAAAATAATCGCGTCTGAATTGAGTGATTTTCAGGTTTTCCGCAGATACAGGGAAGATGAGTCTGGAGCTATAGACAAATATGCGGGACATCATCCTTAGGCAGCAGACGGGGCAGAACTGGAAATCCGTGAGGGTTTTAAATTTTTAAAACTAAAGAGGAAAATACAAGATGATCCGAATCAATGAGAATTTCTTAAAGCTTGAGAGTTCCTACCTGTTCTCCAACATCGCGGAAAAAATTCAGCAGTATCAGCAAAAACACCCGGATGCGGAAATTATAAAAATGGGCATCGGAGATGCCACCCGGGCCCTTCCCCCGGCCTGCATCTCGGCCATGCACAAGGCGGTCGATGAAATGGGCGAGGACCCGAGCTTCCGGGGCTACGGACCGGAGCAGGGATACCCCTTTCTGCGGGAGAAAATCGCGGAAAACGATTACCTGGCAAGGGGAGCGGATATTGCTGCAGAGGAAATCTTTGTAAGCGACGGCGCCAAGTGCGATACCGGAAACTTTCAGGAAATTCTGGCGGGCGACATCCTGGTAGCCCTTCCGGACCCGGTATACCCCGTGTATCTGGACACCAACGTCATGGCCGGCAGAACCGGGCAGAAAAAAAACGGGCGGTATGAAAACATCCACTACATGGAGTGCACCCCCCAGAACAACTACATCCCCGAGCCGCCTCCGGAGGAGGCTGATCTGATTTATCTGTGCTTTCCCAACAACCCCACCGGGGCCATGATCTCCAGGGAGGAACTGTCCCGCTGGGTGGATTTCGCAAAACAAAACAAGGCGCTGATTCTCTATGACGCCGCCTACGAAGCCTTTGTTACGGACGAATCCCTGCCGCGCACCATTTATGAAATCGAGGGTGCAAAAGAAGTGGCTGTGGAATTCCGGAGTTTTTCCAAAACCGCTGGCTTTACCGGAACGCGGTGCGCTTACACGGTGGTGCCCCGCGACTGCCGGGCCTTTGATGCCGCGGGCAAGCCCGTTAAGCTGCATCCGCTTTGGAACCGCAGGCATTCCACAAAATTCAACGGCGTGTCCTATCCCGTACAGCGAGCAGCAGAAGCCGTCTACAGCCCGAAGGGACGTGAACAGGTACAAGGGCTCATTGACTTCTACATGAATAATGCGGCCCTCATTCGCCGAGGAATCGAGAGCCTGGGCTATGATTACGTGGGCGGCACCCATTCTCCCTATATCTGGATCCATACGAAAACCGACTCATGGGAATTCTTCGACATGCTGCTAAACAAAGCCGGGGTGGTCTGCACGCCGGGGCTGGGCTTTGGCACCTGCGGCCAGGAGTTTATCCGGCTCTCGGCATTTAACAGCTATGAAAACATTGAGGCGGCAATGAACCGAATCAGTAAGGCGCTGCAGGGGGTATAAGACAATACTCAAGCCGGGCGTCTTGCGGCCCCTAAAATTAGGAGGCCAGCAGCCGGTTGACGGAGCGGCAAAGATCGCTGCACCCGCCCAGATCCTTTCCGTCCAGGGAGAGGGCGGGAACCGCGCCGATCAGAGAGTTGGTGACAATCACCCCGGCAGATGAGAACAAATCACCGGTATATAGCTTGCGCATCTGGCTGCTATATCCCAGCCGCTTCAGACAATCAAGCACCCGGGCCTGCATCACACCCGCCAGAACATGCGATGATGCCGGCGTGACAACGGCATTCTTGCGGATCAGAAGAATGTTGCCTGTATGGGTCTCGGATACGGAGCCGTCAGAATTGCATATGAGGGCCTCATCAGCTGCCTGCTGCCCGGCCCGGCGGCCGGCAAGGTAATAGTAGAGATAGTTCAATGTCTTAAAATCCGCCAGCGGGGTGTGCCGCGGATGCGGATAGACGGCAAGCCGCAGCCCTCCGTTTCGGGTTATTGCAGGCCGCGGCGAATAGCTTCTGGCGCTGACAAACAGATTGTGATCATAGGGCGGCACATTCCGGCTTCCCCGCGTGGCCATCAGTTTCACCGCGGCGGTTTCGCCGGACAGGCAATTTTTCTCGATCAGCCGGCTGATAACCGCACCCCAGTCCACATCCGGCAGCGGGGTTTGGAACAGGTGATTCCAGCAACGGTAAAAGCGCTCAATATGCGCGTCCAGATAAGCGGGCGCCCCGTTTTGGACGCAGATGGTTTCAAAAAAGCCGAATCCGTACTGCACACCGAGATCGGAAAAGGGCAGCCGCGCCCTGTCTTCCGGCACAAAGCCGCCATTGTGCCAGACAAAACGCCGCTGCCTGCCGGATTCGGCAGCAGCGGATTCCGATGCAAGCGCATCAGCCAGGGAACGCCCTTTATGGAGGGTTTCCTGGTACTCTTCTTCCGCTTCCGAATCCCATACAATGCCGCCTCCTACGGAAAAAATGAGTTTTTTGCCGACAATGGTTGCCGTACGGATGGCAATGGATAAGTCCATGCTGCGGTGAAAACTGATATAGCCGATGGAGCCCGTATAAATATGACGCTGGCAGGGCTCCAGCTCGTCGATGATCTCCATGGCCCGAATCCTTGGGCAGCCGGTTATGGAGCCGCCCGGAAATGATGCCCTTATGAGATCGACCGCCCCATGGCCCGCACTTAACCGGCCGGTGATAACAGAGAGGAGGTGAAAAACGTTTTCGTAGGCCTCCAGACGCCTGTGTTCTTCTACCCGGACGCTTCCCCCTTCTGATACGCGGCCGAAATCATTTCGCAACAGGTCAACAATCATGGAGAGCTCGGCCTCATCTTTTGTGCTCTCAAGCAGGGCTTTGCGCATGGCCTGATCCTGCTCCCTGCTCTGGCCCCGGGGCCGGGTTCCCTTGATGGGCCGGGTTTCGATACGGGTTCCGGATTGTTTGATGAAACGCTCCGGCGAGGTGGAGACAATATAGTGGTCTCCCGCGTGGATATAAGCATAAAAAGGGGCTGGCGCTGCCTCAAACAGTTGCCGGAAAAGAGCGAAGGGGCTGCCGGAAAAATCGCTTGCAAAGCGCTGGGCAAAGTTTGCCTGATAGATGTCGCCGGAGCGGATATAGGCTTTTATGGTTTCTATAGCATCCAGATAATAGCGCTTGCTCATCATAGGCTCAAGACCGCCTGAGCTTTTGAAAGACAGCTTGCCCGCCCCTGCCGGCGAGCAGCAAAGCCGGCGGCAGGCGCGGTGCTGCTGTTCTATAAAACAAGGGGCAGGCTTCTCCCATTGCGGCGTGCACCGCCAGGTAAAACCGCTCCGGCGATCATGGACAACAACAGCAGCGGGCGCGTAAAAACACATCAGGGGCAGAGCCAGATCATTGACGGCTGTCTGAGGCAGATTTTCTATATGGTTTTTGAGGTCATAGGAGAGATAGCCAAAAAGACCGGAGCAGACGGGAATCTCCCCCTTGCAGCCGGAGACCGCAAAAAAATCCAGGATAAGCTCCAGGGCACTGAAAGGATCGGCCTCCAGGAAGCTGCTCCGGCCTCCGGATATCATTTGCAATCGAGAGCCATAGCATTTAACCGTCAGCCAGGGACTGACGGCCAGAATATGATACCTGGCACTGTCCGCAGCC
Source organism: Desulfosalsimonadaceae bacterium (assembly GCA_046482325.1). Classification (GTDB taxonomy): domain Bacteria; phylum Desulfobacterota; class Desulfobacteria; order Desulfobacterales; family Desulfosalsimonadaceae; genus M55B175. Next base: position 13,196 of record JAWOFF010000112.1, read on the forward strand.
CCGCCGCTCATCAGAACCACTGTTCCCTCTTCATCGGAAAAGGCGGCTGCCATTTCGGAAAAAGGCGGACAACTCCGGAGCTTCTCCCACGCAACCCCCCTTATGCCTCCGATATGGGTGTTTAACCATTCCCGGATGCAGCCCGGCATTTTGCCCCCTTCTCAGAAAACACCGGCCCTTTGGCCGGAGCGGAGAAAAGAAAGTTTTCGATGAGCGCATCCCCGTTTTCCGTCATAAAGCTCTCTGGATGAAACTGGAGCCCAAAGACCGGGAAGTCCTGATGCGCAAGCCCCATAATCACATTGTCTGCGGTCCATGCTGTTACAGCAAGATGGCGGGAGACGGCGTCCACCATCAGGGAATGATAGCGCGCCGCCTGAAAAGGGGAGGCTATGCCGGAGAAAAGATGCCGGCCGTCATGAAAAACTGTATCTGTCTTGCCATGCACCGGATTCGGCGCCGCAATGGTCCGCCCCCCGAGGGATTCATTTAAGCACTGCATGCCCAGACAAACGCCCAGAACCGGAATTTTTCCGGTAAACTCCCGGATAAGCGGCATTGATATGCCGGCATGAAAGGGATCGCGGGGACCCGGGCTTATCAGAAGATAATCAGGATAGAGGATAGCCGCCTGATCAACCGAAATTTCATCGTTTCGGAAAACACGGATGCGCAGCGCAAAGCGCATAAACATCTGAATCAGGTTGTGGGTAAAGGAGTCGTAATTATCAATTACCAGTAAGGTTTTCATTTGCCACACCGCAAAAAGCCCGGCGCAAAAAGCCCGGCAAAAAAAAACGCCATCCCGACAGAGTCTGGGTGGCGTTTGCCTATTGCATAACTCTAAAATAATAATTTAATATAATTTTTGTTTATTTTATATTAACCAAAACAACGGGTCAAGAAAATATTTTCCTTTATACCGCCGGCCGGTGAACAGCACGCGGCAGGGACAAGGAAGAGGGACGCAAAACAAACGGTTTTTTCATTGACACAAAGATGATACCGATCTTATCTGTAAGCTTTTATGGAAACAGGGCTTTTTTCCAAACCGCATTAAAAAAACGGAGATCGTGGGCTTGACCACATCGAATATAGACAAACTCAACCAATTTTATGACCAGTTCACGGGTGCAGATCACGTCCTCATTGTCATCAATGCGGACCCTGACGCCATTGCCAGCGCCATGGCCGTCAACCGCCTCCTGTGGCGGCGCGTAACCAATATCACCATATCCAACATCAACACCATAACCAGGCCGGACAACATGGCCATGATCCGGCTGCTGGACGTAACCCTGATCCATCTGTCCAAAATCGACTTCTACTACTATAACAAATTCGTTATTGTGGACTCACAGCCAGGGCATAACGAGAGCTTTTCCGACATCGCCTTTACCGCGGTCATTGATCACCATGAGGACTCGGGCCTGGACGTGCCGTTCAAGGATATCCGGCCGGAATACGGAGCAACTGCCACAATTTTAACGGAATATCTCCGGGCGGCCAAAACCAAGCTTTCACAGCCGCTGGCCACGGGCTTGTTTCACGCCATAAAAACCGATACCGGCAATTTTGAACGGAATGCCACCAATGCAGATATACGTGCTTTTCAATACCTCTTTTCCCATGCCAATATCCATATGGCCCGGCGCATGGAGCAGGTGGATCTGCGCATAGATTTTCTGGAATACTTCAGCAAGGCCTTAAACAGCTATGTGTTGGACAAAAACCGCATTTTCGTCCACCTGGGAGAAATAAAGAATCCGGATGTCTGCGTGTTGATCGCAGATTTCTTCATGCGGGTCAACATGGTGACCTGGAGTCTGGTTTCAGGAATTTTTGAAAACCGCCTTATCATTGTCATCCGAAACGACGGACTGCGAAAGGATGCCGGAAATGTGGCAAACCAGCTGTTCGGAGAGTTCGGACCGGCAGGCGGCCACAAGAGCATGGCCCGGGCGGAAATTCCCCTTGAGAACCTGAAACAGGAGGTCGGAACCGCCGGAGACCCCTACGAGGCGAACTGGATGATTCAAAGGTTCAGTGAAATAAAATAAATATGGAGCATGGCCCGCCATCTTTTGAAGTAATCATACTGGGTTCCGGCACCTGCGTGCCTTCCCTTGCGCGAAGCCCCTGTGCGGTCCTGCTGCGAATTCAGAAGGAGCTTTTTCTGCTTGATTGCGGCCCTGGCACCATGCGGAGGCTGCTGGAGGCCGGTTTCTCGGTTTTTGATATCACACAACTGGGCATTTCGCATCTGCACCCGGATCACAGCGGCGAACTGGTTTCCTTTTTATTCGCCAACAAATATCCGAGTCCTGCCAGGCGGGAGCAGGCGCTTACCCTTATCGGCGGCTGCGGCTTTACTGACTTTTTCAGCCAGCTGCAAGGGATTTACGGCGAATGGATTGATCTTGCGGGGGGGCTGGAACTGCTGGAATCGGAAAGCTCCGGGACAGGAGAGAAATCCTTCAGCGGATTTCGCCTTTGCACGGCCCCCGTTAACCACCGGCCGGAGAGCATTGCCTTTCGAATCGCCGGCCCGGGCGGGAAAACCCTGGTCTATTCCGGGGATACAGATTACTGTGAAAACCTGATCCGGCTTGCCGAACATGCAGATCTTCTGATCTGTGAAGCGGCCCTGCCGGAGGGGCAAAAAGCCGAGGGCCATCTCACCCCCTCGCTTGCAGGAGAAATCGCCGCCCGGGCCGGGGTGCGGCACCTGGTCCTCACCCACTTTTACCCGCCCTGCGATCAGGCGGATATAGCCGGCCAGTGCCGCAAAACCTACAGCGGGCCTCTTATTCTGGCCCAGGATCTGCTGAGATTTTCCATGGACGGATTATAATGAAATACTATCCCGTAAACTTAAATATCCGCGGCCGCAAATGCCTGGTAGTAGGCGGCGGCGGCGTTGCCTCGCGCAAGGCATACTCACTTCTGGAATGCGGAGCCCGGGTGACACTGGTAAGCCCTGAGCTGAACCGGAATCTGGAAGATCTTCCTGAACATCACGATGTTACACTGCTGAAGCGGCCCTACCAATCGGGGGATCTGGAAGGCCACTTCCTTGTGATCGGCGCCACCAACGACATGGATCTAAACCGCAGAATCAGCGCGGATGCAGAGAGCTGTGGGATGCTCTGCAATATCGCAGATGTTCCCGATGCCTGCAACTTTATCCTGCCTTCAGTTGTCCGACAGGGGAACCTGGTGCTTGCCATTTCCACATCCGGCAAAAGCCCGGCTTTTGCCAAACATCTGCGCAAAAGCCTCCAGGACGCCTACGGTCCCGAATATGACCGGTTTCTACGGCTTATGGGCGGCATCAGAAAAAGGCTGCTTGAAGAAAAGCATGCCCCTGAGGCGCACAAACCCCTCTTTGAACAGTTGATTGAAAGCGATCTGCTTCAGCTTATCCGCAACAAAGACACAGAAGCCATAAACCGGCTGCTCGCCGCAATTCTGGGGGAAAGATTTGACTATGACAGCCTGATGGCCGAAAACAACAATCGGGAGACAGGCGCATGACTTCTGCACTGATGCTTGTCATTTTCCTGTATATGCTGAGTTCCGCAGGGTATCTGAGCTATTTCCTGGGGCAGAAGCGCTTTCTTTACCCCGTCTCTTACGTCATTCTGCTGGCAGGCTTTATCCTGCATTCCGGCATCTTTGTGTATCTGTATCTGCATTTCGGCCGGATGCCGGTCCACAACCTCCACCAGACGCTCTCTTTTGCCGCCTGGGCTCTGGCCGGAGCCTTCCTGCTTCTCAGATTCCGGTTCCATCTCAAAATACTTGGGGCGTACACGGCCCCGCTGGCCACAATTATCCTGATCGCGGCATTTTTCACACCCCAGACCGGGCAGGAGCCCTCAGCGCTTTTCAGCAGCTTCTGGCTGATCATTCATATCCTCGTTATTTTCATAGGGGAAGCCGCACTTGCCCTGGCGGGCGGCACAGGCATGCTGTACCTGATCCAGGAGCATGCCATTAAGAGTAAAAATCCGCGCTTTTTCTTCAAGCGGCTGCCGGCTCTGGAATTTCTGGACAGTACCGGCTACGTCTTTATCATTACCGGATTTACCATGCTTACTGTCGGACTTGTCACGGGTTTTATATACGCGGAAAAGGTTTGGGGCCGCATCTGGAGCTGGGATCCGAAGGAGATATGGTCTGTGGTTACCTGGCTGATATACGCCGCCCTTCTTCACGAACGTCTCGTTGCCGGATGGAGGGGCCGGCGTGCCGCGATCATGGCTATTATCGGACTTGCTGCGCTGGTATTTACCTTTCTCGGTGTAAATTTTTTACTGGAGGGCCACCACGATGAATTTACCCGCTGGTAGCCGTCCGCATACAAAACCCCGGAGCATAAGCCCGGAAGCCCTGGAGATTGTCCTGATCGGTATTAATCACCGCACGGCTCCAGTGGAACTCCGCGAGAAGCTGGGGTATACAGAAGCAGAAACCGAACAGGCCCTGATTAATCTAAGAAAGCTTGTATCAGTGGAGGAAGTGCTGCTGATTTCCACCTGCAACCGGGTGGAAGTGCTTGTCACAACCGACCGGCCCAAAGAAGCGGAAGAATCCGTTGCCTCCTTCCTCGCAGAACAAAAATCCATGCCTGCCGACCGCTTTTCCTCAGCCGTGTACAGCTATACCGGGGACGCGGCGGTGCACCATCTCTTCCGGGTGGCCGCCAGTCTGGATTCCATGATGCTGGGAGAGCCACAGATACTGGGGCAGGTGAAAAAAGCCTACAGACAGGCAGTGGATGCCAAAACCACCGGTGTAATCGTAAACAGACTTCTCCATAAAGCTTTTTCTGTTGCCAAGAGGGTCAGAAGTGAGACCGGCATCGGAGGACACGCAGTATCCATCAGCTACGCAGCCATCGAGCTGGCAAAAAAAATATTCGACACCCTTGAGGACAAATCCATACTGCTGGTGGGTGCTGGCGAAATGGCGGAACTGGCTGTCGAACACCTGATGCGGACACGGCGCACGGGCAAAGTTTTTGTCGCCAATCGCACCTTTTCAGTGGGCATGGAACTGGCAAACCGCTTTGGCGGAACCGCGCTCCGGTTTGAAGAAATACCGGACACCCTCGAATGGGTGGATATAATCATAAGCTCCACCGGCTCGCAGGAATCTGTGATAACGCGGAAAGATGTCAAGCCGGTAATGCGCCGGCGCAAAAACCGGCCCCTTTTTTTCATCGATATCGCGGTTCCCAGGGATATCGATCCGCAGATCAACCGGCTCTCCAACGTCTACGTCTATGACATCGATGATCTGCAGGGGGTTATCGCGGAAAATCTCCAAACAAGGGAGAAAGAGTCCCTTCTTGCCGAGCGTATTGTCGATGAAGGGGTATTCCGGTTCCGCAGCTGGTTCGACAGCCTGGATGTGGTACCCACTATTGTAGCCCTGCGGGAGAAACTCCATGCTATTGCCGCGGCGGAATTACACAAGACCCTGCATTCCGCGGAGTTCTCTGAAGAACAGCAAGAGGCGCTTGAGAAAATGACCGAGGCCATGATCAACAAAATCCTGCATGACCCGACCATGTTTCTGAAAAATCCCGGCAACCACCGCAACAAATCCGCCTACGTCGATCTGACGCGCAACCTGTTTAATCTTGATACGGACGATTCATAAAAACCTCTTGGCCTCCGGCGGCCGGCTGTTTCTCACTTCGTGGACGCAGACATTGCCAGACCGGACGGTTGCGCCCGCCATTTTATGCTTTACATTTAAATTTTACCCATGGTAATAAATTTTTTCGGTAGAGCCATGAGACTGCGTAAATAACGCATGCATCGCTGCCCGTTACTATATAGAAAAGTCAGAAAAGGGGATGCCTGGTTATGAAACAAGAAGACCTTGATTACTTTAAAGAACTGCTGACAAACCGTTTGAATGAACTTCTCAATCAGGCCGATGACACGGTGTCTGATATGAATGATTCAAAGGGCAATTTTCCGGATCCAACTGACAGGGCGACCTATGAAGCAGATCGCAACTTTGAACTACGCATCCGGGACCGGGAGCATAAACTCATCAAAAAGGTCAAAAAGGCCCTGGATCGCATAGAAAACGGTACTTTCGGAATCTGTGAAAAATGCGGGGACGATATCTCCATCGAGCGCCTCAAAGCCCGGCCGGTAACCACCCTGTGTATTGAGTGCAAGACCAAAGAAGAGGCTTTGGAAAGGGCCCTTGGATTATAAACAAGCAAGAGTTGATCTGCACATCCATTCCACTGCATCCGACGGTTCTTTCAGCCCCCGGGAGATTGTGAGGCTTGCTCGGGAGCGAGGTATAAGAGCGATTGCCCTTACCGACCATGACAGCGTGGAAGGCATCAAAGAACTGCAACACAGCGAAACCTGCCAGGACATTGAGCTGTTAACCGGTGTTGAAATCAGCACCGCCCCGCCGCAGTCTGTCAATTATTCAGGAAGTCTTCATCTTTTGGGCTATGGCATGAACGTAGAGGATGATGCACTTGCCGAATGCCTTCAAAAACAGCAGCGGGCCAGAACCGAGCGGACGCCCAAAATTATCTCCCGCCTGCGGGAGCTTGGATTTGCTGCATCCTATGGGGAAATCCGGGAAACCGCGGGCAGCCAGCATGTGGAAAGGCCTCATATCGCCGCCTGGATGGTGGCAAAGGGGTATGCAGCCTCAATGGACGAAGCTTTTGACTGCTATCTTGGCCTTGGAAAGCCGGCATATGTAAAAAAACCGCGGGTTCCTGTGGCTGATGCTATCGGGCAAATACGCGCTGCCGGCGGCCTGGCGGTGCTTGCCCACCCGGGCCTGCTGGAAGTGGGGGGAACTGCGGCCTACGAACAGCTCGTTGTAGAGCTGATGTCCATGGGGCTGCAGGGTATAGAAGTCTATTATTCCAAGCATACCAGGCAGCAGCGTGCTTTCTTCCGGGAAATGGCAGATAAACTGGGGCTCCTTGTCACCGGGGGATCCGATTTTCACGGTGATGCGGCTCCGGAAATCGAACTGGGAACAGGAACAGGCGATCTTTTTGTTCCATACAGCCTTTATAAAATCATTGTGGACAAGCTGTCTGTAATAACCTCGTAAAACCCTTCTTGCAGCGGCGCGGCAGTTTGGCTAATGGCGGAAAAACAACTCGAAATTCTTGAAAAGCAACTAAATTACAGTTTTACCAGTAAAGAGCGGCTGAAAACAGCCCTGAGGCACAGCTCCTTTGTCAATGAGCAGCCGGAATCAGGCCTCCAGGATAACGAACGCTACGAATTTCTTGGAGACGCGGTTTTAAACCTGATTATCAGCCATATCCTCATGCTTCGCTATCCGAAACTGGAAGAGGGCGATCTCTCCAGAACCCGCTCCTGCCTGGTAAATGAAGTACAGCTGGCAGAGCTTGCCAGGCAGCTCCGGCTGGGCGACTTCATAGAGCTGGGCAAAGGCGAAATCCATACCAGGGGCAGGAAAAAAAAGTCCATCCTCGCAGACGCTTTTGAGGCTGTAACAGCAGCAATCTATCTGGATTCCGGCTTTGAGAAGACATTTGAAATAATCTCTGATCTGTATACCCCCTTTCTGGAAGAAATCGAGATGCCGGAGCAATTCAGGGACTATAAAAGCCGGCTGCAGGAACTGGTGCAAACCCGCCTGAAAGCAACACCTGTCTATTCCGTGGTGGGCGAAAGCGGGCCGGACCATGACAAAACATTCCAGGTGGAGTTAAGCGTTGGCTCAACCCGCTCCGTGGGTACGGGAAAAAGCAAAAAAAGCGCGGAGCAGGTGGCTGCCAGAAAAGCCCTGGAGCTGCTTGAAGGCCAATGATGAACAAACCCTTTATTGTTCCTGTTTTTCTTCCCCATTCAGGCTGTCCCCACCGCTGTGTTTTCTGCAATCAAACAGAAATCACCGGAAAAAGAGAGCACTTTCCCGGCAGTGATGCGCTGAGGGCTGAGATCAGGATTTTTCTTTCGCACCGGGGCAAAAAGCGGGGAAAAACGGAAATTTCATTTTACGGCGGCAATTTTCTGGGCCTTGAAAAGCGGCAAATCACAATGTGCCTGGATGTGGCGGCCGAGTTCGTGGAAAAAAACGCAGCCCAGGGCATCCGCTTTTCCACGCGGCCGGACACCATCAGTGCCGGGACCCTTAACCGGATAGCTGATTACCCGGTTAGCACCGTGGAGATCGGCGCACAGTCCATGGCAGACACGGTGCTTGCCAGATCACGCAGGGGGCATACGGCAGAAGACACAGAACAGGCAATCAGCGAACTCAAAAAGCACCCGTACCGGATCGGCATGCAATTAATGACCGGGCTTCCCGGAGACAGCGCAGGTCTGTCAAAAGAAACAGCCCGCAGAAGCGCAGAGCTTTGCCCTGATTTCGTTCGTATCTATCCAGCCCTGGTCATCAGGGGCTCGCCGCTGGCCAAATGCTACCGGCAAATGCGCTACACACCGCTCACTCTCAAAGAATGCGTCCACAGGCTTAAAGAAATGCACGAGATATTTTCCAGCCACTGTATTCCGGTAATCCGCATGGGACTTCAGGCTACAGACGGATTGTCTGCAGGCAGCGTTCTTGCCGGGCCTTATCACCCTTCCATCGGTCATATGGCGCTGGCCGAAATCATGCGCGAGAAAGCAGAGGAAGCAATCCGGAGGACAAGGCCTTCGGGCCCGCAGATAATTCTGCGGATTCATCCCGGAAGCTACTCCCGGATGCAGGGACTTAAAAACCGGAACCTGGAAAAACTCCGGGAAACATTTAATTTTTCCCGCATAAAGCTTCTGCCGGACTCCATGATACCGGAGCTTGGGGTAGAGGTTGAGGATGCATTGCCCTAAGCAGAAGGACCGGCTCTTTTTTCCCTGGCCAGAAAACGCGTGTATTCCACCATTTTTGCCAGGGACTTAATGGCCTGCTCCGGGGTGGGGAAAAAAAGACCCTTGTAATGATGGCCGTCCAGACTGTAAACAGTATGATCCTTTTCATCCTTTAGCATGCTGACGCCAAGCACGGGTTTTGAATAAGCCTCCATGAGTTCCACAATGCGCTCGATATATTGATTCTCAAAATCCTTTTGAGGCTCTACGGCCTGATCAAAAAATTCAGGCGGACAGTCAGGATCCGCATTGCAAGCAGATTCTGCCATCCGGGCAACCATATGCCGGCGGCCCATTATGCCCAGATTAATCACCGCATCACAGCCCTGCCAATTAATCAAAGCCTCCAAAACGGTCATAGGAATCGAAGGGTCACTTTCGCCGACCAGATCAACAGGATTGGAGCGGCTCCAATAGGGGGGCAGGATCTGGTCTACTGACTCCTTAATATCCCTGTCAAGCACCGGCACCTCAAGCCCATAAGCCTCGCACAGGTCCGCTGTCACAACCCCCCAGCCGCCGCCAAGGGTCATGATGGCAACCCTGCTGCCCCGGGGCAGCGGCAGTGAAGAAAAAGCTGCCGATAAATCCAGCAGATCCATTGGTTTTTCAACCTTTACAATACCCGCCTGGCGGCAGACAGCGTCAAATACACGGTTGTTCGAGGCAAGGGCCCCGGTATGGCTGGAGGCGGCTTTAATCCCCGCCCCCGTCTGACCGCCTTTGAGAAGCACAACAGGCTTTTTCAGACTCAGGCGGCGAGCACTCTCATAAAAGCGGCGGCCGTTTTTCACGGATTCAATATAGAGCATCACCGTACTGGTCAGCTCGTCTGCCTCAAAAGTCTCCAGGTAATCCTCTATGGTAATCATGGCTTCGTTTCCGGAGCCGCAAAAACCTCTTATTCCAACGCCCTGGATTTCGGCAAAAGCCAATAACTGGGTGCCCATATTTCCGGACTGAGCCACTACACTGGTAGCGCCTGCACCGGGAAAGACGTGCATGCCTGTACAATAAAAACGAATATGCGGGTTACAGATCCCCATGGTGTTGGGACCAATAAGGTAAATACCGGCTTCCCGCGCCTCTGCAACCAGCTCAGATTCAAGCTCCCTTCCTTCCGGTCCGGCCTCGGAAAAACCGGATGCAATCAGAAGCATATTCCGAATCCCTTTTTCCCTGAACTCAGGTATTACTGCCTTCACTCCGGCGGCAGGAATTGTAACGACCCCTAAGTCCACAGGCCCTGGAATCTCCTTTACCGAGGTATAGACCGGCCGGCCCAGTATTGTGCCGCCCTTTGAATTTACCAGATATATCTCTCCTTCAAAGCCGCCTCTTATCGTACTGGTGCTAAGCGTATAGCCCCATTTGCCAAGTGTAGCGGACGCACCGACAAAGGCCACGGATCCGGGGTAAAAAATGCCTCCCACATCCCTGGGATCGGTTGCCGGCATGGACACTTTTTGCCGGGGCAGGCCTCCTTTAACAACCAGGGCATCCACAGCTACCGGGCGGCCTTCCGGCGTAACCAGCAGGGGATTGATATCTATTTCGGCTATATCGGAATACTGTTCCGCAATCCGGGAGAGCCCTGTCAGGGTTTTAATCAAATCCTGCCTGCTTACAGCAGCCTCGCCGCGAAAAGCGTCGAGCAGCGCGGCGCACCGGAGCTCGGCAATCATTTCCGCTGCATCCGCCTCGGACAAGGGCGCAAGCCTGAAGGCCACATCTGACAGCACTTCTGTGAAAATCCCGCCAAGACCGAACATGATAACCGGCCCATACTGCCTGTCATGAAAAAGGCCCGCCACAAACTCCCGGGAACCGGAAACCTGCTGCTGCAGCAAGTAAGCTTCCAACTTTTCGCCTGCAGCTTCTGAAATCGCTTCTGCAGCCCTTCTAACACCTGCTTCATCGTTTACATTAAGATGCACTAAGCGGTTTTCGGTTTTATGAAACAGCGTTTTGCCGAGAGCCTTAACCACAACCGGAAAGCCAAGGCTTTTCGCTGCCTCAACAGCTTTATCTGCGGTATCAGCTATTTTTTCATAAACCACGGGCACTCCGAAAGGTACAAGAAACGCCTTGGCCTCATATTCAGTCAATGCTTCCGATGATTTTGAATTATCTAAGCTCTCCGTTCCGTTTTCTTTATCCATAATCATAAATCCCCTGAGAAAAGGCTATCCTGGCTGCTTTAGACTGAAACCGAAAAAAGGCAGCAGGAGCACAAGCTTTGTCTATAAACCTCTCATAAAAATTGATAATTTGTAAAAATTATTATATCCTTTATCCGCTTCTCCGTAAACGACAAACCTGCCGGCTCAATCCTGACCTGAACCCTGCAGCTTGAAGCTGTTTGGAACTCAACGGCAAATAGGGTTGACTTTGAATTTGCAAATAAGATATTCAACAATTGATGGAGAAACAGAGAGGTTTACTGCTGTTTTTTAACCCTTTAGATTGTACTGCGGAGACTATAATGGCGAAAACAAGCGCATTAAGCGGCATTACAGTACTTGATATATCCCGTTTGCTGCCGGGCCCGTATGCATCCATGATTCTGGCTGATCACGGTGCCCGGGTAATCTGCATGGAAGATAAACGCTTCGCTGCTGAGGCCTTTGAAGATAATATGATCTATCGCGGCAAGGAGCACATGTCGCTGAACCTGAAATCCGAAAACGGAAAAAAAATTTTCTTTCAGCTTGCGCAATCGGCGGATGTGATTCTGGAAGGATTTCGACCGGGCGTAACCGCTCGGCTTGGTGTGGATTACGAGAGAGTTAAATCAGTCAATCCGCAAATCATATACTGTTCGATCAGCGGGTATGGACAAACCGGCCCTTACAGCAGTTTTGCCGGGCATGACATCAACTATTTAAGTGTGGCGGGTGTGCTGGACGGAATCGGCGAAACCGGCGGCCGGCCTTTGACTCCCGGGGTGCAGATTGCGGATATGGCCGGCGGCAGTATGAATGCGGTGATCGGCATCATGCTCGCCCTGTTTTCCAGGCAAAGGACCGGAGAAGGCCAGTATATTGATATTTCCATGACAGATGGATCCCTTAGCCTGCTTTCTTTTGGTCTGACCATACAGCAGGCCACAGGCATACCGCTGCAGCGGAGCAACTGGCTTCTGTCTCACAGGTATGCCAGTTATAACACCTATGAAACTTCTGATGGGTGCTACCTCTCCATTGGAGCACTCGAAAACCGCTTCTGGAAAAATCTGTGTGAATACTTCGGGGTCCCTGAATACATACCGCTTCAGTATGATGAAGACAGGCGGGAGGAAATGCTGGAATTTTTCAGGCGACAGTTTAAATCCCAAACTCTGGAGCACTGGAAGACTGTTCTGGCAGAACGCGAAATCTGCTGGGCGCCTGTCCAGACACCTTCTGAAGCGCTGGAAGACCCGCTTTTCGCGCAGCGGGAAATGGTGTTGGAATTATCCGGAAAAGACGGTCGATCAATGACCGCTTTAGGAGCCCCGGTAAAGCTTTCAAAAACCCCGGCCCGGGTCGAAGGAATGCCCTCTGAGTTCGGAGCTGATACCCGGGGGATTTTAAAGGAGCTCGGTTATTCGGAAACGGCAATCGATTCGCTTGTTCAGGAGGGTTCGGTCTGAAAGCCTCTGCTGCTCCGGCGCAAATCAGGCAGAGATAAAAATACGACAGGTATACAAAAAATGGTGACATCTCTGGAAAAGGCGAAGCAGAACCCGGAATCTATGAAAGCCAGAATCCTGGAGACTGCCCGCAAAATTTTCAGTGAATACGGGTTCCACGGTACCACCACCCGTATGATTGCAAAGGCGGTGGATATCGATGTCTCTACATTATACTATCACTGGGGAGAAAAGGGCAATCTTTATGAATCGGTGATTCAGGATATTAATGACGGGCTCGGCAATAAACTCATAGAAGTTGAAAAACAGATCAAGGGCAAACCGCTTTCCCAGAGGTTAGATATCGCCATTGAGATATTGGTGGACTATCTCTTTGAAAATCCGGAAATTTCAAATCTGACTCTGTTTCGCTATTTCATGAAAACCCGCCACAGCAGTTTACTTGATTTTCGGGTCCCGGAGTACATCTCGGATATAGCCTATTCCATGGGTCTGGCCGGGGACCGGGAAAACGTGCCTGTGGAGGCCCGCATGAAAGTATTATCCATTATGAACGCCATCCATAATTTCGTATCCGGCGAGAATTTCTTCCGGCCCATGATGGAACTGGACCGGGATCACTACATCCGCCATGCCAAGGAAACTCTCAAGTTTTTCAACCTGGCGGCCTTTACATGAAAGTTGCCCGTCAAAAGAAATTCAGCCAGAGACATAACCTGTTAGGATGTAATATGTTTTCTCTTTTGTCTGTCCCATGTTTGATCTGCTTGTGTAGTATCACTGCACTCCCTGTTTAAAAAACTCCTCTGAATCCATGGTATCAGGCGCCTTGGTTTTCTTTTTTGGAGCAGTGCCTTCCTTGAAACATTCATATGCTGTGTGCTCGGACTCCGGGATCGGCAGCAGACCGGTCATCAGATCAATCTTGGAGAAAACAACATTTTCCGGTACGGGAAAAACCTTTTCAGATTTGCCGGCAAGGGCCTGCTTCATAAAATCCAGCCATATCGGGCTTGCAGCCCGGGAGCCGGTTTCTTTCTCTCCCAGGGTCTTTTCCTGATCATAGCCCACCCATACCCCGGTCACGTAGCGGGGGGTATAACCGACAAACCAGGCGTCATAAAGATTATTTGTGGTGCCTGTTTTCCCCGCGACCGGACGATTCAGTGCCTTGACCCGCCAGCCGGTTCCGGACTTCACTACTTCTTTTAGCAAATGGGTAATGATATAGGCCGTGCTTTTCTCGATTACCTGCTCATCATCGGTTTGTCTTTCATAGATAACATTTCCATGCCTGTCATCGATCCTGGTTATAAATCGCGGTTCAATAAGCCTGCCCTGGTTGGCAAAGACAGAATAGGCCTTTACAAGCTCCATGGGAGACATGCCGGAGGAGCCTAAAGCCAGGGAAAGATCCTTGTCCAGGCTGCTTGTAATGCCAAGTTTGCGGGCATAATCAATTACGTAATCAATACCGATATCGCGCAGGATTTTTACGGTTATTATGTTCCGCGACTTTATCAGACCTGTGCGGAAAAGGGTTGGGCCGTGAAAGGTCTCGTCATAGTTTTTCGGCTTCCATGTGAAATCCTCCCTGGTGTCCTCAAACACGATGGGAGAGTCAAAAACCACCGTAGCCGGGGTATATCCCTTATCCAGAGCAGCTGCGTAAATAACGGGCTTAAAAGCCGATCCCGGCTGCCGCCTGGATTGCACAGCCCGGTTAAACTGGCTCTCGGAAAAACTGCGGCCTCCGAGCATGGTTTTTACATGCCCGCTGCCTGTTTCCAGGCAAACGAGGGCGGCCTGGACTTTTGGGTCCTGATCCAGCGCAACATGCCAGAGATCTTTATCTGCGTATTTCTTTTTTACCCGCACCAGCACCACATCGCCCGCAGATAAAATATCGCCCGGATTCCTGAGTCTGGCAGAGCTTTTTTCCGCATCCGCAGGACGGGCCCATTTCATATCCGATAACCGCAACAGTCCTTGATTATTGCCGATTCGCAGCATTACAGTATCTTCTGTATTATCCACTTCGATAACAACAGCCCGCGTCCGCATGCCCGCATGCATCGGCTCTTCCTCCAGCTCTTTCTCCATTTCACGGGCGTAGGACTCAATGTTTTCCTGCTTTAAATGTTTTATCGGACCCCGGTATCCATGTCGCTTGTCCAGTTTCCGCAGCCCCTTGTCTACGGCCTTACGCGCCATTTTCTGCATCCCCGCATCCACCGCCGTATACACCTTAAGTCCGTCTGTATAAACCCGTTTTCTGCCGTATCTTTCAATTAAAACCTGCCGGATATATTCAGTATAATAGGGAATCATTTCCATATACCAGTCTTTTCGGGACGTAATTTCCAACTCCCGCTCCCTGGCCTGCTCAACTTACTGCCTGCTTAGCATGTCTTCCTGCCGCATGCGGAGCAGAACGTAAATCTGCCGCTGCTTGGCATACTCAGGATGCTTATACGGGCTGTAACGGCTGGGGGCCTGGGGCAGACCAGCCAGCATGGCTGATTCGGCAATATTTAATTCCTCCGCGGATTTGCCGAAATAGTTCTGGGCCGCTACCTCCACACCATAGGCACCATGGCCCAGATAAATCTGATTGAGATAGAGATAAAGGATCTGCTCTTTACTGAAATGTCTGTCGATCCGGTAGGCCAGAATCGCTTCCCTGATTTTTCTTGTATAACTGCGCTCCGGGGTTAAAAAAAAGGATTTGGCCACCTGTTGGGTTATGGTGCTGCCGCCCTGAACGATTCGACCGGCTTCCAGATTTTTAAAAAAAGCGCGGATTATGCTGTGCAGATCAATACCTTCATGCTCGTAAAAGCGGGCGTCTTCAGATGCAACAAAGGCATTTACAAGGGTTTTGGGTATCTTTTCAAAAGGCAGTATGATTCTGCGCTGCTCGCAGAATTCCCCGATTTTTTCTCCGCCCTGGGCATACACCGAGGTGATGACCGGAGGCTGGTAATCCTTCAGGCTCGATATCTTCGGCAGGTCCGCTGCAAAATAAATATACATCCCGGCAAAGCCTGCTGCTCCGAGCAACAGGCTGACTCCAAAAAAAACAAAAATCCATTTAATCAGTTTCTTCATGGAAAGCATTTCCCCCGGGCTTGCAGTGGTCAAAGGAAAAATCCTGGCATAAAAGATTCACAATAACAAAATCATTATTGCTGATCAAGGATGCTGCAAATTAAAGCCTTATGTTTGATAATGAAATAGAATTGACGGGAATCGGGAATTGTGATAATATTATTTTTTTTAAAAAGATCAAGGGATTTGATGCTTCAGGCGGGAATTGCCAAACCCTCCGTGCCCATTATTTATTCCCCGGAATCTTCGGTGCGCTCGTCTTTTTTTCCGATCAGGCGGTAGACAGACACCAGCCGGTAAACAAATCCGGCAAGCAGAACCAAACTGATCAGGATCATCAGATTGGAGGAGAAAAAGCAGAGCACAAAATTAAACGGATCATCCAGACGATAGGCGGCAATAAAAACATATATTCCAAGCAGCAGAAAAAACAGAGAAAGAAGAATCAGCATACTTTGCCATAGCCACCAAAAATACCGGAAATACAATTTTTTCAAAAAATAGAGCATCGCTTCTCCGACAGTCGAAAACCATGCGTGCAGGACAAAGTCCGATATTGATATTTTGTTTATAACCTAATAGTTTTGAACAGCTTTAAAAAGAACGGTTAAAAACTGTTTTTTTTTTGAGGAGAATTAAACAACATTTTCAACAATAACTATAAATAAAATAATAAATATTTTTCATATATTATAAAATTTTCATCTTTTTCCACAACAAAGTATAATAATAATAAAACATAAAAATTTATTTTATTACCAGGAAAATTTCATGAAAACCGTTTTTTCAAAAACAGATCTGCTGGAAGTCTTATCAAAGGTTCAGGGGTTGACCAGCCGGAAAACAAGCCTGGCAATTACGGAAAATGTCTTGATTCAGGCAGGAAGCGATGAAGTTGTCATTACAGCGACAGATTTGGAGACCAGCTTTAAGGGGTGTTATTCCGTTACGGTGGAATCTGAAGGTAATGTTTCTATAAGCTCCCGAAAATTATATGATATTGTGAAAATATTTCCGACGGATCAAGTATATATAGAAGAGCTGGAAAATCACTGGGTAGCTATCACCTCCGACACTGTACAGTATCATTTGATGGCGATGAGTCCGGAAGAATTCCCTGAAATTCCGGAGGTTGACGATGTAAGTTTTTTCGAGATGGAAGCCGGAAGCTTAAAAGCGATGATTGAAAAATGCACGGCCATAAATGTTTCCGGTGATGAAAAACGGGCCCATTTAATCGGGGTGAATCTGGAGAAAATTGAGGAAGCGGAAAAAAAATGCCTCCGGATGGTATCAACCGATATTCGAAGGCTGACCAAGGTGGACTATGTCTGTGAAACAGATATAGCAATGGAAGCAAAAGAGCAGGTGATTGTTCCGAAAAAGGGATTTAATGAGGTCAATAAATTTCTGGGTCAGGAAGGCAGGGCTGAAGCCGGCGTGAAAGACAACCACTTTATCGTGCGAAAAGACAATGAAGTTTTTATAATTAATCTGCTCGACGGGGAATTTCCCGCATATGCAAACCTATTGCATTTTGACAGCACCTATGACGTGGTGTTTCCCCGCGAACCGCTTGTAATGATGCTCAAACGCATGACCATTGTCACCTCCGATGAATACCGCGCAGTGATATTTCGGTATGCGGAAAACAACCTGCAGGTACGGGCGGTCAACCCCAATATAGGGGAATCCAGGGAGAGCATGGAAATATCCTATGATCGCGAGCCGCTGGAGGTAGCGTTTAATCCCCGCTATTTTATTGAAGCATTAAATTTTATCGAAAAAGAAAATGTGGCGGTCAATATTGTCGATGGCGAGCACCCCTGCATTGTCAGGGGAGAGGATGAAACAAACTATTTAAACATAATAATGCCGATGAAGATATGAATCAGGAAGCTACAAACCAAATATACGACGAATACAGTATTAATGTTTTAAAGGGCCTGGAGGCGGTTCGTGTCAGACCCTCTATGTACATTGGAAATATCGATGTAGAAGGGCTTCACCATCTTATATACGAAGTGGTGGACAACAGCATAGACGAAGCCATGGCCGGATACTGCGATCGGATTGTAGTCAGGCTGCATACGGACAAGTCCGTTAGTATTGAAGACAACGGCCGCGGTATACCGGTGGGAATGCATAAAACCGAAAACATGCCCGCCCTGGAGGTGGTGCTGACCAAACTGCATGCCGGAGGGAAGTTTGATCACAATTCCTACAAAGTTTCAGGCGGCCTGCACGGAGTGGGCGTCTCTGTGGTAAACGCCCTCTCGGCCTTTCTTGAGGTAGAGGTCTTTTTAAATGGCAGAATCTATTATCAGTCCTATGAAAAAGGGGAAAAGACCTGCGAACTCCAGGTTCTCGGTGAAACCGAAAAAAGGGGCACCCGGATTCGGTTTAAACCGGATATGGATATACTGACGGCGGATGAATTCCAGTATGATACCTTAAGCCGGAGACTGCGGGAACTGGCCTTTTTGAACAAGGGCTTAAATATAGTCATTGAAGACGAACGCTCGGATCAGAAAGAGACTTTCTGTTATGAGGGTGGTATTTCACAGTTTGTGAAATACCTTAACCGGCGCCATACCCCGATTCACGAACCTGTATTAATTGAAGGAAAAAAAAACGATATTCAGGCGGAAATCGCCATTCAGTACAACGACACCTACAAGGAAAAGCTGTTTTCCTTTGCCAATAATATCAATACCGCTGAAGGCGGCTTTCACCTGGTTGGCTTTAAAACCGGTCTGACCCGGACGCTGAACCAGTATGCAACAGGGGCGGATCTGCTGAAGAATGTAAAATCCAAAATAACCGGCGAAGATATCCGCGAAGGACTTACGGCAATCGTCAGCGTCCGCATTAAGTATCCCCAGTTTGAGGGTCAGACCAAAACCAAGCTGGGCAACAGCGAAGCAAAAGGCGTAGTTGAGTCCCTGGTAAATGAAAAACTGAGCGTTTTCTTTGAAGAAAACCCCTCGATTGCGAAAAAAATCGTCTCCAAGGCGGTAGAGGCGGCTCGCGTGCGGGATGCTGCCAAACGGGCAAGGGATCTGGCCCGCAATAAAGGAGCGCTTGCAGACAGCACCCTGCCGGGCAAGCTAGCGGAGTGCCAGTATTCGGATCCGGAGCTGCGGGAGCTGTTCATTGTTGAGGGCGACTCTGCCGGGGGTTCGGCAAAGCTGGGGCGAGACCGGAAAGCCCAGGCCATTCTGCCGCTTAAGGGCAAGATCCTGAATGTGGAGAAAGCCCGTTTTGACAAGCTGCTGCGCAGCGAGGAAATCAAGAACATGATTACCGCTCTTGGTACGGGCATCGGCAGCGAGGAGTACGATATTGAAAAGATCAAGTACCACAAGGTTATCATCATGACTGACGCGGACGTGGATGGCTCCCATATCCGCACGCTGCTTTTAACCTTCTTTTACCGGCAGATGCCCGAGATTATCGACAGGGGTTATTTATATATTGCCCAGCCGCCGCTTTTCAAGGTGGGAAAAGGCAAAAACGCACTGTACCTGAAAGACGAGAGTGAATATATGGATTATCTCCTCAAACGGGTCTGCGAGGGCGTGCGGCTTACCATGGAGGCTGACGGAGAAGTCCTGGAGGGCCGTGAGCTCTATATGTTTATTTCCAATCTCGCCGATTATTTTTCTATACTCGCCCGTCTGGAAAAACACGGGATCTATTCGGAAATAGTGGAAATGATGATCCGGACCGGTGTGGAGGGAAAGGAGTTTCTCCAGAGCGAGGAGCGCATGGCCGCGCTGCGCAGTGCAATGCTGGAGAACAACTATGATGCAAGCGATTATACCTGGAACCCGGAGCGGGAGGTTTATGAGATGACCGTTACCTCTACCGTGCAGGACGTGCTAAATCAGGTGTTTAAGGATCAGACAGCAAAAAACCGGATTCCAGTAAAAATCGGCCGGGGCCTTGTGTATTCCACCGATTTTCAGAATGCGCTGGTTTTATACAAAAAAATTGCCCAATACGACCGCCCGCCTTTTCTCATTGCAAAAACAGACAAAGACGGCCGCAGCATAAGGGTGGAGAGCAAGGAAAAACTGGTGGACCAGATGCTGGAAGACGGCAAGAAGGGTATAAGCATTCAGCGCTATAAGGGGCTTGGGGAAATGAATCCGGATCAGTTGTGGGAGACCACCATGAATCCGGAGACACGAACCCTGCTTCAGGTGCAGGTGGAAAACATAGTTGATACAGACGATATTTTCACCATACTGATGGGAGACGAAGTCGAACCCCGCCGCAATTTCATCCAGAGCAATGCCCTGGAGGTGAACACCCTGGATATATAGGGCGATATAGCAAGACAGGTATACGCTGTTTTCCGGCTAATCAACAGCGGCCCAGGAAAAGAGCGCCTGTTCCGTAAGCGTAGTGCAGGTTCTTGCCACCCGAACGGTCTGATCGTGAAATACATTCATAAGCGCCATATCCAGTCCGGCAGCCGCCAGCATGGGCAGATAGGCAGCCTCGAGCAGGCGCTTTTTGACAGCAGGCCCTCGGCCGCTGGTCAGATTGGAAATTCCGGCGATGGTTCTGACGGGAAAACCCAGCACGTCTTCCAGATTGCCGATCACGGAGAGAATGGTCTGGTTCCGGGCGCATCCGTTCTCCCACATAAGCGGGGATACCACCGGATCGATAATCAGCCGCGATTTGTCCAGCCCGGCTGATTCACCCGCCTGCAGCAGGGCAACAGCAATTTCGTAGCATTCGGCTTCCGTGGAGGGAACCCGGCTTTTGGCGTCCAGCAGATAGACGATGACATCCGCATCAAACGCGGCTGCCAGCGGCAGAATATGTTCCAGTTTTGCCGGCTCCATTGAGATGCCGTTGATGATGGCCGGCCTGTTGCTCTGCCGCAGGCCGGCGGCAATGGCCCTGGGATTGGTGGTATCAAGGAGCAGCCGGCAGCTGGTTGCCGACTGCACCGCCTCCACAAGCAGGGCCATGCCGGATTCCGGATTCCGGGGAAGGGGACCGGAATTTATATCGATGCCATCAGCGCCGGCGGCTTCCAGGTTTCGGGCCAGACCGCGTATGGGCTCCGGGTCGCCGTCGACAAGGGCTGCTTCAATCTCTGGACGGGTGATCTGGAGATTGTCTGCGATGACCTGCATGGCTGTCAAACACCGATGGCCTTCTGGATTTCCGAAGCCCCCATGCGTTCGGCAAATCTGGGGGTGCGCTCCTTTTTTTTGGCATTATCCCTGTAAAAGACCAGCAGTTTTTCAATCATGTCCATCAGGGCATCGGTTTCCACGTCTTCTGCCAGTACATCGCCGATGCGCGGTTTTTTTCCGGAATTTCCCCCGAAAACCAGGGTCCATCCCTTTTTCTTGCCGATAAGGCCGACATCGCGCACGTAGCTTTCCCCGCAGCAGAAGGAGCAGCCGGATATGCCGAACTTCACCTTGGCGGCGAATTCCATGTTGTAAAAACGTTTTTCCAGCTCCGTGGCCAGGCCCAGGGAATCCTGCACGCCGAAACGGCAAACCGCTGTTCCCGGGCAGGCCTGCACGTAGTGAAAGCAGAGTTCTGTGGCCCGGCCGATGTCCATGCCGAGATCCTGCCAGACGGCTGTGATATCGTCTTTTTTGATTCCCACCAGCACCAGCCGGTGCCCGGAAGTAATCTTGACAACGGGGATCTGATATTTTTTGACCACCCGGGTAATGGATTCCAGGTTCTCCACGCTCAGTATTCCGGCAGGACTGCGGGGGACGATGGCATAGCTTTCGCCGTCTCTTTGCAGAATTGCACCTTGGAGATCTTCCGCCATGATTGGGCTCCTTTCCATAAGTCTGTGTTGCTGTTGGGTTTGTACGGATATCACGGCTTCTTTTGTTGTCAGAATTCCAGGTTCCCCGGTGTTCGGGGAAAGGCGATAACATCGCGGATATTGCGGATGCCGGTCAGGAGCATCAAGAACCGCTCAAAACCCAGACCGTAGCCGCTGTGCACCACGCTGCCGTAGCGCCGCGAATCCAGATACCACCAATATTCATCCTTGTTCATTCCCGTCTCCTCCATTCGGCTCTCCAGCATATCGAGGCGCTCCTCGCGCTGGCTGCCGCCGATGATTTCACCTATCCGGGGGACGATCAGGTCCATTGCGGCCACCGTCTCACCGTCATCATTTACCCGCATATAAAAAGGTTTTATGGTGCGGGGATAATCATGGACAATAACGGGACTGCCGAAATGTGTTTCAGCGAGGAAGCGTTCGTGTTCGGTCTGCAGGTCCGAGCCAAAGCGGACGGGATATGAAAACCGGTTTTCTGCGGCAGTCAGGATGGACACGGCGTCTTTATAGGAAATCCTGATAAATTCTGAGGAAACAATATGTTCCAGCGTCTGCAGCAGGTTTTTATCAACGAACCTGTTGAAAAGGGAAATGTCTTGGCTGCAGGATTCCAGAATCCAGGCTGTTGTATACTGTATAAATTCCCTGGCGTTGTCCATGGCTTCAAAAAGATCGCAGAAGGCCATTTCCGGCTCCACCATCCAGAATTCCGATACGTGCCGGCTGGTATTGGAATTTTCCGCACGGAAGGCCGGGCCGAAGGTATATACCTCGCCCAGGGCAAGGGCCATGAGTTCTGCTTCCAGTTGCCCGGAAACAGTCAGATTGGCGGGCTTTTCAAAAAAATCCCGGCCGTAGTCGATCCCTCCGTCGTTTTTTTTCGGGGGATTGTCCATGTCCAGGGAGGTTACGCGGAACAATTCGCCTGCTCCCTCACAGTCGAGTCCTGTAAGGATCGGTGTATGAATGCATGTAAAACCCCGCTCGCGGAAAAAGTGATGGACTGCATAACAGAGCTCTGAGCGGATGCGGAAGACGGCTCCGTATTTGTTGGTGCGGGGCCGCAAATGAGCGATGGTGCGCAGAAATTCATCACTGTGGCGTTTTTTCTGCAGAGGGTAGCTCTCCGGTGCTTTTCCCAAAAGAGAAATTTCGCTGGCATGGAGTTCCCGGTGCTGTTTTTTTCCCGGCGAGGGCTGGATCCTGCCGGAGACCGCAACAGCCGTACCGGTGTGAATGTTTTTTATTTGTTCATATCCCGCAATACCGTCATCCGCTACAATCTGAAGGTTTTCCAGGCAGGAGCCGTCGTTTAGCTCCAGAAAGGAAAAATCCCGGGAGTCGCGCCGGGTCCGTACCCAACCGCAGACCCGCGCATTTTCCGGCGGCTGTGCTGCTGCAAGCAGCTCTTTTATTCTGTTTCGTTTCATCTTAATTCCTAAGTATAATCCGATTTTCGCCAAATACAAATAAGCTGTCGCCAACAAATAACCTTGACAGAGTCCCCGAAATTGAATATATATTCAACCTTTTGAAGTAAAGAATAAAAACTATCTATTTTCTAATAAATTCGCAGACAATATCCCACCCGGGGAGGGGAGGGTAATGGAGCCGGCAACCGTATTATCAAAGAAGCGCAAAGAGATTATCAACAAATGGTTTGATGCAGCAATGTCCCCCTATCCGGAGGGCTCCGACAAATTTTTCAAAAACAATTCCGATCCGTTTGCCAATCCGGTAGGAAACACGATTTTTCGATGTTTGAATGAGTTATTTGATGAGCTGATGAAAACCGAAATGGATACAGAAGCCGTAAGGCATGCCCTGGACGGCATCATCCGCATTCAGTCGCTGCAGGAGTTTCAACCCTCGGATGCAATTGGTTTTATTTTCGAGATCCGGCCCTCCATAAAAGGCTGCTTTCAGAAAAACCGCGGGGATAAAGCGGTGGAAGCATATTTTAAGGCCCTGGCTGCAAATACGGAGACGGTTTTGCGCATGGCCTTTGATCTGTACATGGAATGCCGTCAGAAGGTTTTTTTGCTGCGGGCCAATCATGCCAACGACAGGGTCAGACAGCTTTTGGTCAAAAAGGGTTATATCCAGGAGATTCCGAAAAAGGGAAAAAACCTTGAAGATATTGATGTGTAACCGGATCATCAATCAACGGCATCAAACTGTAGAGTGAGGTAATGTCAATGAATGTCAGTTACTTGTATTCGCTTCTGGCGGTGATCGTGCTGGGGTTAATCGCTTACGCGGGAGCGGCGGTCGGACTGGAGGTTCTGTTCGGCATCTTGATTCCCTACCTGGCGGTGGTGATTTTTCTGGTGGGGTTTGTCAACAAGATTCTGGATTGGGCCAATACGCCGGTACCGTTCCGAATAACAACCACCTGCGGGCAGCAGAAGTCCCAGGAAATGTTTCACCATTCGAAAATTGATAACCCGACCACAACCGGCGGCGTAATCATCCGGATGTTGCTGGAAATTTTTCTGTTTCGCTCGCTGTTCCGGAACAACCGGGTGGAGATCAAAGGAAAGCGGCTTTCATATAAGTGGGTGCTCTGGCTGTGGCTGTTCGCCCTGCTGTTTCATTATTCTTTTTTTGTGGTCGTGATCCGCCATCTGCGTTTTTTTGTCGAGCCAACCCCGTTCTTTGTTCATGCTCTGGAAGCTGTTGACGGCATTCTCCAGCTCGGTCTGCCGGAGTTGTTTCTTTCGGGTGTGACGCTTCTGGGCATGACGGTACTGCTGCTGCTTCGCCGCATCCTGCTTCCTAAAATCAATTATTTTTCCCGGGCAGCCGATTACTTTCCGCTTTTTTTAATCATTGGCATAGCTTTTACCGGAATTTTGATGCGTCATTTTACCAAGGTGGACGTGGTAAAGGTAAAGGAGCTGACCCTTGGCCTGGCCTCGTTTCACCCCGGAATTCCCGAGGGGGGTGTAGGCGCCTTGTTTTATGTGCACATATTTTTTGTCAGTATTCTTGTGGCCTACATTCCATTCAGCAAGCTCATGCACATGGGAGGGATTTTCTTAAGCCCCACCCGGAACCTGGCAAACAACAACCGGACAAAGCGGCATATCAACCCGTGGAACCCGGAGGTCACTATTCATACGTACCCAGAATATGAAGAACATTTCAGGGATAAAATGAAAGAAGCGGGTATCCCGGTGGAAAAGGAGTAAATATGGCAGAAGAACTTCCAAAACCTGACGAAATGTTTGAAAGCATCGATTATACGCCTCCGGAGGAGGAGTGGGAGAAAATTCAGTCCCCCATTATCGACGGGCGGTGGGCGTATCCGGCGAAAAACAAAAACCTTGAGATTATGGAGTTTCACACCCCTCCGAGGGAATGGTCGCCGGCAGAAGAAGAATGGCCCCTGCCGGAGAACTGGCAGGAAATTATTCATGAAGGCTTCAAGGAGCGGCTGCACAAATACCGCTCGCTCAAGGTCTTTATGGATACATGCGTCCGCTGCGGTGCATGTGCGGATAAATGCCATTTCTTTATAGGCACCGGAGATCCCAAAAACATGCCGGTGGTGAGGGCCGAACTCCTGCGCTCCATTTACCGAAACGATTTTACCAGGGCCGGAAAGATCCTGGGCTCCATCGCCGGGGGGCGAAAACTGACAAAAGATGTTATCAAGGAATGGTTCTCATATTTTTACCAATGTTCGGAATGCCGCCGCTGCTCGGTCTTCTGCCCCTACGGCATTGATACCGCGGAAGTGACCATGATGGGCCGGGAGCTCCTGAATCTGCTTGGGATCAATATCAACTGGATCATGGAGCCGGTGGCCAACTGCTTCCGCACCGGAAACCATCTGGGCATTCAGCCCCAGGCCTTCAAGGAGATCGTGGAGTTTTTTTGTGATGACATCGAGGAGTTGACAGGCATAAAACTCAATCCTTCCTTTAACCGCAAAGGCGCCGAAATACTTTTTATTACCCCCTCCGGGGACTACTTTGCCGATCCCGGCACTTATACCTTCATGGGCTATCTGATGCTCTTTGAAGCACTCGGCCTGGATTACACCCTGAGCACATATGCTTCCGAAGGCGGAAATTTCGGCCTGTTCACCTCCTCGGATGCCATGAAAAAATTAAATTCCAAAATGTATGCTGAGGCCAAGCGGCTGGGGGTCAAGTGGATTCTCGGCGGCGAATGCGGCCATATGTGGCGCGTAATCAACCAATACATGGATACCATGAACGGTCCGGCCGATTTTCTTGAGGTTCCCAAGTCCCCGATAACCGGCACGGTTTTCCACAACGCCTCATCCACGAAAATGGTGCACATCACCGAGTTTACGGCGGACCTGATTCGGCACAACAAGCTGAACCTGGATCCCAGCCGCAATGACCACCTCAAGGTCACCTATCATGACTCCTGCAACCCCGCGCGGGCCATGGGGCTTCTCGATGAACCCCGCTACGTTATAGAAAATGTATGCAACAATTTCTATGAAATGCCGGAAGAGACAATCAGGGAGAAGACCTTCTGCTGCGGCAGCGGATCCGGCTTAAACACCGAGGAGGTGATGGACCTGCGCCTGCGCGGAGGCCTGCCCCGGGCAAACGCCGTAAAGCATGTCCACGAGAAATACGGCGTGAATATGCTGGCCTGCATCTGCGCCATCGACCGGGCCGCTCTCCCGCCGCTGATGGAATACTGGGTCCCTGCCGTCGATGTCACAGGAGTCCATGAACTGGTCGCAAACGCACTGGTTCTGGATGGGGAGATCGAGCGGACCACAAACCTGCGGTTCGAACCCCTGAAGCAAGAGGAGGACGAGGCGGATGAATGATAAGGGAATAATCGTAGTCGGACTGATCATCTTCGTAGTCGTTTTTACGTTTCCCTTCTGGTACAACCACGGGTCTGCAACGGAGACCCCGGATCCGGAGCTTACCAAGAAGGCCAAAAAGGCGGAGAAGTGCGTCGAAGAGACCGAACATATGCGCAAAGAGCATATGCAGATACTGGATGAGTGGCGGGATACCGTGGTCCGCGACGCAAAGCGGATCTATGTAAACTCAAGCGGCAAGGAATACATGGCAAGCCTCTCCAATACCTGTGTGGATTGCCATTCCAACAAGGAAGAGTTCTGCGACAAATGCCATGATTATGCATCTGTTGAACCTTACTGCTGGGATTGCCATAAATATCCGGAGGAGAAGAAGTGATGGACAACAGCAGACGAAGCTTTCTAAAGTTTGCCGGCATTTCAGCCCTTGGCCTTGGGGGCGTTTCCACGGTGGCGGGACTGTTGCCCGCTCCGGCAGCTGCCGAACAAGGATCTTCAACGCAGCAGTTCAAAGACACGAAAAAGGCGCTTACAGCCGGCCGCTGGGGAATGGTGGTGGATACCCGGAAATTGACGCGAAGATTGTGCGAGAAGATGATTGCTGCCTGCCACAAGGCGCATAACGTTCCGGATCATGAGGACGAGAGGCATACTATTAAGTGGCTATGGACAGACGAGTTTGAGCACGTTTTTCCCCAAAAGGACGATCCCTACCTTTCCGAGCGGCTGCAGGATCTGCCTCTTCTGGCTCTTTGCAATCAGTGCAACAATCCTCCCTGTGTTCAGGCCTGTCCTACCCAGGCCACATTTCAACGTGCTGACGGCATTGTGATGATGGACTTTCACCGCTGCATCGGGTGCCGGTTCTGCATGGCCGCCTGCCCCTATGGATCGAGGAGTTTTAATTTCCGCGACCCCCGTCCGGCTATAGAAAAGGAAAACGAGGATTTTCCCACCAGGATGAGAGGTGTTGTGGAAAAGTGCAATTTCTGCGCGGAGCGTCTGGCCGAAGGCAAGATGCCTGCCTGTGTTGAAGTGTCAGAGGGTGCTTTGGTGTTTGGCGATCTCGAAGATCCGAACTCTGAGATCCGCAAGGTTCTGCGGGAGAACTACACGATCCGGCGCAAGCAGAACCTGGGCACGAAACCTTCGGTTTATTACATCGTGTGAGGTAGATTATGCTTGAAAAGGCGTTATACGGAAGTAAAGGGTACTGGGCTTGGCTGCTGGCGCTGCTTGCGGTTATCGGCGTTGGATTTGGTTTTTATTTAAGCCAGCTCAGTTTCGGGCTGGGTGTTACCGGGATGAGCCGGGATGTTTCCTGGGGGTTTTATATCGCCCAGTTTACCTTCCTGGTCGGGGTTGCCGCATCCGCGGTCATGCTGGTTATCCCCTATTACCTGCATGACTATAAAAAATTCGGTAAAATAACCGTATTGGGAGAGTTTCTGGCGGTATCCTCGGTTATCATGTGCATGCTCTTTATCGTCGTGGATCTTGGCCAGCCCATGCGGCTGTTTAACGTGATTATCCACCCTACGCCTCATTCCATGCTTTTCTGGGACATGATTGTATTAAACGGCTATTTGTTTTTAAACATCGTAATCGGGTGGAACGTGCTGGATGCAGAGCGCAACGAGGTTCCTCCGCCGAAGTGGGTAAAGCCACTGATCTATATATCGATTCCATGGGCGATCAGTATTCATACGGTCACGGCCTTTCTTTACTGTGGTCTGCCGGGCAGGGGATTCTGGCTGACGGCAATTCTGGCGCCCCGCTTTCTGGCGTCGGCGTTTGCTGCAGGCCCCGCTTTTTTGATTCTGCTGGCCTTTATAGTGCGCCGGTTCAGCAACTTTGACGCGGGCCGTGAGCAGATTCAGACCCTGGCCAAGATCGTCACATACGGGGTCCTTGCCAACCTGTTTTTCTTTCTCTGTGAAGTTTTTGTGGCCGTTTACAGCCAGATCCCCGAACACACAGCCCACTTGCAATACCTGTTCTTCGGCCTCCACGGCCATGATGTGCTGGTGCCCTGGATGTGGGCTTCGATTATCCTGGTTCTTTTGGCCATTGCCCTGCTGGTTATTCCTGCAGCACGACGCAATGAAGGAGTTCTTGCGGTAGCCTGCGTGGCCGTATTTATAGGCATCTGGATAGACAAGGGGCTTGGGATGATCTCGGGAGGTTTTATCCCCAATCCTTTGCACCACGTGCGCGAGTATATCCCCACGGGTCCGGAGCTCGCGATTACTGTCGGCGTTTATGCCGCGGGCTTTCTGATTTTAACCCTGCTATACAAGGTTGTGGTCGGAGTAAAACAGGAAATCGGGGAATAAGCTTCGTAAAGAAAGCTGCAGCAAAAAAAGGGTTCAGCGGGTTTTCGGTGGGCCCTTTTTTATTATTTAATTCCTATTGACAAAAGCAGATATTTTTTTATAATTACAAGGTTTATGATTTCAATATAAGTGATATGGACGGAGGCAGAATCATGTATGCGGTTGTTGCAACAGGCGGTAAACAATACCGGGTAAAGGAGGGCGATATCCTGCGGATCGAAAAGGTCCCGGGAAATGTCGGCGAATCCTTCTCCTTTGACAGGGTGCTTCTTTTATCTGACGGCAGTCAGCTTACCATAGGCGAGCCCACGGTGCCGAATGCGGAGGTTAACGCCCGGATCGTCAGGCAGGGCAAAAGCAAGAAGGTTCTTGTGTTCAAATATAAGAGACGCAAGCGCTACCGGAAGAAGCAGGGGCATCGCCAGCCCTTTACAGCAATTCAGATCGACAGTATTCAGGAATAAAAGAAGGAGTTTTCAGCCATGTCACATAAAAAAGCAGGCGGCAGTTCCAAAAACGGCCGGGACAGCAACGCCCAGCACAGGGGTGTAAAGCGCTACGGGGGCCAGGCCGTCAAAGCCGGGAATATCCTGGTTCGTCAGGTGGGAACCCATATCCATCCGGGAGAGAACGTGGGTGTAGGCAAGGACTATACCCTGTTTTCCAAGATTGACGGACGGGTGGCTTTTGAGCGTAAGGGCCGGTCCAAGAAGCGGGTCAGTGTTTACGCCGTGTGAAATTTATAGATGAAGCCCTTATCCATGTCAGCGCCGGCAACGGCGGGCCGGGCTGTGTAAGCTTCCGGCGGGAGAAGTATGTGCCGAAAGGCGGGCCTGACGGGGGAGACGGCGGGAAAGGCGGCGATATTCTTATACGCGCCTCCGGCCGTCGACGGACGCTTCAACAGTTCCGGTACAAAAATCATTTCAAGGCAGCCAACGGCAGCCCGGGCCAGGGAAAGCAGAAAACCGGAAAAGACGGGGAAACGATTGAAATCGAGGTCCCCCCCGGCACTATTGTCAGGGAAGCAGAATCCGGCAGGCTTCTCAAGGATTTTACCTGCGAAGGGCAAACCCTGCTGGCTGCAAAAGGCGGAGCCGGCGGCCGGGGAAACCGGCGTTTTGTCAGCTCTACCAACCGGGCTCCGCGCCACGCCCAGTCAGGCCTTCCGGGCGGGAGCCTTTCCCTGCAGCTTGAACTGAAACTCCTGGCCGACGCCGGTATCATAGGCCTGCCCAATGCAGGCAAATCCACTCTCATCAGCCGGATCTCTTCTGCAAGACCAAAGATAGCGGATTACCCATTTACCACTCTCACCCCGAACCTGGGGGTGGTCACCCCGGCAAACGGGGAGTCTTTTGTTGTGGCCGATATCCCGGGTCTGATTGAAGGCGCCCATAAAGGGGCCGGCCTTGGTGATAAGTTCCTGCGTCACGTTGAGCGTACCCGCGTGCTTGTCCATCTGATCGATGCCGCAGAAATAGACCCCCGGCAGCCATACCAAGCCTACACCGCCATTAATAAGGAACTTGCCGGCTACCGGCCGCAGTTGCGCAGCAAACAGCAGCTTGTGGTCTTAAACAAGGTGGATCTGCCGGAGGCCAGGGAAAAAGCCAGATGCTGTATTGAGGGTTTTTCCGGAGTGGAGGTGCTTTTTCTTTCCGCTTATACGGGTGAGAACGTATCCATCTTAATTGAGAAATTAAGCGAATTTATCAATGGATAGACAGTCGGAACAAAACAGACGGGATCTTCTGCAAACCGCCCGGCGGATTGTGGTAAAGGTCGGCAGCAATGTGCTCACAGCACCGGAGGGACTGAACCTAAGCACCGTACAGTCGCTTTCCGATCAGATAAACCGCCTGATTGAAAAGGGCATACAAGTGGTGCTGGTCTCCTCAGGAGCTATGGCATCGGGGCAGAAAAAGATCGGTCTGGCCCGCAGGCCGGATGAGATACCCAAGCGCCAAGCCATTGCCGCGGTCGGCCAGGCCGGGCTTATCCTGGCCTATGAAAACGCCTTTTCCATATACAAACGCAGCGTGGCCCAGGTGCTGCTCACCAGCGATGATTTAAGCGGCAGCCGCAGGCGCTATCTGAACGCCAGGAACACACTGTATACGCTTTTGTCCTGGCAGGTCCTGCCCATTATCAATGAAAACGATACGGTGGTGGTAGAAGAGATTAAATTCGGCGATAACGACAACCTCTCGGCCCTTATCACGCTCATG
Organism: Desulfosalsimonadaceae bacterium; assembly: GCA_046482325.1. Lineage (GTDB taxonomy): Bacteria > Desulfobacterota > Desulfobacteria > Desulfobacterales > Desulfosalsimonadaceae > M55B175. The sequence goes on from JAWOFF010000112.1 coordinate 44,084, forward strand.
ATGAATGCGGACATTCTTATCAATCTTACCGATATAGACGGCCTGTATACTGCAGACCCCCGAAGCGACAAGAAAGCGCAGCTTATAGAGGAAGTGGGCACCATTAGCAGCAGCATTGAAAAGATCGCAGGCGATATTCCCGGAGCCCTGGGCACGGGGGGAATGACCAGCAAAATCCGGGCGGCCAGAAAAGTGACCACCGCCGGGATCCCGATGATCATCGCCAACGGAAAGGCACCGGAGATCCTGGACAGGCTCGCCTCCGGCGATGCGGCGGGCACCTTTTTTACCCCCGCCAAAGACAAATTGTCCAACCGAAAATGCTGGATCGGGTTTACGGTAAAGCCAAAAGGGGTTATAAAAATAGATGAAGGTGCGGTCTATGCCATTAAGCAGAATGGTAAAAGCCTGCTTCCCGGCGGCATCAGGGAAATTTCAGGCGAATTCGGGCCGGGGGCGCCGGTGGAAGTACAAGACGCGGAAGGCCGGCGGCTTGCAGTGGGACTTGTAAATTACAGCGCCGGGGAGTTAAAAAAGATCAGGGGGTGCAACTCCTCCGAGATCCGGGAGCGGCTGGGGCACAAACCGTATGATGAGGTGATCCACCGGGACAACCTCACGGTTTTCGATCACTGCAGCACAGGATGATTCAGCCGGCCGAAGGATTTGATAATCTCATCGAAGCACAGTTGACAGGGGAGAGGCAAATGTCAGTGAAAGAAACGATTGAGAATATGGCCCGATCAGCAAAAGCTGCGGCAGCCGAGTTGGGCAGGTGTCCGGGGGGGAGAAAAAATGCGGCCCTTCTCCAAATCGCCGATCAAATCGAAGCGGATGCCGGCTCTATCAAGACAGAAAACGCAAAAGACGTTGCGGCAGCAGAGGAAAGAGGGCTGTCCGCCGCCATGATTGACCGGCTGCGCGTAACAGATGCCACTATTGCCTCCATGGCAGGAGGATTGCGCGAAGTGGCCCGGCTTGAGGATCCGGTAGGTACAGCGAGCGGGACATGGATTCGGCCCAACGGTCTTGAGGTCAGCCGCATGCGCATCCCCCTTGGTGTTGTGGGCATAATTTACGAGTCCCGCCCCAATGTTACGATTGATGCAGCCGGCCTTTGCCTGAAAGCAGGAAATGCCGTAATTCTGCGCGGCGGATCCGAAGCGCTGTCCTCCAATCAGGCCCTTGCAGCTTCTGTTGCCAAAGCCCTGCGTGACTGCGGGCTTCCGGAAAAGGCCGTGCAGATTGTCCCTCTGCGGGAGCGAGAGGCCGTGAATGTTTTGCTGCAGCAGCAGGACTATATTGACCTGATCATTCCCCGGGGAGGCGAGAGCCTGATCCGTTTTGTTGTGGATAACTCCAGGATACCTGTGCTCAAGCACTACAAGGGTGTATGCCATGTATACGTGGATCAGTCCGCCGATCTCTCCATGGCCCGGCAGGTGTGCCTCAATGCCAAAGTGCAGCGTCCCGGCGTGTGCAATGCCATGGAAACGCTGCTGATCCACGAGTCGGTGGCGCCGCAGTTTCTGCCGGAAATGGCCGATCAGTTTCTGCAGGCGGGTGTTGAGCTGCGGGGATGTGAAAAGAGCTGCGCCCTGGTTCCCTCCGCAAGGCCCGCAGAGGAGGCGGACTGGTATGAGGAGTATCTGGATCTGGTTCTCGCGGTGAAAGTGGTTTCTGATATGGATGCTGCCCTCGCCCATATTGCCTGCTACGGCTCCAATCATACAGAGGCGATCATCACTTCTGACTACAATAGCTCCCGGCGCTTTCTGCGCGAGGCGGACGCCTCCGTGGTTCTTGTAAATGCCTCAACGCGCTTCAATGACGGGGGGCAGCTGGGCCTGGGCGCAGAAATGGGGATCAGCACATCCAAACTCCATGCCTATGGACCCATGGGTGTTGATGAATTAACAACGACAAAATTCGTGGTTTGCGGAAGCGGACAGATGCGTTCCTGAAGGCGGGTGTTATGCTGCGGGCGGGCCTTTTCGGCGGAACTTTCAATCCTGTGCACATGGGCCACCTCCGGGTGGCTGAAGAGGTAAGAACCGCATTTGATCTGGACCCAGTATATTTTATCCCGGCAAAAATACCGCCTCACAAGACCACTTCCGGACTGGCCGGTTCAGAGGAGCGCTATGAAATGCTCACAAGGGCCGTGGCCTCCAACCCCGGTTTCACGGTATCAGACGTGGAAATCCGGCGAAGCGGACGCTCCTATACTATTGACACGGTAGAATCCTTTCAAAAGGAGGCGGGCCGGAATACAGCCTTATATCTTCTGGTGGGGCTGGATGCATTTCTGGAAATCAGCACCTGGAAAGATTATGAATCCCTTCTGGAGCAGATTGCTTTTATCGTGATGAGCCGGCCTGCAAAAAGGGGGACAGCACCCGCGGAGCCGCTGAAAGTTGTGCAGGAGAGGGCCCGCCTGCATCTGGATGCGGGTTACCGGCTGCAGCCGGAGGAAAAATGCCTTCTACATGAGCAGAAACAGCCGATTTTTATTTATGAAACCACACAACTCGATATTTCCGCCACCAGAATCCGGGAACTTGTAAAAGACAGAGAGAGCATCAAATACTTGGTTCCAGAAGCTGTGGAGGATTATATTTACGCAAAGGATCTGTTCGTCTATGACAGGTGATGATCTTGACGCTTCCTTAAAGCTCTACATACAGGCCGCCCTTAAACGAAAAGCCAGCAATCTGCTGCTCTTGGATGTAAGCGAGATAACCACGCTTGCCGATATCTTTATGCTTTGCACGGGGCGTTCAAACCGGCAGGTTTCAGCTATTGCCGATCATATCCGCCGCTATTTGAAAGACCATGGTATCCGGCCCATTTATGTGGAAGGCTTGAAGGAGGGTCACTGGGTGCTTCTGGATTACGGGCAGATTGTTATTCACGTATTTTATGAACCGGTTCGGCAGTTCTACGATCTGGAAGGACTGTGGTCGGATGCACCGCGCATTCCGCTGGAATCCTTTATGGAGCATCTGCCGGACGACGACCCGATTGATGGAGCGGTATAATCAATGCGATGTATGCTTATGATACTGGATGGATGGGGCATTGCAGAGCCGGGGGAGGGGAATGCCGTGTCAGTTGCCGACACGCCTTTTCTGGACCGCCTGGCAGCGGAGTATCCCAAAACGCAGATCGCCTGCTCAGGCGAGGCAGTGGGGCTTCCCGAGGGCATTATGGGAAACTCGGAGGTGGGCCATCTAAACTTAGGAGCCGGCCGGGTGGTCTACCAGGTTCTGCTGCGAATAGATATGGCCATTCGCGACGGCTCTTTTTATGAGAACCAGGCGCTGCAGTCGGTAATGGAAGAGGTGGAAGAAAAGGGCTCTGCCCTGCATATTATGGGGCTTGTCTCCGACGGCGGGGTGCATTCCCAGTTAAACCACCTGTTTGCCCTGCTGGAGATGGCGGCAGCAAAAAAAGTAAGCAGGGTCTATATTCATGCCATCCTGGATGGAAGGGATACCCCTCCGGACAGCGGCAAGGGCTATGTAGAGCAACTGAGCAGCCATATAAGCGACAAACCGGCGGTGGAGATTGCAAGCATCTGCGGCCGCTATTGGGCCATGGATCGCGACAAGCGCTGGGACCGCACGGAAAGGGCTTATCGTCTCTATACGGAAGCTATGGGAAGAGCGGAGAAAGACCCGGTGGAAGCCGTGAAAAATGCGTATTCGCGCGGGGAAACGGATGAATTTATCGAGCCGGTGGTGCTGACCGGAGATGGAGGCGAGCCGCTGGCCAAAGTAGAGCAGGGCGACGGGGTGATTTTTTTTAATTTCCGCCCTGACCGGGCCCGCCAGATTACAATGGCCTTCACAGAGGCGGAATTTGACGGTTTTGAGCGCAAAGTGAATCCGCAGCTCTGCGGTTTTGTCTGCATGGCGCAGTATGATGAGACCTTTTCTTTGCCGGTGGCATTTCCTCCTGTTCATCTGGAGCAGATTCTTGGCGAGGTGGTAAGCTATCAGGACCTGAATCAGCTGCGGATCGCGGAAACAGAAAAGTATGCCCATGTGACCTATTTTTTCAATGGCGGCGAAGAAACCCCTTTTGCAAACGAGGACAGGCAGTTGGTGCCTTCGCCTCGCGAAGTGAGCACCTATGATGAGAAGCCGGAAATGAGTGCTTACGAAGTGGCGGAGCGAACGGTCAATTATCTGAAAATGGAAAAATACGACCTGATTGTGCTTAATTTCGCCAACATGGACATGGTCGGCCACACAGGGGTGCTCCCGGCGGCAGTTAAAGCCTGCGAGTCGGTGGATCGCTGTGCGGAAAAGGTGGTGAGTGCCGCCCTTGACAAGGAAATGACGGTGATTGTAATTGCGGATCACGGCAATGCCGAGAAGATGCGGGATGAGGGGGGGCAGCCCCACACGGCCCATACCACCAATCCGGTGCCCTGCATCCTGGTCTCCCCGGAAAAGCGTTACCGGAACATACCGCTGCGCTCCGGGGTGCTGGGCGACATAGCGCCTACAATCCTTGATATTATGGGAATTGCCAAGCCGGAGAAAATGACCGGTACAAGTCTGCTTAAAACCTGAATTTTGAGAGCGGGGCGATGAATCAGGACGTGCAAAAATCCTATGAAATGATAACCGACTTTATAACCGGCCGCAGCGTTGCCAATATCGGGGCCGAGGAGCACCGACAGGCGGTTGAGAAGTACCTGTACAAGGAAAAGGGCTTCGGTGCGGAGTATATCGGTGTTGATGTTCCGCTTTCGCTTACTGTGAGAGGCGAACCGTATAATACCCGGCTTGATCTGCTTGTGACAGTTGGAGAAAAGCCCTTTATGGTAATCAAATGCGCCGCTGGCTCGCTGGAATCCAGGGAAAAGGAAGTAATAGCAGCCGCCCGGGTTCTGCAGCCGATTCCCGCGCCATATGCAGCGGTCTCAGACGGAAAAACCGCTTTTGTCTATGACTCGGCAAAGCGCACAAAAATCGGCGAGGGACTTTCGCAGATTCCCGCTTACAAGGAGGCAGAGCGGTTTATTGCCTCCTATGAGCCGGGGCCGGTGGATAAAAAGCACCTTGAACGGGAAAAGATTATCTTTAAGTCTTATGACAGTATGAATCTCAATGTACAGCGCAGGCTCGGCCAGTAGGGTGCTGCTATCAAACAGCTTTCCCGGGAACACCCGCCATGACCTTTTCCCATAATGCGGATAAAGCGGTTGATCTTGTCAACCACATAAATGCGGCGATCACCAATGTCCGCCTGTATCCGCCAACAAGCGAACTGATTGCAAGTTCGGTCGGGCGTTTGCATCAGGCGTTTGCAGATATTTTCGCCGAAAGTTCCTCAATTGTTTTTGCCGAATCAGGAAAAAAGCTGTTGGTCCAGGGGAAAGCCCTTTCCGAGAAAGTCCAGAAGAGACCCCAGGTCCGTGCCTTTCTTGACAGCCTGCTGGAGTTTGGAATCAACAGCATTGCTTTCGAGCAGGGGCTTACAAACCAGGAGATAAACGATTTTTTACAGATCTTTGCCGGTTTGCAGCAAGAGGAGGCAGGCGAGGGAGGGATACAGGAGATGCTCTCTGCAAAAGGCATCACCAATATCCGCGTAGATGAGAAGGTATATGTGGAGCAGAGGGGCGCGGACCCGGAAAAGCTTGCAGCGGTTTTTCAGGCCTGTATTACCCAGGAGCAGACAGAGAGCGCGTCCGGGCGCGAAACCTGCCTGCAGGTGCCCGATAAGCTCTCGCAGCTTGCGGAAGAGCTGGGTCAGCTCTCCGAGGCCCAACGGCAGCAGCTCACGGAGGGCATGGCCGCCGCCCTGGCGGAGAAGGACGATGCGCAGTTTCAGGAAATTTATAGAAAATCGGCGCAAATGCTTCCCTTTGCATCGCCTGAGGCCAGGGTTTTTCTGCAAAAGCTGCTGGCTTTTTTGAGCAGGCGGGGCAAGACCGCAGCGCAGGCCGCACGGGCAGAAAAAGACGGCGATACAAAGGGCGCCGCTCCGGCAGAGCCATCCGACGGGCAGAAAAGTCTGAAAGAGACCGTAAACCGGCTGCTCAACGGGGAGACGGCCGCGTTGGCGGAGCTTGCAAAAATGCCCGCAGCCGGCAAGGCAATGGAAAAGATTGTTGAAAAGGGCGCTCAGGCGACAGTTGCCGCCCTGATGGAGCAGTTGGAAAAGGGCTTGAAAAGCGGGGATCCACAGATGCGGAAATGCGCGGCAGATATGACTGCCGCCCTGGACAGCGCCCTGGCGGAGAGCTGCAGTATGGAGGGTCGGCTGGAACTTGCCCGCAAACTGATGGAGTGGGTGCGGCAGCAGTCGCAGGCTTCCAAAACGCTGGAAAAGGTGAGCACTCAGCTCCGGCAAATAGCGGAAGGGTTGATTCTGGATAAACGCTTAGAGGATGCCGCTCCCATAGTGCAGCTTTATTACCTGATGGAGACCGGCGGCCTGGCGAAGGACGAAGCCATGCAGACTGTTGCAGCCAATGTGTTGCAAAACCTTGCCACCGAGGATATAATGCAGGTTCTGCTGGAAAAACAAATTGCCGATGACGGGGGGTTTGCGGAAAAAAAAGGTGTAAGCCCAATCATTTTCCGGTCTGCGGCTATTGAGTCCTTATTGGACCGGTTGCGGGACAGTTCTGCCAGGGCTGAGCGCAAAAGAATTGTCCAGCTTATTACCCGCATTGGCGCGGAGGCGATAGAGCCGGTAGTCAACCGGCTGGACAGGCGGGCGCCATGGTATTATCTGCGCAACCTGGTTATGCTTCTCGGACGCATCGGCAATTGGCAGCATATAGGCGAGCTGGAGCGATTCCTGGGGGGTTTTGATTTCCGCGTGCAGCGCGAGGCAGTTATGGCCATTCAGAACATAGGGGGCCAGCAGGCGGGCGCAGTGCTGCTCGACCACCTGGACGACGTAGACGATGCGCTCAAAGCGTCTATTGTCTCTGTGCTTGGCCTCATGAATTATAGACAGGCCCTGCCCTATCTGATAATGAAGCTGGAAAGCCGGGGGCTTGGAGAAAACAGGGAGGCCAAGGCGGAAATCAATGCCAGGATCTGCGAGGCAATGGCTCGTATGGGCGATGACCGCGCCCTTCCGCTTCTGGAGAAGATCGCCCGTTCCAGGACATTTCTTGGGTTCAAGGGCTACGATCCGAAGGTAAAGACAGCAGCAGCTCAGGCGCTGGCCGCTTTTGAGGGGAAATAAAAAGCCGCTTTTGTAAGCGGCGGGATTTTGCAACAGGAGGAAGACGGGGATGGAGCCTAGCGATCGCTTTCAGCAGGAGAAGCTGGTGGATCAGCACGTGCAGCAGAACGACCTGCAGGCTGCAGTCAGGCTTTTATATGATTTGATAGCTGTTTACGCCAAAGAAAAGAATTTTGATAAAGCAAAGGCTTTGCACGATAAAATGTATGCCGTTGATCCCATGGCCCTGACAGAAATCGTGCGCGCCAGTGAAATTATAGAGGCGGAAAAAAGCGAAACCCTGGACCCCGAGTACCTGGAGCTGTGGCCTGATCTGTACAAGAGTTTAAACACCGCGGAAGGCAATGCCCTGTTTTATTCCATACAGCCGGCAACCTTTGAATCCGGCGATCCGATTGTTTCGCAGGGAAAGATAAACAATCGGCTTTATTTCATCTTAAGCGGGGAAATAAGCGCCTTCTACACCCGCGAAGACACAGAGCTTCTTATCGGTACCCTTTCAGCCGGCGACATTGCCGGCCAGTCCTCTTTTTTTTCCGCAACCGTCTGCACTGCAAGCATGAATGCAAAGACCCGGGTTAAGGCGGGGTGCCTGGGATACAAGGTGCTGAAGAAATGGAGAACGGAGTTTCCGGCGCTTGAAGGCAAGCTGCGGGATTACTGCAAAAGCAGGGACAGGATTCAGGCGAATCTTGCTGAAAAACAGATTGAGCGCCGCTCTGACAAAAGGCTGACTCTGTCCGGCCGGCTGGCATTTCAACTGCTGGATAAATCCGGCAAGCCCATGGCTAAAGCCTATAAGGGTGAAGTTGCCGATATTTCCTCAGGCGGGCTGTCCTTTCTGGTGAAAAGCAGCAGAGAGGATAATCTTTATATGCTTCTTGGCCGCCGGATTCATGTGGGTTTTCAGGTGCCTTTGCGATCCGGGCATTATCAGACGATTGCGGAGACAATGACCGTCATTGCCATACAGTCCCAAATTTTTGACGACTATTCCGTTCATGTAAAGTTTGACAAGCCGAAAGACGCCGGCTTCATCCGGTCTATGGATACGAAGAGCCCCGTCAATCCTGCCTGAAGATTAAATTCCGGATACGTCTTTGCCGCAGTGCTTGCAGACCTTTGCCCGCCTTTTGATAATCTCGGCGCAATAAGGACATTCACGGGTATAGGTGCGTTCGTGAATTTTGTTTACAGCTGAGTCAGCTTTTTCCTGCAGCACCCTGTTGCCGAAATCATGGTTGCGGATGACCTCCAGGGCGTCCAGACTGCCTATGTCTCCCGCCATCTCCGCGGCTTTTGTCCGGACCCGTGCCGGCTGGGTGGCATCCATCAAAAGCTGCATTACTGTGAGTTCGTCTTTGTCCACATAACACTGGGCCAGGATTGAAAAGCCCTTTTTGGTCGATTCTTTTAAGGCTTCGCGCTCCGCCATTACCTGCTCATCGATGATCTGGCCTTCTCCGCCGATAGGACTAAAAACCGGCATGGCTTCAAAATTGCTGCTGTTGGGGCTTTTTATGCAGCGATAGGAGGCGCGCTGGGCGTAATTTTCCCAGAGATTGTCCCAGCCGTTGACATACATTGGGCATTGGTCATTAAAGCAGACATACATATACGGGGAATCCCAGCCCAGACCGTCGCCGAAGGCCACGGGAGGTACTTCCCAGATCTGCATTTCAAGGCCGCAATGCGGGCATTTGGGCTTTTCCTCGGACATTACCCGTTCCAGGACCTGCTCTTTTGTTTCCAGATTCATTTGTTTCTCCTTTTATTGGACTCCGCGGCGTCCGGTTATTGTGGATGCACTCAGGTGTTGTTTGTGTCATCTTCGTCATCATCAAAGACATCCAGGCTGTCTTCATCGCTTAAGGAGACTGAGTCGCCGGTCTCCTCATCGTCTTTTTTATGGTCCTCAATTGCGCCCTCGGAGGATTCCTGCTCGCCAACCTCCTCATCGAGAAGATCATCGAGTGCCATGTTGTCTTCTTCCTCTTCTTCTGCGGCCTCATCCTTTTCTCTTTTCAACGCATCCAGATCATCAAAAATGACTTCTACAGAATCTTCTTCTGTATAGCTGAACAGCGTATTTATGGATTCAGCGATTTTGTCCGCGTACTCTGATACCGGATAGAGGTTGGGAGTCCGCAGAACTTCAATCAACGGCTCCTTTCCCTGAGATGCGGCAGCTTTTATTTTATCGCCGTCATAGGTTTCTTCGCAGACCAGGGAAAAGGCATCCTTGTCCAGTTCGGCAAATTCCTGGATTTTTACCTCGTCTGCCCGGGGATCTTTGGTAATTGTATACTTCTGCTTCATCCCGTATCTCCTTTAAAAACCGGCCCGTATTTTCCTGCATACGGCTATGTAATACTTATACATGAACTGAGCGTTTCAAATTTTTAAACCTTTTTATTTCTGAATTATTTTTTTGAAAATCGCTCAATCAAGCTTGTGTTCTCTGGGGTAAAGGCGTCTAATAACGAAATAATAAGGAAAAATCAAGAGATGTCAACCGAGCTGTCCCCGGCCTAGCCTGGTCTCCTGCAGGCCGGGGCAGACGGAGTCAAATAAAATATTGACGCAATTTTGAGCCTTTTGTTATATCCAAAAACAAGGAGGGATGGCCGAGTGGCTTAAGGCGGCGGTCTTGAAAACCGTTGAGCGAAAGCTCCGTGGGTTCGAATCCTACTCCCTCCGCCAGAAAATATCCAAAAGCCCCGGAAACGGGACTTTTTACCATCCCGGCAGGGCTACACAAACAGGCTTACCTCTTTATATCCGTCCGTATCCGGATGAAAAAACCCTTTGCCCCTTTCCCGGTCAGCCGCTGCATCCCGGTCAAAAGCCGCCCGGACTTTTTTCAAAATCAAAAAAAACCCGGTGTGCCGGGAGTTTGGGTTGCAAGTGAGGCAGGAAGGAATAAAGCTTTAAACAGGGAGTTTATAAGGTGAAGGCAGGTATACGACAGGCCCCGGGGCTGTCGCCTGCGGCGCCCATAAAAAAGCGGAGGTAGGGCCATGGAGACAATCTGCAATGATTTGCGCGCCGAGTACGCGGAACTCGAAAGCGTGCTTGCAGGCTTGGATGAAGGCCAGTGGGAGATGAAAACCCCTTTCGGGAACTGGCGGATCAAGGATGAGATCCGGCACCTGGCCTATTTTGACGATCGGGCGGCGCTGGCGGCAGCCGATGCGGAGGCGTTCAGGCGCCACCTGGGAGAAGTGTTAGATGACTTTGAATCTTTTGAAAACCTCCTTGCAGAGGTGGGCCGGGAGTTTACGCCCGGGCAGTTGATGCAGTGGTGGCGCGACAAACGGGAACTAGCTCTGGCAGCGCTTGCCAGGTGCAGCAGAAGAGACCGCGTCCCCTGGTACGGACCGTCCATGAGTGCGCTTTCCCTTGCCACATCGCGTCTTATGGAGACCTGGGCCCACGGCCAGGATGTTTTTGACGCCTTGCGGCTGCGCCGTACGCCCACGGACCGCCTGCGCCACATCGCCCACATGGGTGTTAAGACCTTTGGCTGGACTTATGCCAACCGGGGCCTGCAGGTGCCCGGGGATCCGGTGCGCGTGGAGGTGACCGCTCCCTCCGGCGATCTCTGGGCATGGGGCCCGGAGGATGCGGAAAACCGGATTCTGGGGCCTGCTGAGGATTTCTGCCTGGTGGTGTGCCAGTGCCGGCACGTGGACGATACCGCTCTGGAAGTAGCCGGTGAAATCGCCCGGGACTGGATGGAGAAAGCCCAGTGTTTTGCCGGGCCGCCAAAAGACGGCCCGCGGCCTGGCGAGCGGGTAATCGAATGACGGGCCGGATTTTTGGCATTGCAAAATATTATGAGAAGTATAGGATAGAAGTTTTCCAGGCAGAGAGCGGCCTTTGGTTTTTACCATCCCGAAAGGTGTAAAGGTCATGGCAGAAGAGCTATACCCGGGGTTGTACCGGATTCAGATTCCCTTGCCGCAAAGCCCCCTCAAATTTTTGAACTCCTACGTGATCCGGGACGGGGCGCGCAATCTGGTCATTGATACCGGTCTCAATTGTGATGTCTGCAAGCAGGCCATGCTGCAAGGATGGGCAGAGCTCGGTATCGAACCGGATACCGTGGACTTGTTCGTTACCCACCTGCATTCTGATCACTTCGGTCTGGTTCCGGAACTGGCCAAAGAGAACACGCGGATATATTTTAATCAACCCGATGGGGAACGGCTTGAAAATGCCGAGGTGTTGGAGCATATGCTCCGATATGGCGAGAAAAGCGGATTTCCGGTAGCCGGCCTGCGCCGGGCCCTTAAAGAGCATCCCGGCGTGAAGTTCGGTGCGGGATGGCTGCCTGCTTTGAGCATCCTTGGTGACAATGACCGGCTCTCGGTAGGCGGTTATGAATTTATCTGCATCCAGACCCCCGGGCACACGCGGGGGCATACCTGCCTCTATGAACCGCACAGGCGGATTTTTATTGCAGGCGATCACGTGCTTTATGATATCACCCCTCATATCCAGTGCTGGGAGGATAACGGCAACCCGCTGGGCGACTACCTGAAAAGCCTGGACAAGGTGCGGGGACTGGATGTGGATCTGGCGCTTCCCGGACATCGCAGTCTTTTCACGGATTTCACAGGGCGCATTGATGCACTGAAGCGCCATCATCACCAGCGCCTCTCCGAGGTGGAGGAAATTCTCGCGCACGGCCCGCCGTTGAACGGCTATGAAGTGGCATCGAAAATGACCTGGGACCTTAGCGCAAAGGACTGGGCCGCGTTTCCCCTGATGCAGAAATGGTTCGCCACAGGCGAGGCGGTCGCCCATCTCCGGTATCTGGAAATGGATAACAGGATCCGGCGCGCCTCCACGGCTCCGGTGATCGCCTATGAACCGGCTTAAAAGTTGGAAAAAACTCCTCTCCTGCAGCCGTTGACAAACCCCCAGGTTTTTTTATTTTATAACTAGGAGGCATGGAAGTCTCAAGCAGAACCCCATTATTCGCTTTCTCCAAAAGAATTCCCGGCGGATCGGATGTTTTTGTGTATAGGCGAAATCGAGTTTCACTCCCTTCATCTCCTTTATCCCGTGGAAATCCTTGAATGCCTCTTCGAAAAAGCGCAGTGCGCCCTGGCAGGCCCTTCTGCGCCCGTCCATTTTAAAAAGGAGGAGGTGAAACCATGAAACGAGCGATTCCGGTCATCATTGTGATGATCATGTGTTTCTTCGTCGGTACGGCTTTGGCAGGCCAGATGCATATCCTCCGGCAGGGAGGTGAATGTCTCGACGCACAGGGGGATTATGTATTCTACAAATGGCGTGCCGACGTCAAAAATTTTGGGCCCTGCCCGATGAATGCCTATATGCGAATCAACGCCTACGACCAGAACGGCAAGCGCATTGACAGCTTGTACCGCTCCATCGATGTTCCGGCCAAACACCAAAAGCATTTTGAAGGCAAAGGCTGTGCAGAATGCAGCTCCCGTCCGGTAGGCAAAATCCGGGCCAGGATCGAGAATGTGCAGCGAATCGGCAGGTAAAAACCCGGTCACCCACCGGCCGAAGCAGGCGCACAAGGCGCGCGTTTTTGCTCTTGCGTTGCCCGTGAAATTTTGTTACCGATGCATACACGTGATATAAAAGGAGAGATGGCCGAGTAGGCTGAAGGCGCTCGCCTGCTAAGCGAGTAAGGGGGGAAACCTCCTTCGAGGGTTCGAATCCCTCTCTCTCCGCCACTTATAAGTACCGGGCCGGCTCTCGCGGATAAAAAGGGGGCCGGCTTTTTATTGCCCAATTCATGGATGCCTGCAAAAAGCTGCGTCCCTGCAAGCCCTTCTTAAATCCGGCCGGAATCCAGCACGCGTCTGGCGGCCTTCTCCAGTATGCCCACCACATAGCCCAGATGGAGAAAGCGCTTGTCCCGCGTCTGGCCGTGGTAGTAGCGGTAGTAGATTTGCTGGCTGATTCCCGCCAGCCGGAAAAGACCGAAGCAGTAATAGAAAGTAAAGTCAGTGACGGCAATCCCCGATTTTTCCGCGTAGCAGTCCACCAGTTCCCGCCGTCTCATCATGCCATCGTAGTTTGTCGGCATCAGGCGCATCAGCTGCATCTCTTCAGGATCGTCCTTTTCAATCCAGTAGGCCAGGGATGCGCCCAGATCCATTAAGGGGTCGCCCAGTGTTGCCATCTCCCAGTCCAGGATGCCAATTATGTCGACGGGATCGTCCGGGTTTAACACCAGGTTGTCCAGTTTGTAGTCGTTATGTATAATGCATGATTTTTCACATTCTTCAGGCCGGTTGGCCTCCAGCCAGTTCATTATGAGCTCAAAATCCGGCACGTCCGGGGTGCGTGCATCCCGGTAGCGCTTGCACCAGCCCTGTACCTGGCGCTGAACATAACCTTCGGGCCTGCCGAGATCTGCAAGGCCTGCGGCCTCATAGTCCAGCGAATGCAGGCGCACATGCAGTGCGATCATGTTTTTACACAGGCTGCGCGCATCTGTCTTTCCGAGAGTCATTCCATCGGGCAGCTCTTTGCGCAGAATAGTGCCGTAGATCCGTTCCATAACGTAGAAGGGGCAGCCCATGATGCTCTCATCCTCTGTATATGCCAGGGGCCTCGGGCAGTAGGGAAAAACCGGGTAAAGAGCTTTTAGAATCCGGTATTCCCGTCCCATGTCATGGGCGCTTTTGGCTTTTCGGCCAAAAGGGGGGCGCCGCAGCACCATTTCGCTGTCGCCTACGCGTATCAGATAGGTGAGATTGGAGAAGCCGCTGGGAAACTGCAGAATTTCCAGTTCCCCGGTGAGCCCGGGAATGGACTGCTTTAAAAATTCTTCCACGGCTGTTTTATTCAGTTCCTCGCCGCTGCGGATATCCGTGGGCTGATCAACCGGGCGCATCAGCAACTCCTTCC
>JAWOFF010000047.1:0-24065 GCA_046482325.1 Desulfosalsimonadaceae bacterium
CCCCGGTGCGGGGCAGGCCGTGGTGGTGGACCCGAAGCGCGATGTGCAGGACTACATGGACATCTCCCGCGATGAGGGCATGAAAATTACCCATATCATCGAAACCCACGTGCATGCTGACCATGTAAGCGGCAACCAGGAGCTCCGCTCCCGCACCGGCGCGGATATTTATTACAGTGAGTACGCACCCGTGGAGTTCGAACACAAAAAGCTAAGAGAAGGGGACCGAATCGAGTTCGGCATGGTCAGGCTGGAGGTGCTGTACACGCCGGGCCACACCCCCAACTCCCTGTCACTTCTTGTAACAGACAAGGCCCGTGCGGATGAGCCCTGGATGATTTTGACCGGGGATCTCCTGTTTGTCGGCGCCATCGGCCGGCCTGATCTTGCGGGCGAGGAAATCCTGGAAGAGCAGGTGCGCAATCTCTATGACTCCCTCTATAAAAAGCTAGGCCGCCTGCCCGGCCACCTGGAGGTCTACCCGGCCCATGGCCAGGGCTCGCTCTGCGGCAAGGGCATGAGCGCCAAAACGAGCTCCACTCTGGGCTATGAACAAAGGACGCAGGAAGTGCTGCGGATGCCGAATTTTGCGCAGTTCCATGACCACATCATAGGGGCCTCTCCTGTGCGTCCCAAGAGTTTTACCCATATCATCAATACCAACATCCAGGGCGCGCCTCTTCTGGAGCGGTGTCCGCTGGAGCAGATGCTCAATCCTGATCAGTTCGAACGTATCCGCAGCAATGGAGCAACTGTGATTGACACCCGGGATACAGCCTCCTTCGGCGGCTTCCATATCCGGGGAGCCATCAATATCGGTTTTGAAAAGCAGATGGCCAACTGGATCGGCATGGTCGTCGATCCGGGGGACAATATACTTCTGGTGGTCGATGAGCGGGAAAAATATCAGCAGATGACAACCGAGCTCCACCGCATCGGCTACGACAACATTTTCGGCTACCTGGCCGGCGGGATGTCCGCCTGGATCGCTCACGGCATGCCCATTGACCGCCTTTCTCCCATATCCGCCCAGGAGCTCAAAACCAGGATCGACAAGCAAGATTCCGGCCGCATTGTGGATGTGCGTACGCCGGATGAACGCGCAGGCGGATGGATTGCCGGTTCCGAACACGTTCCCATGACTGACATTCTGGAGCGCGGCCTGGACCTGCCTGCGGAGCTGGAAGTGACACTGGTCTGCGGCACCGGCTACCGGGCAAATATTGTGGCCAGCCGTTTAAAGCAGGACGGTTTCAGCTACGTTCACAGTCTGGCCGGCGGGCTTACCGCCTGGAGCAGCGCCGGCTGCGAGCTTGCATCCTGAGGTTCTCAGGAAATGCTGATTCTGCGGATCTCCCGGCTTTTTGTGTCTATCAGGCAGAAGCCGGGATCTCCCTCCTTTCCCATGATTTCGCCGGGGTTTAACAAAAGGGTGCTGTCGTATTCTCCCTGAAAAAACCGGTGGGAGTGCCCGAAACAGACAAGGTGGTATTTGCCGGTGGCTGCAAGGCCTTCGGCTACCTGCCATTGATGGGTATAGGCTGCGTAGAAGCCTTCTATAGCGATTTCTCCGATCAGGCTGTCCAGATGGATCATGCCGTTGGAGGCAAGCGCCGTTTGGGTGAGAAGAAACTGGTCGCCGTCATTGTTGCCGAAGACTCCTTTTACCGGGATGGAGGCAGCCTGAAGCTGCTTTAACACAAAGGGCGCCACAAAGTCCCCGCA
Organism: Desulfosalsimonadaceae bacterium; assembly: GCA_046482325.1. Classification (GTDB taxonomy): domain Bacteria; phylum Desulfobacterota; class Desulfobacteria; order Desulfobacterales; family Desulfosalsimonadaceae; genus M55B175. Next base: position 1,726 of record JAWOFF010000047.1, read on the forward strand.
GTGGATGATCTGTTCGGCGCCCTCCTGTTTTATTCGCTCAAGGGCCGCCGCCAGGTTGTCCAGGTGATCGTGGCTGTCGCTCATTACGGCAATAAGCATGGTCTTCTTCCTTTCTTGCATCTAAACTGAGCGTTTCAAATTTTTAAAACTATTTATTTCAAACCCTCCGGGATTTTCAATTTAGGTTGCAAATTTTTGTTTTTATATTATTTTAAGGTGTTATATATATGCATGAAAATCCGGCTTTTCAAGGCCGGCAGCCCCCGGAAGCGATAAAAAACCCGGAGTTTTAACCATAATCAGGCCCGCTCCAGGCAGACCATGAAGGTAATCAACGTCGGGTTTCTCTCCGGCGGCGGCGACCCCCAGTTCCGGGAGCAGAAGTGGGAGGTATTTGATGAGCAGATCAAGCAGAAAATTTTTGCCAAGATAGGGGTTAATCCGGACCGGTCCCAGTCCGGGGAAGGAGAGAAAGAGTAGCCGTTTATGGCGGAAGACAAAGAACCTGCGCTGACAGAGATAGCCCGCACCCTCCTGGAACTGCGCTACCTGGCCCGCAACCAGGAGGGCGATATTGTGGAAACCCCTTCCCGGATGTTTCATCGCGTGGCCCGGGCTGTTGCCGAGGCAGATCGGATATTTTTCCCCAACAGCCCGATTCATGAGCTGGTCGATCGTTTTGAACAGTCCATGGCCGGTCTTTCCTTTCTTCCCAATACCCCCTGTCTGATCAACGCCGGCCGGCCCATGGGGCAGCTTGCCGCCTGTTTTGTCCTGCCAGTGGAGGACAATCTGGAATCGATTTTCCAGACATTAAAGGACACTGCCCTTATTCATCAAAGCGGGGGCGGCACAGGCTTTTCCTTTTCCCGCATCCGGCCGAGGGGTGATACCATTTTCCCGGCGCACGGCACATCCGGAGGCCCCGTGGCTTTTATTCAGCTCTTTGATGCGGCCACCCATATCATTGACAGAAAACAGGTCCGGCCCGGTGCAAACATGGGGGTGCTGCGGGCCGGCCACCCTGACATCAGGGAGTTTATCCGCATCAAAACCAGTCCGCAGCAGCTCCAGAACTTTAATCTCTCGGTTGCTGTAGATGATTTTTTTCTCGAATGCCTGGAAAAGGGGTGCGGCTATCCCCTGAAGCATCCGCGCACGGGTGCGGTTATGGAGACCGTCTATGCGGAGACGCTTTGGGAGATGATGGCGGAGAGCGCCTGGAAGTGCGGCGATCCCGGCATCCTGTTTGTCGACCGGTTAAACCGGGGCAATCCCACCCCCAGGCTGGGCTCTATCGAGGCCACCAATCCCTGCGGTGAGCAGCCCCTGCTGCCCTATGAGGCCTGCACCCTTGGCTCAATAAATGTGACCAGATTTTTGGAGAACGGACGCATCAACTATGAGCGGCTTCAGAAGGAGGTGGAGCTTGCCGTTCATTTTCTCGACAATGTGGTTGAGATCAATCGCTATCCCCTTGCACGCATTGATGAGTGGAGCCGCACCAACCGCAAAATCGGCCTGGGGATAATGGGTTTTGCCGACGCCTTGATTCTTATGGGCATCCCCTACGAAAGCAAAGAAGCCCTGAATATGGCAGACGAGCTTATGGCCGCTATCAGGGATTTCGCCGGGGAGGCCTCGGCCAGGCTGGCTGAGAAGCGGGGCAGTTTTCCGGCCTTCAACCACAGCATTTATCCGGCCGCAGGCACCCGCCGCCGGCGCAATGCAGCCCTTACCACCATTGCCCCCACCGGCAGCATCAGCCTGATTGCAGGGGTGAGCAGCGGCATTGAACCGGTTTTTGCCTACCGCAGCAAGCGGCGCTTGATGGACCGCGTTGTCGAAGATGTGCACCCGGTTTTTGATCGCTGCCAGCGAAACGGCCGGCCGGTGCCGAAAGAGATTTTTCAGACCGCCTGGGACGTGTCCCCGGACTGGCATCTGCAGATCCAGGCGGCCTTTCAGAAGCACACGGAAAACGCCGTGTCCAAAACCGTCAACTGCCCTGCCGACGCCACAGCGGCAGATATCCGGCGGATTTTTGAACAGGCCGCCCGTCTTCCGGTAAAGGGGGTTACAGTCTACAGGGACCGCTCCCGCAGCGACCAGACGCTTTGTGCAGTATGCGAAGAATGCCCACGCTGCGGATAAGGGGGCCGCACCCTGTGCTGCATAAGTCCGCATCCTGCTAAGAAGGGCTCTTTTAGTTATTGAAAATAGGCCTCCATCACGTACTGGCTGACCATGCGTTGGGTGTTGAAAAACGATCCGTTTAAGGCGATGTTGTAGGCCATCATGTCCATCCAGTGCTCCCGGTTTTCATAAAAACAGGGCAGCACCTTTTTCTCCAGCTGGCTGTAGAGCGAATCCGCGTCCTTTTTACCGGAGTTTTCCGGGTCTTCTTCTGTAAGCCGCTGGCGCTCCCCGATTCGCCAGCCGGTAAAATCCTCGATGTGGCCCTCCATCCACCATCCGTCCAGAATCGAGAGGTTCAGTACTCCGTTTAAAGCCGCTTTCATGCCGCTTGTGCCGGAAGCCTCCATGGGGCGCAGCGGGGTGTTGACCCAAACATCCACTCCGCCCACCAGAAGCTTTGCCCGGTAGATATCGTAGTTTTCCAGGTAGCAGATGCAGATCTTGTCTTGTAATTCGCGGATTTTTCCGTGAATTGTTTCAATCAGGGCCTTTCCCTTTTCATCCTGAGGATGGGCCTTGCCGGCGTAAATGATCTGGACAGCACCTTTTTTTTCCGCCAGACGCAAAAGACGCCGGGTGTCGGAGAGCAGGAGATCGCCCCGCTTGTATGCGGCTGCGCGGCGGGCAAAGCCAATGGTTAAAACATCCTTCTGCATAAGGCAGCCGCAGCGGGAGTTGACAAAATCCAGGAGCTGCTGCCTGGCTTCCATATGTGCCTTCCAGATTTTTTCCCGGGGGATGTTCAAGGCGTTTCTCAAGGCATACGGATCGTTGCGCCAGCTCGGGATGAAGCGGTCAAACAGCGCGGCCATGGAGTCGGCTGCCCAGGAACGGGTGTGAATACCGTTTGTAATGGCGTCAATGCGGTATTCGGGAAACATTTTTTGGGCGGTCTCGCCGTGTTTTTTGGCCACGCCGTTAATGTATTCAGCGTGATAGAGGGCAAGGTAGGTCATGTTGAGCCGGCCCTCAGCGTCAATAATGTTATCGTGGTCAAGGCCGTCCACGTCGATTTCCCCGCCCAGCACCCGCCGCACCATCCCGGTTTCAAAGCGGTCGTGCCCTGCGGGTACCGGGGTGTGAGTGGTAAATACGCACATCTCGCGCACGGTATCCAGGTCCTGTTGATAGCGGTCCATCAACTCCAGGGTAAGTAGTGCGGAGTGGCCCTCGTTCATGTGATAGGCCTCCAGGCTGTCATGGTCGAGGATTTGTAGGATCCGGACGCCCCCGATGCCCAGCACGATCTCCTGCAGCAGGCGGGTGCGGCTGTCGCCGCCGTAGAGAGAGGCGGTGATGCCGCGGTCAGCTTCATGGTTCAAGTCCACATCGGTGTCCAGGAACAATACCGGCACCCGGTAGCCGGAGATGCCCTCCACTGCGAAGAGCCAGGCCTGTACGATAACCGTGCGGCCCTCGATGGTGACGGTGACTTTTTCCGAGAGAAGGCTCATAAATCCGGAAGGCTCCCACTCAACGGGGATTTCTTTCTGGCGACCGTTTTCATCGATTTCCTGGTGGAAATAGCCCTTTTTGTAGAGCAGGGAAACCCCGACCGCCGGCACCCCCTGATCAGAAAAGGATTTCAGGGTATCGCCGGCAAGGATTCCCAGGCCGCCGGAGTATATGGGAAGTTCTGCATCCAGCCCGATTTCCATGGAAAAATAGGCGACTTTGCGCTCCTGGGGATTAAACTGGGCGTAGACATTCATGGCAATTTTCCTGTGGAACGGCTAAAAGTTCTTGAGATATGCGACAACAGAAGATTTAAAACCTAAACTGAGCGTTTCAAATTTTTAAACCTGCTTATTTCTGAATTATTTTAAGGTGTTCAAGCCATTTTTAGTTTTAAAAATTTCAAACCCTCCTGGATTTTCAATTTTACCGCATCTACCGCGTCAGATGATGTCTCGCATAGCTGCCGATCAGTTTAGATTTGATTTAATTTAGTACCAAACAGGCCGGATCGCAAGAAGATTATGCAGCGGGGGCTGTCGGATTGGAAAGGCTGCCCGCACGGGAGAGGCGCAGGCGGATTCTGTCGCCCGGGGCCCGGTGTCTACATCATCAGTATGGGATCTACATCCACAGTTATCTGCACCCCCTTGCCGCATGCAAGGGCCCGGTTTTCAAAAAGCAGGGCGTGGGTGAACCGGTGGAGGGGCTGTACGCGGCTGGATTTCAACAGAATCTGCCATCGGTAGCGGCCCGCGATCCTTGAAAGCGGAGCTTCTATAGGACCGAACACCTCTAAGGCCTGCTGCCATTGAGGCTGCTCTTTTTTCAGGCGGCGGCACAACTCGCCTGTGGCTTCTGCCTGCTGCCGGGTCTTCTCCTGGTTTTTTCCTGAAATTCTGAGCTGGATCATACGGGCAAAGGGCGGGTAGTGAAAGCTCTGCCGCAGTTTTATCTCCTGCTTGTAAAAGGCCATGAAGTCCTGGCTGCGGGCCGCGGTTATGCTGAAATGGTCCGGATTGTAGCTCTGGAGCAGGACTTTGCCCGGGCGGGTACCCCGTCCGGCCCGGCCTGCCACCTGGGCCAGGACCTGGAAGGTGGTCTCGCCGGCCCTGTAATCCGGGAAGTTCAGAGAAAGGTCGGCGCAGATAATGCCGACCAGGGTGATGTTGGGGAAATCATGGCCCTTGGCTATCATCTGGGTGCCCACCAGGATGTCGATTTCTCCGTTTCGGAGCGATTTCAGGATATTGACAAGTGCGCCCCTGCGCCTTGTGGTGTCCCGGTCCATCCGGGCCACGCGCGCTTCCGGGAAAAAATTATTGATCGCTTCCTCGATTTTTTCCGTGCCCAGTCCCAACTGTTTGATGCTTTTTGCGCCGCAGTTGTCGCATTTTGCTGTGGCCGGCCGGGTATGACCGCACAGGTGGCACTTGTATCCGTTAATCGATTTGTGAAGCGTCAGCGTGATGTCGCAGTTTTTACATTTTAAAGCCTCTCCGCAGGAGGCGCATACCGGATAGGAGGCAAAGCCCCGGCGGTTTAAAAACAAAAGTACCTGCTCGCCGCGCGCCAGCGTTTTTTTTACTGCATTTATCAGCGGTGTTGTGATCAGGCGCCGGATTCCCCGTGTGCCCTCGTGCTCACGCAGATCGATCACTGAAATTTCGGGGGGCGGCTGATGGTATACGCGGTGCCGCAGGTTTAACTCGCGGAATTTTCCGACTGCAACGTTATGAACGGACTGCACCGAGGGCGTGGCAGAGCCCAGCACCACAACCCCTCCTGTCTGCCTGGCCCGGACCACGGCCAGGTCCCGGGCGTTGTAGCGGCACCGGGATTCCTGTTTGTAGGAGGAATCATGTTCTTCATCCACAATGATCAGTCCCGTGTTTGCAAGCGGCGCGAATATGGCGGAACGGGCTCCGATGGCAACGGGGGCTTCCCTGCTGGCAATTCGCATCCATTGGTCATAGCGCTCCCCGGTTGACAGGCCGCTGTGGAGCACGGCAATACAGTCGCCGAAGCGGGCCCGGAAGCGTCTTTCCATTTGGGAGATAAGCGCGATTTCAGGCACCAGGACAAGTACTGTATGTCCAAGCGCTATCGCCGCTGCTGCCGCCCGCATATAGACCTCGGTTTTGCCGCTGCCGGTTACTCCGGCCAGAAGGTGGGCAGAAAAGCCGGAGCCCAGGCAGCGGGAGATCTCAGTGAGCACGCGCTGCTGCTCAGAGGTAAGAGCCGGCGGGGTGTCCGGGGCCACAGTGTCGCCAAAGGGATCCCTGTATACCGGTTTTTCCAGTACTTGAATAAAACCCTTGCCCTGCAGGTCTTTTAAATGGCGGGAGGCATTTTTGGCAACCTCCCGCAGCCGGCGGACGGGAACTTCGCCGGCGGATTGCAAATATTCAACAATGGCTTGTTTGGGTGCTGAAAGCGTATCTGCCGGTGGATGAGGACTTTTGCACACGGCATGGCGTTCGGTTTTGGGCCGCGTGCGGCCGCCCCGGATCTCGCGTTGCCTCTCAACCCAGCCCTTTTTCTCCAGCCGCTGGATCTCAGCCCTGGCAATATTAAGGCCAAGCTTTCGTTCGAGTTCCCTGTGGTGCATGGAATGCGATTCCATAAGGGAGATGATCTCAAGTTCCCCGCTTGTCGGGCGGTTTTCGGCAATTGCCTGACGGCCTGCCTCTGTCAGGGCATAAGTGACAAACTCGTTTATGTTGATTCCGCTGGGAAGTGCCTCTGCGATGACTTCACCCAGGGGATGGAAATAGTAGTCGGAAATCCATTGGAAAAAGGGAACTATTTCTGCAGGGAAAAGGGGCTGGTGATCCAGAACGTCTTCAATATACTTGATTTCGGAAGTGTCTGCGGGTTCCGCGGGCCCCAGGACATAGCAGCTTACTTTTCTGCTGCCGAACTCTGCGAGCACGCGTTTTCCCGGAGCAACCAAAGCATTAAGAGCCTCCGGAACGGCATAGGTATAGCTGGCATGTACCGGCAGGGGGACGGCAACCTCGATGTAGGCGTAATCCTGTTTCATGGGATATCAGTTTATTGTCCCGACGGAACAGCTTGCCGCGAAACACTCCGGACAAAAGGGAAAAGGGGAGCCCTATTTCCTCTCGTCGATCATGACATAGGGCATCTGGTTGGGCCCCATGTAAATCTGGCGCGGCCGGCTGATTTTCTGAGCCGGATCATCCAGGTTCTCCTTCCACTGGGCAATCCATCCGGGCAGCCGCCCGATGGCAAACATGACTGTGAACATGTTGGTGGGAATTCCCATGGCACGCAGCAGAATGCCGGAGTAGAAGTCCACGTTGGGATACAGGTTGTGCTCAATAAAATAGGAGTCGCTGAGGGCCACTTCCTCCAGCCTCTTGGCAATGTCCAAAAGCGGGTCGCCGATATCGAGCTTAGGCAGCACCCGGTCGCATACCTTTTTCATGATCTTTGCGCGCGGATCGTAGGTCTTGTAAACCCGGTGACCGAAGCCCATCAGGCGGAAGGGGTCATTGCGGTCCTTGGCCCGGGCCACGATAGTCTCAACGGATGCGCCTTCTTTGGCAATGCCGGAGAGCATCTCTACCACCGCCTGGTTGGCACCGCCGTGCAGCGGCCCCCAAAGTGCTGCAATGCCGGCGGAGAGGGAAGCATAGATGTTGGCTCTTGCGCTTCCAACTGTTTTGACCGCGGAGGTGGAGCAGTTCTGCTCATGGTCTGCGTGCAGGATCCAGAAAACGTTGAGCGCCTGCACCAGGTCCTGATCAATGACATAGGGTTTTACCGGCGTGTCAAACATCATGTGCAGGAAATTGGCACAATAGGTGTAGTCCGGCCGCGGATAAATAACTTTATGGCCGCGCGAAATCTTATAGGACATTGCCGCCATGGTGCGCACCTTGGACAGAAGCCGCAGAAAGGTGCTCTCGGTCTGCTCCTCGGTTTCGACCAGCTCCGGGTAGAAGGAGCGCATGGCATTTACCATGGCCGAGAGAATGCCCATGGGATGGGAGGCCCGGGGAAAGTTCTGGTAAAAGTTCTGCATGTCCTCGTGCACCAGCGAAAAATCATTTAACATGACGCTCGTGCGGGTAAGCTCCCGGCGGTTGGGGAGCCGTCCGTGCAGAAGCAGGTAGGAGGTTTCCACAAAGGTGGAGTTTTCCGCCAGCTCCTCAATGGGGATGCCGCGGTAGCGAAGAATTCCCTGCTCCCCGTCCATGAAGGTGATCTTGCTCTGGCAGGAGCCGGTGTTGCCATAGCCCGGATCATAGGTGATGCAGCCTGTTTTCTGGCGCAGGCCGCGGATATCGATACCCTTTTCTCCTTCAGTGCCCGTAATTACAGGCAGTTCCAAGGTCTGGTCGTCTATGGTAAGAGTGGCGTATTCCGTCATTTTTCAAGTGTCCTGGCGCTTGGTTTCTCGTGTTTGTGCAGATGATCTGTTTACAGTTAAAAACAATCATTTATAACCCAGTGTAAAGGCAGGGTCAAGATTTTATCAAAGGGTTTTTCAGGCTCCGGGGCCGCTGTTTGTTTATGCGGAATTTAGCGGCCTTCCAGCATTTCTCTGGCATGCTGGCGGCTTGTCCGGGTGATGGCCGCACCCCCTATCATCCGTGCGGTTTCCTCGACCCTGTCCTCTCCGGCCAGTTTGCAGATGCAGGTGCGGGTGCGCTCGCCTTCAATTTTTTTGGTGATCTTGAAATGATGGTGGCCGAATCTGGCGATTTGTGCCAGGTGAGTGATGCAGATAACCTGATGCAAACCAGAGAGCTGGGCGAGTTTTTTGCCTATCATCTCCGCGGCTTCGCCTCCTATACCTGCGTCGACTTCATCAAATATGAGGGTTCCCGGCATATCGCTGTCTGCCATGATTGCTTTTAAGGCAAGAATGACCCTTGAGAGTTCGCCGCCGGAGGCGATGGAGGAAAGCGGCCGCAGTTGTTCCCCGGGGTTGGGGGCAATCATAAATCTGGCCCGCTCCATCCCGGATTCTGTAATAGCGGCTCCTTCCGACTGCAGGTAGGGACTCTGCTCCCGGCCGGCCGGGGCGTTTTCAAGAAGAACTTCGAAACGGGTGTTCGGCATTTTCAGGGAACCAAGCTCGGCCTCCACCCTGGCGGCCAGCTCATCCGAGGCGCGGTGGCGCTTTTCCGAAAGTTCGTGGCACAGGGAAAGCGCCTTTTGGTAATAGATCTCAAGGGAGCTTTCCGTTTCTGCGATGTTCTCCGAGAGGCTTTCCAGTGCATCCAGTTCTTGCTGGATTTCCTGTCCGCGGGCAATAACGGCTTCCAGGCTGCCGCCGTACTTGCGCTTCAGCCGTGTCAAAAGATCCAGGCGGGCATTGATATGCTCAAGCCTGCGTTCATCAAAGGTGATGGTGTCCAGGTAAGAGCGGAGCTGTTCGGCTGCATCCTCTATGCGCGCCGTGATGTCGGCCAGGGCTTCTGAGGAAGGGGCAAGCTCCGCGTCGACGACGGCTGCCTTGCTCAGCGATTTTTCCACCTCTGCAACTCGTTCGGCCGCTGCGCCTTCAGCACTGTAGAGGGATTCAACGGCGCCGGCAACGGTCTGATAGAGCATTTCCGCGTTTTTCAGGCGCAAAAGCTCTTCCTTAAGAGATGTGTCTTCGCCCGGCGAAACGGCCGCATCCGCAATTTCCTGCTGCTGGTAGCGCAGAAGTTCCGTGTGCTCATCCTGTTTTTGCCGCGAATTCTGCAGCTCCCTTAACTTTTCGCTCAATTCCGCAATGCGGCGGTAGCACCGGCCAACCTCCTGCCGAAGCGGCATGAGGCCTGCAAACTGGTCCAGGATCAAAAGGTGCCGGGATTCCTTGAGCAGCCGCTGATGCTCGTGCTGACCGGATATGGCCGCGAGGTTGTCTGTTACCTCTGAGAGCAGCTGCATGGTGGCAAGACGGTCATTGATGTAGATTTTGTGGCGGTGGGAGGCGGAAATGACCCGCCGGATGAGAAGCTCCCCCCCTGCTTCCAATCCATGCTCGCAGAGCAAGGCAGAGGCCGGGCTGTCTTCAGGCAGGTAAAACAGGGCAGAGAGTTCCGCTGTTTCAGCGCCAGTGCGGATCATCCTGGCCGAGGCCCGGCTTCCCAGAAGCAGGTTGACGGCGTTTATGATAATTGACTTGCCCGCCCCGGTTTCCCCGCTGAAGATGGTAAACCCCTCGGATAAGCGGATGGTCAGGTCGTCAATGATTGCAAAGTTTTTTATTGCCAGCTCACTGAGCATTTTGCCTTTGACCGTCCGGGGATTTGCTGTTGGGTAGTGTTTCGGGGCATGGCAGAACGCTCTGGATGACAGGGGCCAGTTTATGCTCCAAAACGCTGTAGGAGTAACATCCGGAGGCAATGCGGTAGTTGTGCTCCACCATTGCATCGCGCCGGGCGGTATTTTTCAGCACTTTGTTCGTCTGCTCGACGGCGCCGGCATCCACGTAGCCGTCAAGCTCTATGACCTGAAATCCTTTGGGCTTGATGTCTATGGAGTAGATGGAGTAGGCGTTTACCACGATGGGCTTTCTGTAATAGATCGCCTCCAGAAAGGCATTGCCGAAACCCTCGAAGTTGGAGGGGTAGGTTACAAGGTCGGCATGGGGGTAAATATCGTCCAGGGTGTAGATTTTTTCCCCCTCAGGGGTCCTGCCGCGCTTTTCCTTGATGCGCCTGGAGATAAACAGGGTGTCCACGCCCATCAGCTTGGAATATTCGCGGATGCGTTTTTCATAGTCAAGGCCCTCGTCGCCTGTAGCATGCGAGATAATCAGTTTGGCCCTGACCCCCAGGCGGCTGACCAGCTCGATGGCATGCTCAATGCCCTTGCGCTTGATAACCCTGGTTGGCTGGAGGATAAAATATTCGTCGTCGCGGATGCCGAAGGCTTTTCGTACGTCGCTTGCATATTCGTCCGGGGGCTGCGGCGGGTTGGCGAAGTCCATGACATTGGGAATGATTGTGGAGGAGACACCGGTTCGCAGGCCGAGCTGGTTGCCGGCTGAGGAGTTGATCACCACGTGGTGGATGCTGGGCAGATGGGGCGGAAAGGCCATGTTCAGATACTCCCACACCGAGTTCGTTAGAAAACGGGTACGTTCCCAGAAGAAATCGTGGTGGTGAGCGATTGCCGGCATGCCGGTCTCTGATATAATTTCTGTTATGGCAAGGCCAAGCGGCAGGTTCATGGGAATGGTAATGGCGTTTTCGGGGACCAGCAGATCAATCGCAAATTCTTCAATGAACAGGTAGAGTTCGTCTTTTATGTTTTCCTTGACTGCCTGGATCTGCCGGGTGGTTGTCCGGCTCCGCCGGCGGTCGCCGAAGCAGGTCTCATATACCGAGCGGATCTCGGGATCCATGAAATGGGCTTTTTTGCACAGCCGGGAGCACTCCGGCGGGGTCTCCAGCTCGCCTGCAAAGTAAAAGTTCTGCATCCCGTTTTTTTTAAAAACACGGGCCCATTTAAGCGTTTCCAGGGAAACCCCGTCTGTTCCGGCGATGCGGGCGGAAATAAAGCCCGCATTGGCGTTTTCGGCGCAGGCAAAGCAGTTGGACGGATCTGCAGGGGCGTTCATGAAAAACAGGCCTTTCTTTCAGGTGAGCCTTTCAATTTAGAGCATTCCCTGCGCGTTTCATCAATTGACGAAACTGCGCTCCGGCATTTATATTTAGGTTAAAGTAATTATATATAGGGTGGGTTCTAATTGTCAAGGCTGGCGCGCTTCTTTTGGACCCCGCGCAGCGCCGGGGACGGCGGCAGATAAGGAGGGAGCATGAAATCCAGCGGGGGATCCGTATTTTTTCGCGTGCTTGTTGTTTTTTTGCTGATTCTGGCCGGCGTTTTCGGCGGTGCACTTTTCTATGGCAGCAAAACCATCCATGACCTGTTTGACAACAACCGCCGGCTCAAGCAGGCGATTGCCAACCTGACCCAGTCGGACCAGATCGGCTATGCCAAGGTGCTTGCCCAGGAGGAAAAAAACGGCACCCTGTATACCACCCTGCGTTTTGTGGAGACCGCCAGGGACAACAAGCAGGAAACCGTACTTACACGGCAATATACCATTAAAGGCGATGTTGTCCATTTTGACGCCCTGATTGTTAAATTCTCCGATCAAATGGTAATGAGCGGGGAAAAGCGCGCGCTATACCTCTGGCGGCGGGTGTATGGAGAAAAAATGGCTCCGTCGGAGGGCTATCCCATTGAAGTTGCGGCCAGGGCGCCCGGGCGGTATGCAGACCTTCTGGACGAGCTGCCGGCAGAGGACCAGGAGATGTTCTGGGATGCCATATGGCGACTTGCAAATGATCCGGATGCATTAAAAGAGCACGGTATCAGGGCTATCTATGGCAACGCAGTGTATAAAAAACTCCGGCCGGGGCTCATCTATGTATTCAAGATCAGTCCCACGGGCCACGTGTATCCGGAAACCGTGCCTGACCTATGAAGCTAGGACTCCCGGTTTTTTTAAAGCGATCCGCCCTCCGCCCTCCGCCCTCTGGCTGATATGGAGCAGGCCGTCATTTTGTAAACGGGCGATGCCCGTGCCGGATTCCATTAGCGCGGGGTGATGATCCGGGACTCGCTCTGCTGCTGCTGTTGCTGCTGTTGCTGCTGTTCCTGCTGCATCTGCCGGAATCGTTCGATGGTTTCATTCAGGGATTTTTTCATGGCGCCGGGAAATTCCTTTATGGCCTCTTCCATCGTTGTTGCAGAGAGCTGGGCCTGAATGGGGAGCGGGCCTTCCTGGGTCATGAGCTGGGAGCTTCCGATAAAGACCGGGCTGCGGCTCTCGTCATCTGTCCCGTCCGGTTTTACCGGTGTCATTTTCCGGATGGAGGCCACCTTCATGTCCGTGACGGACTCCTCCCGGTACAGGTTGTTCTGGTCAATTGTAAAATCTATATCCTCTGCGCTTTTGCCGTTCATTTTTGCTTCCTCCTTATTAAGTTTTATGTTGCACCCCTACAATTAATCCCGGCGTTTGTCAAATCATCTTCGAAAAGGGTTCGCTTCGTAAAAAGCGATTTATTCCGCTCGCTTTGGCTGCGCTTCGCCAGGAGCTATCAACAAGGCTCGCCAATGGCCTCTTGAGCAAATACCGGTAATGGCTTAAATAAAGGACATAGCCGGATGTTCCCTGGAAGTAACCCCACCGGTGCGCAGCCCGGGACCGAACCGGTCAGTAACTTCCAGGGCCGGCTGAAGGCACTAAGGCACTAAGGCACTAAGGCACTAAGGCACTGAAGGCACTGAAGGCACTGAAGGCACTAAGGCACTAAGGCACTAAGGCACTAAGGCACTTAGGCACTTAGGCACTGAAGGCACTGAAGGCACTTAGGCACTTAGGCACTGAAGGCACTTAGGCACTAAGTTATTGATATCGGGGGAAGGCGGTTTCCGAGCTCCCAAAATGACCGGGGAGCGAGGCAACCGGCTTCCCCCGATACCATCAGCATAAAACCTTGTATCTGCGGCATACCTGAAAATCGCTCAATTTAGGTTAGAGGTTTAAAAATTTGAAGCGCTCAGTTCAGGAGAAAATAATGTTTTTCTATAGCTTTTTCTGTTGCTATTTACACAATCAATTTTACATTTGCACCGGCAAGGGCATAAACTTATAAAAATCAGTGCGCCAGCAGGATTGACGCATAAGCAAACAACAGGCTTTGGACGGCAAAGAATATGGCAGAAAATACCCATCCCTCCTATAACCTGACGGAAAAAACCCGGGCTTCCGGGTGAGCGGGAAAACTGGGTCCGGAGTTGCTGGACAGAGTGGTCAGCCGGCTGCCGCTGAAAACCGATCCCCGGCTGCTGGTTGGCACGGAGACCTCCGATGATGCGGGGGTCTATCAGTTAAGCGAAGATACCGCGCTTATTCAGACACTGGATTTTTTTACGCCCATCATAGATTCCGCTTATGATTTCGGCCGTATCGCAGCCGCCAATGCCCTGAGCGATGTCTACGCCATGGGCGGCGATCCCCTGACGGCCATGAATATCGTCTGCTTTCCCGCAGATGATCTGCCGGAAGAGGTGTTGGAAGAAACACTAGCAGGCGGGCTGGACGTGATTAATGACTCCGGAGCGGTCCTGGTGGGCGGCCACAGCGTGGACGATAAGGAATTGAAATACGGGCTTTCCGTTACAGGCGTGGTGCATCCGGACAGGATATGGACCAACAGCCGGGCAGAGGCGGGCGACCGGATTATTCTAACAAAGCCCATCGGTACGGGCATCCTGGCCACCGCGGTGAAGGGCAGGCTGGCCGGGGGCCGGGCCACAGACGAGCTGATAGCAATTACCACAGCCTTAAACAGGGATGCTGCTTTTGCGGCCCGGCAGTTTGGGCCCCATGCGTGCACGGATGTGACAGGATTCGGCCTGGCCGGGCACATGCTGGAAATGGCCAGGGCATCGCAAAAAGATATTGTTCTGTCAGTTGCCCGGGTGCCGGTTATCCAGTCCGCCCTGGAGTTTGCCCAAATGGGCTTTTTCCCGGCAGGGGCCTATGACAACAAGAAGTTTTTCAGCCACAGCGTTAGTATTGCGGAGGGAATTGACGCCATCCTGGCCGATTTGCTGTTTGACCCCCAGACTTCCGGCGGCCTTATCCTTTCCGTGGCAGAACCAGGGGCTTCGGAGCTTGTTGCGGCCCTGCAGGAAAAGGGCCTGTCCGCCTGCATTATCGGCGAAGTAAGCGGCCCGGATTCCTGCGGAAGCCTGCGGGTGGAGCCCTGACTAGAATCCAAAGGCTGCCTGTGTCCAGGGTGGTCCACTCGGCAGTCAGTTTGTTTCCCGGGCCCTTCAGATAATAGTTGCACCCCACGCCTCATACATAGGTGTTTTCAGTTCCGCTGGCATCCGGCATAATGCAGGAAAAAACTCAGTTCCTTCGTTATGCTGCCCTTGACGCTTACTAATCTTTGCAGTTTTTTGCAGACATCCCCGGCATTTTTCCCGGCGTGCGCATGAATTGGGGATATCTCTAAGGCTCGCTTTGCAGCGCCCTGGAAACTCGCCTTCGGCTCAAACAGTCCAGGTCGCTTCTGCTTCGCTTCGCCTTGAGATATTACCAAATCCATGCAATCAGCCTTTCGCAATTACCGGTGATGTCCAGATGATAATGCAAAGATTAGTAAATAGGAGCGGCGGACCATCGGCAAACTTGAAAATCGCTTAATTTAGGAAAAAAAGGGAAACAGAGTTGCGGATTGCCGTAATCAGGACGGCAGCCTTATGTGTTTTCCGGGGCAAAGCCGTCAATCTCCTCTCTGATTTGGGTCCAGTTCCATGGCGGAGCCTGTGCGGTCTTTTCGAGCCCCGGCCATGGCCAGCCCGCGGGCAGGGGCGAGGAAAAGGTTCGTGTGTCCCTTGCAGTGGGATGGATTACCGAGAGTTCTGTGGCGCAAAGGGCGATCTGTTTTTCGGCAAGCGGGGCGCTTGCCCCGTAGCGAATATCTCCAAGAACGGGATGGCCGATGTAGGCCAGTTGCGCCCGGATCTGGTGGTGGCGGCCTGTCTCCAGGCGGATGTGAAGCAGGCTCCTGCCGGCGCCTGTACCGGTTACCTCAAACTCCAGGCGGGCTTCCCGGCTTTTGCCGGTGGCTGCATCCGGTATCCGGCTGGAGCCGCCGTTTAGCCGTTCGATGGGATGGGTCAGCCGGCCCGAGGGCTGCCGGAGGACGCCTTCAACAACTGCGGTATAGATTTTTTCGGCCGTGCCGCTTCGAAACTGCCCGCTCAAGCGTCCCGCCGCCTTGGAGGTTTTGGCAAACAGGACAACGCCTGCAACCGGCCGGTCCAGGCGGTGGACAAGGCCGAGGAACACGCGGCCGGGCTTGTTATACTTTTTTTTCAGCCAGGCCTTGGATAGCGCGAGCAGCGAGGGATCACCTGTCTGGTCCGCTTGCACCAGCAGGCCGGATGGCTTATAAAGGGATAGAAGGTGGTTGTCCTCATAGAACACCGGCCATTTTTTGGTGAAAAACCCGGTCGATGTTGTTGAAATCGGTTTCATGTGCTAAAGGTTCCGGCAACTGCAGTTTTCATCGCAAACTGATTTTCAAAAAACATCCGGCTATGTCCTTTTTAAGCCATTACCGGTGATGGCCTTATAAAACAGATCATAGCTTTATGTTACTTTCTGCAAAAATACCGCAGCCGCGGCATTAATCGCTTTTTATGAGAGCATCAGGACTGGCAATTGTCAAAATCCCATAGCAGGCCCGAAAAAACACAAGCCCGCAGACAGGCGGAGATGGCGGCGCTTCTGGAGCGCTCCGGGATTTTTCTGTCCCCTTGCCAGCTTGATCAGCTATGGTCTTACCACAGACTGCTGCGCCGGTACAATCCACAGTTGAACCTCACCCGGATCCACAATTTTGAAAATATGGTCATAAAGCTTTATGCGGATGCCATCCTGCCCGGCCGGATGACCGATCTTCCCCCGCCGCTTCTCGATTTGGGCACGGGTCCCGGCATGCCGGGGATCCCCTTGAAAATCGCCTTTCCGCACCTTGTGGTGATTCTGGCGGAGAGCCGGCAGAACAGGGCGGATTTTCTCCGGAGGGCTGTAGAGGAACTGGGCCTTTCAGATGTCTCCGTGCTTGGAAGGGGTATTACGCCGAAATTCCGGGAGCCTGTATCCTGCGTGATTACCCGGGCTGTGGAATCCATTGCCAAAACCCTCTGGCGCATCGAGGGATGTTTGGCAAAAGACGGGCTGGCTGTTTTTATGAAAGGCCCGGACTGCGATGCGGAGATCGGGGAAGCCGGCCGGCGCTTCGGCCGTGAGCTTACGGAGCTGCAGGACAGGGCCTACCGGATTCCGCATACACCCCATGAACGCCGGCTGGTGGTGTTTCGCAGAATCAGCACGCCCATGCGCGAGCAGGAAGAGAGCGCCAGAGACCGCCACTTTTTTCTGAGTATTGCAAGCGAGCAGAACAGTACTTTTAAGAAGCTGAAGAAACTGTTGAGCGGCAAGGGGGCACGAAAGCAGCAGCAGGCGCTGGTAGCCGGACAAAAGCAGGTGCAGGAGCTGATCCGCGATTTTCCTGAACGCTGCGAGGCCTGGATATCCGGGGAGAGCCATCCGCCGCCGCCGGAGGATGCGCCCCGCTCCATGGCCTGGTACAGACTTGCCCCGGATCTTTTTCGAATTCTTGATGTGAGTGGCACGCGCTTTCCGCTGCTTCTTGCGGCAACCCCCGCCATTCATACCTGGCAGCCGCAGCAGGGATTTTCCGGGGGGTGCAGCCTTTTGGCCCCCTTTCAGGATCCGGAAAATACAGGTGCGGTGATTCGATCGGCGGTGGCCTTTGGCGTCCGGCGAATTATTCTGCTTGCGGAAAGCGCCTATCCCTTTCACCCGAAAGCCATCCGCGCCTCCGGGGGGACGGTTTTTGCCGCAGACTTTTACCAGGGACCCTCCATTGCCGGTCTGCCGGCGGATTTGCCGCTTGTGGCCCTTTCCGGCGAGGGTGAGGATATCGCGGCAGCCTATTTTCCTGAAGCCTTCGGGCTGCTGCCCGGTGTGGAAGGCGGGGGGCTGCCCGCACATCTTCGCGAAAAAGCGTTCTCCATCGGCATTGCCCCGGAGGTGGAGTCCTTAAATGCCGCAACAGCCGCAGGCATTGCATTTTATTTGTATTCCCGCTTTCGCAAAGGGGGATGATTCCATGTTTCTGCCCGCTACCAAAAAAGAGGCTGCCGCCCTGGGATGGGAGGCACTGGATGTGATCCTGGTTAACGGAGACGCCTATATTGACGCGCCGCATATCGGCATCTCCGTGATCGGCAAAACACTGGTGCGCGGGGGCTTCCGGGTGGGCATCATCTCCCAGCCGGATACCGGCAGCGCAGAAGATATCTGCAGGCTGGGCGAGCCGCTGCTTTTCTGGGGGGTAAGCGCAGGATGCATGGATTCGATGATCGCCAACTACACTGCGACCAAAAGGCCGCGCAAACAGGACGACCTTACGGCAGGCGGCCGGAACACCCGCAGGCCGGACAGGGCGGCAATTGTTTACACCAACCTGATCCGCAGGCACTTCAAAAAAACCGTCCCGATCGTGCTGGGCGGCATCGAGGCCAGCCTGCGGCGCATTTCCCATTATGACTACTGGTCCGGCCGCGTGCGGCGTTCGGTGCTCTTTGATGCCAAAGCCGATATCCTGGTATACGGCATGGGCGAGAAGGCGGTTTTGGAGCTGGCCCGCCGCCTGGCAGCCGCAGAGCCTGTACATGATGTAGGCGGAATCTGCTGGATATCAGCGGAAAAACCGGAGGGCTTTATCGAGCTGCCGGCCCATGATGTGGTCAAACAGGACGTGTCCGCATTCCGCAGCATGTTTGCAAGCTTCTACAAGAACAACGAGCCCAAAACTGCAGAAGGTCTGGTCCAAAAACAGGACAGCCGCTACCTGATCCACAATCCGCCGCAGCCGCTGCCGGCAACAGAGGAGCTGGACCGCATCCATGAGGCCGGCTACGAGCGCGAGCTTGGCCCCTTTGACCGGCAGTTCGGCACTGTCCGGGCGCTGGATACCATACGCTTTTCCATCAGGACGCACAGGGGCTGCTACGGGGAATGTCATTTCTGCGCAATCGCTGTACATGAGGGCCGCACTATTGTGGAGCGCAGCCTGGCTTCCCTCATGCGGGAAGCCAGGGAAATGAGACGCCACCCTTTATTCAAGGGCGTAATCCAGGATGTGGGCGGTCCCACGGCCAACATGTACGGCATTGAGTGCCAGCGGAAAAGGGATGTCGGTCCGTGCCGCGACAGGCGCTGCTTAACACCGGAGCCCTGCAGGCACCTGCCCGTAGACCACCGCTCCCAGATACGGCTGCTTGAAAATCTCCGCAAAATTGAGGGCGTCAAAAGGGTTTTTGTCAGCTCCGGCATCCGCCATGACATGATCCTGGCCGACCGCAGCTGCGGAGACAGCTACCTGGAACTGCTCGTCAGGCACCATATCTCCGGCCAGTTAAAGATTGCCCCGGAGCATTCCGAGGCCCATGTCCTGTCCCTCATGGGAAAGCCTGACATCGAGAAAACCCGGCGGTTTATAGGTCTGTTCCGGGAGAAAACCCGCCAGCTCCGGAAAAAACGGTTTCTGACCTGCTATTTCATCGCCGCCTACCCGGGCTGCAGCCTGGAGGACATGCGGCGCCTGAAGGATTTTACCGCAAGGGAGCTGCGCTTCAGGCCGGAGCAGGTTCAGATTTTTACACCCTCGCCTTCAACTATCGCAGCGCTCATGTATTACTCTGAGATTTCCTGGCCGGACAACCGCCCCATATTTGTGGAAGAAACCATTTCCGGCAAGGAAAAGCAAAAGCGGGAGCTGCAAAAGCGGGACTGAGTAAGCTTTATCTGCTTTCTGCCGCCGATTCAGGCGGTTTTGCAGGAGGCGTTCTACGGAGTGATCCGGGCACGGAAATGCTGTATCCGGTTTTACGCCTGCCGTCGTGGACCATGGCAAACCAGGGATAGTTTTGGATCGTTCGGATAATATGGTCGGCCGTAAGCCTTGCAGTCAGATAGCCGAATACGTCCTTGCAGGGGAGGCCCCGGCTTTTGGCCGTGGCTGTCATGAGGCGTTGGACGGGGCTTCGGCAGGTGAGGCGCAGATTGTGCTTCAAAAGACGCCTGTACTCTTCGGTGTTGATGATACCGGTTTGCGCGTCTGCACATTGGGCCAGCAGCCAGCCGGACTGCCAGGCAGGCTCGATCCCCGCTCCTATGACGGGGTGTGCAAGACCCAATGCATCGCCGGTGCCGATAAATTCCACGCCGTTTCTGGCAAAAGCCACCGGATAATTCCAGTTTCTTGTGACAACGGGGATTTTCCAGCCCTCCGGGGTCGGGTCGGGGGGCCGTAGGTAATAGCCGTGGCAGCGGACGATATGTTCCAGAAAATCCTCGTAGCATTGCCGGATGCGCTCCTTGGCGGCAAGCCCGCCGAAACCGATATTCACATGATCGTCCTTGCCGATAAAAATCCATCCATACCCCTTGATCCGGCTGTCAAAGACCATGAGGTGGCGCCTTGGGTGCGGCCCCTTGGCGACCCTGCCGTCAAAGCGGTAAATGATGCCGCGCCGCATCTGTTGCCAGTGTTCCTGCATGGCCTGTTTGCTGAAACCGCTGAAGCCGGCGGCAAGGACGGTCTGGGGAGAGAACAGGTGATGGTCTGAGATGGAGACGCGCCTGAAGACGAAATTGATGTTGGGCTCCCTCCGGAGGCGCCGGATAAGCTTTTGCTGCAGATCCTTACGGTTTGTGACCACAAAAAAGCCGGGCAGATCCAGGACGCGGTTTTTGGCAAAGGAAAGCCGCAGGCCCGGTACAAAATGATCGGCACCCTCCGGGGCCACACCAAGCTCCTGTTGCAGATAGCCGGCGAATTCGCAGCTTATGGCCCCTCCGCAGGGCTTGTTCCAGATTTGCGACTCGTATACTGTTACGGCAATGCCGAGGCGGGCCAGATGCCAGGCGGCCGAAAGCCCTGCAATATTGCCTCCCACTACAGATACGGGGGCGCACTGATTTTTGGGCATACCAGTGCTTCCTTTCCTTTCTGGAAGTCTTTCTGCCGGGCCGCATTCCTGGATCCGGCTCAGTTCAGGAAAGACAATATCGGGAAATTCAGGCAAAGTCAAAAATGTTCCCGGATACGGCTGTTTCCTTTTTTTATTCTTTACAGCCAATACAAAATGCGGTGAAAATTGCAGGTACGCATTGGATCATGTATATAGGAGAAAAAAGTGTCGGTCTGCAAAAAGCGTCTTATCATGTGGTTTATACTGACAGGATCCTCTGTTGCCGCCGGGATCGGTACCGACCTGGTGCTGCACACTGGAGCGTTTCCGTATTATGTCCGCCTGCTTGGCCTTGCCGGGCTGGTTTTGGCTCATTTTCCGCTGAAAAGAACGGGGCGGCTGTTAAACGCCCTGGGCGAGCCGCAGGAATGGGGATGCACCAGCCGGCTGGTCACCACAGATATCTATGAGTGCGTCAGACATCCCCACCATCTGGGGGTGGGCCTATTCATGACCTCTCTTGGTCTGCTGATCGGGCATCCGGGATCTTTTCTCATCATCACCATCACGCAGTGGACCTGGGTGATCGTCTTTCTGCTGCGGGTGGAAGAATGGGAGCTACTGGATAAATTCGGACTGGATTACGAAGAGTACCGCCGGAAAACCCCCATGCTCCTGCCTCGGCCGGGCTGCCTTTTCCGGCTTTATGCCCGGCCTGCAGGAAAAAAGCAAAAGAAGTCGGCAGACGGGACAGCACAATGATATACCGCCCAAATGCGTTTGGGCTGCAGGACATCGTCATTTTTCTGCTCCTTGCAGCCGCGGCCGGGGTCCTCTGTCTGATCGGAGCAGCCCGGATGCTGTCCTCCCGGTAGAAAGAAAAATTCCCGGGAAAAGGCCCGTTCGGGAAACCCTGGAGCTGCTGCTCAAGGGGGAACTCCGGGAGGAAGAAAAGGCCGCCGGTTTTCAGACCGAATTTCCCCACCCGGATTTTCGGCTGCAACGTGTGGCATTTGATGCAGACACCGGCCGTTTAACCCCCCGCTTTCCCCGGGTGCCTGGCTTTACCAGCGGCGGTTCCTGTCGTACCGGGCTGCTGCAGGCCCAGATTCAAAAAACCGCGGGGCAGTTTGCCGGAGTCCGCCGGGTGCAGATCCGCCCGGAAACCCTTTTTCAGCCATAGGAAAGCATTTATTCGAATTGGATAAATGTGTCCACTGTGTAGAAATACGGGATTCAAAACTTCACCCTGATTTTTTCAAACATCATGTCAAGATAGGTTTTGCCGTTGATGCGGCCGTCAACCGGGCTTCCGTCTTCCCTGCTTTCTGACCAGTCCAGGCGGAGCACGTTTTTGTGCTGCATCGATTCGACAACCGCAAGTGTTTTGTTATCCGGGGATATGCCGTCGCCGGGTGTGCCCAGGGGAGACGAATCCCGCAAAAGTATAAACGAATGCACGAAAAATTTTCTGCCGTGCACCTGGGTCAGTTTTTCGGCCAGCTCGTCGAGATGTCCGCTGACCGCGATATTGACCTTTTCATTGTCCTCAAGGGTTCTGGGATTGACAATGCCGGTCTGCCCCTTGGGATCCACAAGCACGACATGGGTGTGCTTTTTCTTCTCATCCACGATCCAGAACACAAAATCCGGGAAAAAGGCCTGCAGCTCAGCTTCCAGGTAAATACCCACCGAGCGCATGGACGCCTCGTTTCGCATGAGATAAAACTCGTACCGGCTTTTCTGCGCCCCGGGCTGCTGCAGGTATGAAGACAGATCCCGGACAAACTTGGCCTCGCCCGCGTTCAGAAGCGGCGGGGAGGCGCCGTCCAGGTTCAGGATATTGAAATTTTCAAGCGCCTGCTTGAGGCTTTCATCAAATAACGGCCCGTAAATATGAAAATTTTCTTTGGCTTCGGAAAAATCCAGCCGAAGGGACTGCTGGACCGGCTTGAAATTTTTGTCCAGCGCCTTTTTGATCCGCTGTTTTTCCGGTTCATCTTTACAGGACAGGTGCAGACTCTGTTTTTGGGCGAAATCGCCGGGCCGGTCCTCTCCTGCCTGGCACACGCCTTCTTCCAGCCGGTAGTTGCGTCGATTGATGTCATTTA